>NZ_JBJDQL010000020.1:0-148824 GCF_044903305.1 Streptomyces sp. NPDC019531 | reverse complement strand
AAGACCCGAAACCCTTCGTATGGACGAAGACCGCGGACGAGATCCTTGAGCGCCTCGCCGGATATCTGAACCGAATTCCAGACTCAGGACACTAGTCAGTTGAGCCGCAAGGTATGGGGCGGGCACCCTCTCCGGTCACCGTGCGTCTTGTCTCCGACGACCCGCGCCTTCACTATGTGACGGACCGTCAGAAAGGTCGATGGCGGCCATCACCCCACACACAAGAGGGGGTTGTCGTCGTGAAGTACGGCATCCAGCTCCCCGTCCAGTCCCAGAGCACGATCTACGCCGAGCCCTGGGAGGCCGGGGCCGGGCCTGAGGATCTTGCCGAGGTGGCGCGGGCCGCCGATCGGGCCGGGTTCGACTATGTCGCCGCCTGCGACCACGTGGCGATCCCGCGTCGCCTCGCGCCTGCGATGAGCACGGTCTGGTACGACCCGGTGGCCACCCTCGCCTTCCTGGCGGGGGTGACCGGGCGGGTGCGGCTGCTCAGTCATGTGGCCGTCGTGGGGCTACGGCATCCCCTGCTGACCGCCAAGCAGTACGCCACCCTCGACCACCTCAGCGGGGGGCGGCTGATCCTCGGGGTCGGGGCCGGGCACGTACAGGAGGAATTCGAGGCGCTCGGGGCCGACTTCGAGCACCGGGGTGCCGTACTCGACGAGACGATCGACGCGCTGCGGGCCGCGCTCGGGGATGAATTCCCCGTCCATCATGGGAAGTTGTACGACTTCGAGGGGCTCGGGCAGCGGCCTCGGCCAGCCCAGGCTCGGGTGCCGTTGTGGGTCGGTGGGTCCTCGCCGGCTGCCGTGCGGCGGGCCGCGCTCAAGGGGGACGGGTGGCTGCCGCAGGGGGACCCGCGGGCGCGGCTGCCCGCGCAGATCGCGACGCTGCGGCGGCTGCGGGGCGACGGGCCGCCGCTCACGATCGGTGCCATTACCGAGCCGCTGTACGTCGGTTCGCCCGCGTGGGAGGTCGGGCGCCGCACGCTCACCGGGCCGCCGGAGGCCCTCGTGGAGCCGCTGCGGGAGTACAGGGAGATGGGCGTGGACCAGATCCAGGTGCGCTTCCGATGCCGGGACATCGGCGAACTCACCGATCAGATGGCCCAGTTCGGGGCGGAGGTGGGGCCGCTGCTCGATGCGGGTTACTGAACTGCCCAACATTCTCCTTGAAGGTTTGAGCATGCTCACGCCGGGCCGCGTATGTATGAACGTACGGACGTGATGGCTCCGGCGGAAGGACCCCCGAAGTGCAATCCCTCCAGCGGCTCTCCGTCGTACTCGCTTCCTCCGGGGACCCCTGGCCCTATGCCGACTGGCCGGGCCCGGACGACCCGTTCGTCAGCCGTGTGCTGCACCTTCTCCCGCCCTACCCCGGGCTGCGCGAGACCACGGCGGACGTCGTCCTGCTGCGCTGCGAGGACCCGGCGGTGACCTTTCCCGGGCTGGTGGACGAACTCGGATCCCGGGACGTTCCGGTGATCGTCGTCAGCTCCCGCCGGGACGTCCAGGCGGTGGTCGCGGCGTTCCGGGCCGGCGCGGGCTATCTGGTCGAGGGCGACTACTGCGACCAGATGCTGTCCCATGCGGCCCAGGCGGCCTTCGCCGGGCACACCTACCTCTCGCCGTCGGCGTCCGACGCCCTGCGGGAGGAGGCCCGGCGGATGGCCGAGGCCGACGACGAGATGACGCGGCTGCGCGGCCTGCTCTCGCCGCGCGAGCGGCAGATCATGGAGTTGCTGTCGACCGGCCTGTTGGCCCAGGAGATCGCCCTGCGGCTGAGCCTGACCGAGAAGACCATCCGCAACAACCTCAGCAACATCTACGCCAAGCTCGACGTCCGGGGCGGCACGGAGGCGGTGCTGCGGTGGCTGGGGGCCGCGAGCGGTGGCAGTCAGGGGGCTCTGGCCCGCTGACGCACGGAATTCGCAGAGGGAAATACCCCCGCGGGAACCGCGGGGGCCAGTCGAGTGTCCCGTACCTGGTCTCTTCTTCGCCGCTTCTCTCCTGCTTATCTCCTACGATGCCGATATCTCCGACAGCGGGATCTCGACGTCGGTGACGTTCTCTCCGCCCTCGCCGAATCCGGGTTCGGTGCGGACGCTGTTCTGGTTGTTCAGAATTCCCTCCGCCTGCGGTGTTCCACACTGGACGTTGCGCAGCCAGAGGCGGCCGTCCGGGGTTCCGTTGTTCAGGATGTGCGGATAGAAGACGTGAACCGTGGCGGCCCCCTCGCTGGGGGAGAAGAACACTGTCTGGCCGTCCTGTGGCTCCTTGTACGTGGCCTTGAGGTGGCCGCTCACATCGGTGCGCTTATGGGACCACATGAAGAACGCTATGTGGTCCGCCTTCACCGTGTCGCTGCGGGTGAAGGAGAGCGAGGTCGTCTTGTCGTCGCGTGAAATGGTGATGTTCTGTTCGTTGTACTTGAGGCCGATCTCGAAGATCGAACTCCCCAGCTTCAGTCCGACGTCGACGGCGGATCCGCTCTCTATCTGGATGATCCTCGTCACCGACGCGCTCACGCTGAAGGACTTCGTGGCCTCGGAGGTGCTTCCGCAGTTGTCGGTCACGGCGGACACCCGTTCGTTGGGCCCGAGGCTGTCGCTCTTGGCCTGGACGTCGACGAACTCGCAGTTCTCCAGCTTGTCCGAGTCGCTCTGGCAGTCGGCGGCCACCTCGTCGGGGGTGGCGGCGCCTGCGCTGTTCATCAGCGGGACGATCACCGCGAGGGCGGCGACCGGGGCCAGGACGAGGGTGATGCGCTTCTTCTTGCTCCGGTGGCTTCCGCTGTGGCCGGCGCGTGTCATGGTGTGTCTCCTGTACTGGGCAGTAGTGGGCGTCGGTCGAGGTGGGAGGGCGTCAGCAGTCGGTCAGGACCGCCTTGGAGGTGCCGTCCGCACGTCCGGGTGCGCCGGCGGCGCCCTCCAGGATCGAGGGGCCTTCGACGACTTCCTCCGCTTCGAGGTTCACCTCGGGTTGTGCGGGGGTGACGGTGCCCTGCTCGCGGGCGTCGATGTGCACCTTCCAGATGCCGGTCATGCGCTGCATCCTTGGCGTGAACTCCATGGAGAGCACCTTGCCGACGGGCACTTCCCGTTCCTCGGACTCGCTGGCGGTCGCCGACTCGATGGTCAGGTCCAGGGTTCCCTTGTGCTTCTGCCAGGAGCCGCTCAGGAATCCGAGGATCCCGCCGCCCGCGCCCTGCTGGGTCACGGTGTACTTGCCCTTGCCCTGCGCCACCGCCGTCGACCATTCGGTCGTGACCTTCGCCGGGTCGGTGGCGTTCGGCTCGCAGTTCGGGAAGTCGACCGTGACCTTCTCGGTGGGACCGTCGAATGTCTCGAAGTTGGTCTCTTGGAAATCGCAGGTGTCGGCCGCGAACCCGTCTCCGAAGCGGGCATCGAAATCGCTCACTGACCGCTGTTCACCGTTGATCTTCGCAGCCCTGTGGCACATCGCCATGATCTCGTCCGGTGTCTTCTCCTCTGCCGCGTTCGCCGACGGCAGCAGTACGGTGGCGACGGCCGCTCCGGACGTGATCGCCGCCGCGATCGCCACGTACCGGACCTTCTTGTTCTTGAAGCGCCTCTTGGCCATGTCCCGTTCTCTCCTTGAGGGTGACTTTGCCTTTCCGTTGAGGATTATTGAGCTGCTTCTTATGGCGCCGACAGAGTCAAATATCCCTACTCTGCGGTTACTTGAGATGTGCATATGCGAGGGGCAAACAGATCCCGCGGCTATCTGACGCTCCGTCAGGTACGGCGCTACGCTGTCGCCATCCACCGATGCGAAGGAGTGCGCCATGGGCAAGCTCGACGGACGCGTCGTCCTCGTCACCGGGGCGGCGCGCGGGCAGGGGGAGCAGGAGGCGCGGCTGTTCGCGGCCGAGGGCGCGAGCGTGGTCGTAGCGGATGTGCTGGACGAGCAAGGGAAGGCGCTGGCCCAGGAGTTGGGTGGGCTGTACGTCCATCTCGATGTCGGCGAGGAGGGGGACTGGGGCGCCGCCGTGAGTGCGGTCAAGGAGGCCCACGGGCGGGTCGACGGGCTGGTCAACAACGCCGGGATCCTGCGCTTCAACTCCCTCGTCGACACGCCTCTCGACGAGTTCATGCAGGTCGTGCGGGTGAACCAGGTCGGCTGCTTCCTCGGCATCAAGACCGTTGCGCCGGCGATGGAGGACGGCGGCACGATCGTCAACACGGCCTCGTACACGGCGGTGACGGGAATGGCGGCCGTCGGCGCGTACGCCGCCACCAAGCACGCCATCCTCGGGCTCACCCGCGTCGCCGCCCTCGAACTGGCGCACCGGCACATCAGGGTCAACGCCATGTGCCCGGGCGCCATCGACACCGCGATGTCCAACCCGGCCCAGCTGGACCCGGCGGCGGACGCGGAGGGGATGGGTCAGGCGTTGAACGAGCTGTACCGCAAGCTCGTGCCGCTGGGCCGGATCGGGCGCCCGGAGGAGGTGGCCCGCCTCGCCCTCTTCCTCACCTCCGACGACTCCTCCTACGTCACCGGGCAGCCTTTCGTGATCGACGGCGGCTGGCTGGCGGGGGTCAGTGTCATCTGACGAGCCATCATCTATTGACGAATCTGACGGCACGTCAGAAAGTCGTAGCACTCGCAGGAACCACCAGGACTTGGGACGGTGACCCGCCTTGGAATTCGGGCTCTTTGTACAGGGATACGTCGGCAAGCGCGCCGAGACCGACCCGCTGGCCGAGCACAAGGCGCTGATGGAGGAGACCGAGTACGTCATCCAGGCGGACCGGTCCGGCTTCAAGTACGCCTGGGCGTCCGAGCACCACTTCCTGGAGGAGTACTCGCACCTCTCCGCCAACGACGTCTTCCTCGGGTACCTCGCGCACGCGACCGACCGGATCCATCTCGGCTCCGGCATCTTCAACCCGCTTGCCCAGGTCAACCACCCCGTGAAGGTCGCCGAGAAGGTGGCCATGCTCGACCATCTCACCGAGAACCGCTTCGAGTTCGGGAGCGGGCGCGGGGCCGGGTCGCACGAGATCCTCGGGTTCATACCCGGTGTCACCGACATGAACTACACCAAGGAGATCTGGGAAGAGACCATCGCCGAGTTCCCCAAGATGTGGCTCCAGGACGAGTACGTCGGCTTCCAGGGCAAGCACTGGCAGCTGCCGCCGCGGAAGATCCTGCCGAAGCCGTACGGGAAGTCGCACCCCGCGATGTGGTACGCCGCCGGGTCGCCGCCGTCGTACGCGATGGCCGCCCGTAAGGGGCTCGGGGTGCTCGGGTTCAGCATCCAGAAGGTGTCCGACATGGAGTGGGTGCTGGAGCAGTACAAGACGGCGGTCGTGGACGCGGAGCCGATCGGGGACTTCGTCAACGACAACGTGATGGTGACGACGACGGCAATCTGTGCGCCAACTCATGCCGAGGCCATTGAGGTTGCCGTGAACGGGGGGCTGCACTATCTGCCCTCGCTGGTGTTCCGGTATCACGACACGTTCCCTCGGCCTGAGGGCTTCCCCGTGTGGCCGGAGACCTTGCCCGAGTACAACGCGGAGTTCGTGGAGCTGCTCATCGAGGAGGAGCTGCTGATCTGCGGGGATCCGGATGAGGTGACGCGGCAGTGCAAGCGGTGGGAACAGGCGGGGGCGGATCAGTTGAGCTTCGGGTTGCCGGTGGGGGTGCCGAAGGAGGAGACGTTGCAGACGATTCGGTTGATCGGGGAGCACGTGATTCCGAAGATCGATACGGATCCTGTGCATCGGACGTCCCGGTTCCGGGGTGCCGCGTAATCGCCGTTGCGGGGTGCGGGTTCGTTGTGGCTGGTCGCGCCCACGCGGCGGAGCCGCATATCGATACAGCCCCGCGCCCCTGAGTAGGTCGATCCCCTGTAGGCCAGGAGGTGAGCCCCATGCTTGATCACGTCATCAAAGGTGCCGCCGTCGTCGATGGGACCGGCGCGGCCGCCTTCACCGCTGACGTGGGGATACGGGATGGCCGTATTGCCGCGATCGGCGACATCAGTGAGGAGGCCCGGTCCACCGAGGACGCCACCGGCCTCGTCCTCGCCCCCGGGTTCGTAGACCCCCACACCCACTACGACGCCCAGCTGTTCTGGGACCCGTACGCGACGCCGTCCCTCAATCACGGGGTCACCACCGTCGCCGCCGGGAACTGTGGGTTCACGCTCGCTCCGCTCCATCCGGGCCGGCCCGACGACGCCGACTACACGCGCCGCATGATGTCCAAGGTCGAGGGGATGTCCCTGGTGGCCCTGGAGGAGGGGGCGCCCTGGAGCTGGCAGTCCTTCGGGGACTATCTGGATGCCCTTGAGGGGCGTATCGCGGTCAACGCGGGCTTCATGGTGGGGCATTGCGCGCTGCGGCGGTATGTGATGGGACCGGAGGCGGTCGGCGGGCAGCCGTCCGACGAGCAACTCGACGACATGCTGCGGCTGTTGCACGATGCCATGGACGCCGGGGCCTGGGGGTTCTCCACCACCCAGTCGTCCACGCACTCCGACGGGGACGGCAAGCCCGTCGCCTCCCGCCACGCCCTGCCCGCCGAACTGCTCGCGCTCTCACGGGCCGTGGGGGAACACGAGGGGACGCAGATCGAGGCGATCGTGGCCGGGTGTCTCGACCAGTTCAGCGATGCCGAGATCGAACTGTTCGTGGAGATGAGCGCGGCGGCCGGGCGACCGCTCAACTGGAACGTGCTGACCATCGACTCGGCCGTGCCGGAGCGGGTGCCGAGGCAACTCCTCGCGAGCGAACAGGCCCGCAAGGCGGGTGGCCGGGTCATCGCCCTCACCATGCCGATCCTCACACCGATGAACATGTCCCTGGGGACCTTCTGCGCGCTGAACCTCATCCCCGGGTGGGGGCCGGTCCTCGGGCTGCCCGTCCCCGAGCGGATCGAGAAGCTGCGCGACCCGGACGTACAGAAGGAACTGCTCAGGCACTCCCAGGCCAAGGAGGCGGGCGTCTTCCGGCGGCTGACCAACTTCGGGCGGTACGTCATCGGGGACACCTACAGCGAGGCGAACCGCGGGCTCAGTGGGCGGGTCGTGGAGGACATCGCGGCCGAGCGCGGGCAGACACCGTTCGGCGCGCTGGTCGAGATCTGCGTGGCCGACGATCTCCGTACGGTCCTGTGGCCCATGCCCACCGACAACGACCCGGCGTCCTGGGCGATGCGTGCCGAGGCCTGGCAGCACGAGGACGTGCTGCTCGGCGGGTCCGACGCCGGCGCGCATCTGGACCGGATGTGCGGGGCGCCGTACACGACCCGTTTCATCGGGGACTGTCTGCGCGGGCGGAAGCTCACGTCGCTGGAGCAGGCCGTGAAGATGCTCACCGACGATCCCGCCCGGCTGTTCGGGCTGCGGGAGCGCGGGCGGATCGAGGAGGGCTTCCATGCGGACCTCGTGCTCTTCGACCCGGAGCGGATCGACGCGGGCACGGCCACCCTGGTGCACGACCTGCCGGGTGACAGCCCGCGGCTGGACTCCAAGGCGATCGGCGTACGAGCCGTGTGGGTCAACGGGGTCGAGGCGATCCGGGACGACGTGGTGAGCGGGGCCGTACCGGGCCGGGTGCTGCGGTCCGGGCGGGACACACGGACGGTGAGCACCAGGTGAGTTCACCCGTGGAGGGGCAGCGGCTGTTCGTCGGCGGTGAGTGGGTGGCGCCCGACGGCGGCCACTACGCGGTGGTCGACCCGGCCACCGAGGAGACCGTCGGGTGGGCTCCGGAGGCCTCGCGGGATCAGGTGCACGCGGCCTGCGCCGCGGCCCGCGAGGCCTTCGGGCCGTGGTCGCGCACGGCACCGGCGGAGCGGGCGGCGATCCTCGCCCGGGCCGCCTCCGTGATCGGCAGCCGTTTCGACGCGTATGCCGAACTCGCCCAGGCCGAGACCGGGGCGACCACGGGTGTGGCCCGTGGGATGCAGGTCGGTGTCGCCGTCGCCCGCTTCCGGCGGTACGCGCGGGTCGAGCCCGCCGAGTGGGCGGTCCCGCCGCAGATCAACGAGGCCGGGCCGATGGGGAAGGCCGCGGTGATGGGCGCGCTCGCCGTACGGCAGCCCGTCGGGGTCGTCACCTGCGTCACGTCGTACAACAACCCCTGGGCGAACCCGGCGGGGAAGATCGCCCCCGCCCTCGCCATGGGCAACACGGTGGTGGTCAAGCCCGCCCCGCAGGACCCCCTGTCCGTCTACCGCATGGCGGAGGCACTGGAGGCCGCAGGTGTGCCGCGCGGGGTCGTGAACGTGGTGAGCGGCCGTTCCGTCGAGGTCGGCGAGGCCGTCGTCGACTCACCGGACGTCGACATGGTCAGCTTCACCGGCTCGACCGCGGTCGGACAGCGGATCGGCGAGGTGTGCGGGCGGTCCATGAAACGGCAGTTGATGGAGCTGGGCGGGAAGGGCGCGGCGCTCGTCCTCGACGACGCGGACCTCGCCTGCGCCGTCGCCGGGATCGGGACCACGTTCTCCTTCTACAGCGGGCAGATCTGCACGGCGCCGACACGGGTGCTGGCGCAGCGGGGTGTCTACGACCGTCTCGTCGAGCAACTGGCCGGTTACGCGGGCAGGTTGAAGGTCGGCGATCCACGTGCGGCCGGGACGGTCGTCGGGCCGGTGATCTCGGGCGCGCACCGGGAGCGGGTGGAGTCGTACGTCGAACTCGGCCGGAAGGAAGGTGCGTCCGTGGTCGTCGGCGGTGAACGGCCCCTTCTGGAGCGGGGTTTCTACGTCGCCCCGACCCTGCTGGCCGACTGCGGCTCGGAGCTGCGGGTGACCCGGGAGGAGATCTTCGGCCCGGTCGTGACGGTGACACCCTTCGACGACGAAGAGGAGGGCATCGCCCTCGCCAATGACAGCGACTACGGCCTCATCGACTACGTCTGGTCGGCGGACGTCGCCCGGGCCTTCCGCGTGGCACGGCGGCTGCGGGCGGGGGGAGTCGGGGTCAACACGGTCGGCCGCAACATGGAGGCGCCGTTCGGCGGTTTCCGCAGGAGCGGGGTCGGCCGGGACTGCGGGTCGTACGCGCTGCACGCCTACAGCGAGGTGCAGTCGATCGTCTGGCCGGGGTGAGCCGGCTTTGGGGACGCGTGTTCGGCCAACTGGCCGGTAACCCGCGGGTGGGCCCGTAGAGTCCCGGAGCGAAGGGCGACGGCATCGATGCCGCTGCTCTGAACGTCAGTCAAATCCCGTCCCGGAGAACCGACTTGAAGCTCACCAAGCGTTTCGCTCTGACCGCCGCGGGCCTCGCCGCCGCGACCGCCCTCCTGGGTGCGACCACCGGTTACGCCACGCCCTCGGACCCCGCGCCCAAGCCCGTGAAGGCCCCCGCGGCACTCAAGGTGCCCGACGGCAACAAGCTGACCGGCGTGTACGCGGCCCGGGGCACGCAGACCTACACCTGCACCGACGGGGCCTGGAAGCTCCTGGAGCCCGCCGCGACCCTCTCCGACAAGAGAGGCCGTACCGTCGCCCTGCACTCCCGGGGCCCCGTCTGGGTGTCCACGGTGGACGGCAGCGCGGTGAACGCGGCGGCGATCGCCAGCTCCCCCAAGACCGGCACCATCCCCGAGCTCCTCCTCCAGGCCACCGCCACCCGGGGCACCGGCGTCTTCGGCGGTGTCTCCTACATACAGCGCCTGAACACCACCGGCGGCGTCGCCCCGGCCACCGCGTGCACCGGCACGGACCAGGTCGGCGTCCAGTACACGGCCACGTACGCCTTCTACAAGCCGGCGAAGTGACGCACACCGCTCACTGAACGCCGGTACGGCGGTGTCCCGGTCGAAACAGGGCCATCGCCCGTCAGTTCTCCAGATCCACCCGCACGGTCAGCTGCCCGGCCCCTATGGCCCGTACCGCCGCGCTGTTCATCGACGGCAGCGAGCGCAGTCGTACGGCGATGTCGTCGTCCGGCATGAGATGGGCCGTGCCCGTGTGCCACCGGCCCCTGATCCGGACCCGGACCCGCGGGTCGGCCTGGATGTTGCGGACGTACTGCGAGCGCTCCCCGAACTCCGAGACCAGCCAGAAGGAGCCGCCGACCCGCCTGCCGCCCACCGGGGTGCGGCGGGGCAGGCCGGAGGTGCGGCCGGTGGTCTCCAGGACGGTCTGGAGGGGCAGTCGGCGCATGACCGGGTTGAGTCGGCGCTGAATGGCCCTGGCGGCGCGGTACTTGCGCTCGGCGTTGCGGGACATGGTCTCTGAGACTCCTGTCGCTCGTCTTCCGTATCCTGACCGGCGGCCTCGATGATCTCAGGGTGCGGCCGGGCGGACGAAGGGTGTCGGCGATGCGCGTGGTGACCTGGAACCTGTGGTGGCGTTTCGGCCCGTGGGAGGAACGCCAGAAGGCGATCCTTGCGGTGCTGCGGGAGCTGCGGGCCGATGTGGTCGGCCTCCAGGAGGTGTGGTCGGCGGGCACCGAGAACCTTGCCGAGTGGCTTGCCGGCGAACTGGGCCTGCACTGGGCATGGGCCGCGTCGCCCGCCTCGGAGCGCTGGCAGCGACGGATTGGTGACCCCGGCGTGGAGGTCGGCAACGCGGTGCTGAGCCGCTGGCCGGTGGTCGACCAGGCGGTGCTACGACTCCCCGCGCCCGCCGACCTGGACGACGGCCGCCTAGCCTTCCACACCCGGCTCGCGGGACCGTCGTACGAGATCCCCTTCTTCACCACCCACCTCGCCTCGGCGCCGGACGCGTCGGCGATCCGCTGCCAACAGGTCGCCGCCCTTGCCGAGTTCGTGGCCGCGCACCGCTCCGGCACCGACTTCCCGCCCGTGATCACCGGCGACTTCAACGCCTGGCCCGACTCCGACGAGATCCGCCTCTTCGGAGGCTACAAGACGGCACCGGCCGCTCCCGGCCAACTCTTCCTGGACGCCTGGGAGTACGCGGACCCGACGGCCCCCTCCGCGACCTGGGACCCCGCCAACCCCTACGTCCGCGTGTCCCCACCGGTCCGCATCGACTACATCCACGTGGGCCCCCCGGGGGCGACGGGGCTGGGCCACGTCCTGGGCGTACGGCGGGCGGGGGACGGGCCGGTGGACGGGGTGTGGCCGTCGGATCACGCGGCGGTGGTGGCGGAGTTGGCGGACGGGTCGGAGTGATGTGGACGCAGGCGGCCACTGCCCCAGGAAGATCGGGTTGGTGAGCGCCGCCACCGCTCCCGGCAGGGGACCCGCTGCCGTCTCATGACGCAGTTCCGCGCGTACGTACCTCGTGTGGGCCGGAGTCGTGCGCCACTCGACCGTGCCGGTGCCCGACAGCGGCAGTGGGGCCGTCGTGAGCAGTACGCCCTGGTCGGTGATGAAGCGGACCGTGCAGCGGGGCACGCCCGTGGCTTCCAGGCGACGTCGTACATGAATTCGGGCCGTTACGGGCAACTTCCGCCCGTGAGCCAACTGGAGATGTACGGCGTGGCGTCGGCGCTCGCCGGCGGGGCGTGGGTGGTGCTCGGCGTGCTGTGGTGGGTTCGTGACCGGGCCGACCGGAGGGCCGTGGCGCGGCTGGATCCGGCGCGGATCGACCCGTACCACGCGGTCGCCACAGCCGGTGTCAACGCGGATGCCGACCGGGCCGCGGGTGCCGTGTTGCTGGCGGCCGGTCTCGTCCGGGTCACCGACGACGGTCGGGTGGAAGTCACCGAGCGGGGCGCCGATCCCGGCCCGGAGACACCGGAACATCCGCTCCCGGCCGCGGTGTTGGCCGCCCTGAGCGGTCATGACGGTCCCTGGTCCCTGAAGGAGCTGGTCGCGGACGGCGAGCACCGCGGGCGCCGGGACGCCTTTCTGCGCGCCGAGGACGCCAGGTGGCCGCGCTGGTCCAGCCGTAGGACGGACCGGCTCCTGCACTTCTCCCTGGTGCCCGCCGTGCTGTTCAGCGGCTGGTCCGCCTTCGAACTGCTCAACAGGGGGCACGTGTTCAGCTATGGGGGCGGCGGCTTCGTGATGGCGGTCCTGATACTCCTGTGGATGTGGACGGCGTTCACGCTGATCCTGGGCTGGGCGGTGGCGTGGGTGTGGCCGTTCCGCCGCGACCGGTTCGCTCCGTACTGCCGTGCGCTGCTCCCGCACCCGGCCGAGCGCGACCTCGACGCCGTACAGCGCGCGGAGCTGGACCGGGCCTGGGCCTACCGTCCCCCGCTGACCGAGGCGGACCACCGGGTGGAGAGCTGGGTGGACAGCGGGGGTGCGTTCTGACGACGGCGCGTTCCGACGCAGTCCAATGCCGACCAGTCGGTATGGACATGTGACGCCTCGGCCGGTAGAGATGCATCCATGCGCATCTCCGTGACGATCTTCCTCACCGACGAGACCATCACCCCGACCCGGCTCGCCCGTGAGCTGGAGGCGCGGGGCTTCGCCGGGCTGTATCTGCCCGAGCACACCCACATCCCCGTCGAGCGAGTCACCCCGTATCCGGCGGGTGGCGAGCTGCCGCGCGAGTACGGCCGTACCCTCGACCCCTTCGTCGCGCTCGGCCAGGCCGCCGCCGTCACCGAGCGGCTCGGGCTCGGCACCGGCATCACCCTGGTCGCCCAGCACGACCCGATCGACCTGGCCAAGCAGATCGCGACCCTCGACCACCTCAGCGGCGGCCGGTTCACGCTCGGGCTCGGGTTCGGCTGGAACGTGGAGGAGGCCGCCGACCACGGGGTCGAGTGGCGTACCCGCAGGGAGCTGGTCCGCGACCGGATGGCACTCATGCAGGCGCTCTGGGCGGACGAACCCACAGCCCACGAGGGCGAGTTCGGGAGCGTGCGGGCCAGCCATGCCTTCCCCAAGCCCATAAGGAAACGGGTTCTCGTCGGCGGCGCCGCCGGGCCCAAGCTGTTCTCCCACATCTGCGAGTATGCCGACGGCTGGCTGCCCATCGGCGGACGCGGCCTCACCGAGTCCCTGCCCGTACTGCGCGCCGCCTGGTCCGACGCCGGCCGCGACCCGGCCGCGCTGCAGGTGGTGCCCTACGCCGTCCTGCCCACCCCCGGAAAGCTCGCCCACTACGCCGAGCTCGGCATCGAGGAGGTCGTGCTGCAGTTGCCTGCGGCGGGGGAGGGGGAGACGCTCAAGGTGCTTGATGAGTATGCCCGTTATATCCAGGGTGATGGTGACAGTGTGTAACGCCGTACCGTCCACAGCGGACCCAGCAGTGCTTGTCCGGCTTGATCGGCCCGCTCGTATGCTCGAAGGATGACGACTTCCGCGACCTCCGGAACCGGCCCCACCGACCGCCCCGGCGGTACCGGCCCCACCGAGAACTCCATGCGTCGCGCTCTCAAACGCGCCAGGGACGGCGTTGCCCTCGATGTCTCCGAGGCCGCGGTGCTGCTCCAGGCCCGCGGTGCGGCCCTGGACGACCTCGCCGCCTCCGCGGCCCGCGTCAGGGACGCGGGCCTCGAACAGGCGGGCCGCCCCGGTGTCATCACGTACTCGAAGAGCGTCTTCATCCCCCTCACCCGGCTCTGCCGGGACAAGTGCCACTACTGCACCTTCGTGACCGTGCCCGGCAAGCTCCGCCGGGCCGGGCACGGCATGTTCATGTCCCCGGACGAGGTCCTCGACGTGGCCCGCAAGGGTGCCGCGCTGGGCTGCAAGGAAGCCCTGATCACCCTCGGCGACAAGCCCGAGGACCGCTGGCCGGAGGCCAGGGAGTGGCTGGACGCGCACGGCTACGACGACACCATCGCCTACGTCCGTGCCATCTCCATCCGCATCCTGGAGGAGACGGGCCTCCTCCCTCACCTCAACCCGGGCGTGCTGTCCTGGACCGACTTCCAGCGCCTGAAGCCGGTCGCGCCGAGCATGGGCATGATGCTGGAGACGACGGCCACGAGGCTCTGGTCCGAGCCCGGCGGCCCGCACCACGGCTCCCCGGACAAGGAACCCGCCGTACGGCTGCGGGTCCTGGAGGACGCGGGCCGCTCCTCCGTCCCCTTCACCTCGGGGATTCTCATAGGGATCGGCGAGACGTACGAGGAGCGCGCGGACTCCCTCTTCGCCCTCCGCCGGGTCTCCCGCGCGTACCACGGCGTCCAGGAACTGATCATCCAGAACTTCCGCGCCAAGCCGGACACCGCGATGCGCGGCATGCCGGACGCGGAGCTCGACGAACTGGTCGCCGCGGTCGCGGTGGCCCGCCTCATCATGGGCCCGGCCGCCAACATCCAGGCCCCGCCGAACCTCGTCGACAACGAGTACGAGCGGCTGATCGGGGCGGGGATCGACGACTGGGGCGGGGTCAGCCCCCTCACCATCGACCACGTCAACCCCGAGCGCCCCTGGCCGCAGATCGAGGAGCTCACCGAGCGCTCGCGTGCCGCCGGGTTCGAACTGCGGGAACGGCTGTGCGTGTACCCCGAGTTCGTGCGTCGCGGCGAGCCCTGGCTGGATCCCCGGCTACGGCCGCACGTGGCGGCGCTCGCGGACCAGGAGACGGGACTGGCGCGTCCCGACGCTCAGCCGCGGGGGCTTCCGTGGCAGGAGCCGGAGGAGGTCTTCGTGGCGTCCGGGCGTACGGATCTGCACGCCTCCATCGACACCGAGGGCCGTACGTCCGACCGCCGTGACGACTTCGACGAGGTGTACGGCGACTGGGGCGCCCTGCGCGAGGCGGCCGCGCCCGGGATGGTGCCGGAGCGCATCGACACGGACGTACGGGAGGCGCTGCGCACCGCCGCCGACGACCCCACGAAGCTGACCGACGAGGAGGCCCTCGCGCTGCTGCACGCGGACGGGCCCGCCCTGGACGCCCTGTGCCGGGTGGCCGACGACGTCCGCAAGTCGGTGGTCGGCGACGACGTGACGTACATCGTGACCCGCAACATCAACTTCACCAACGTCTGCTACACGGGCTGCCGTTTCTGCGCGTTCGCGCAGCGCAGGACGGACGCGGACGCCTACACCCTGTCCCTGGACCAGGTGGCCGACCGGGCCCAACAGGCCTGGGAGGTGGGCGCGGTGGAGGTCTGCATGCAGGGCGGCATCCATCCGGACCTGCCGGGGACGGCGTACTTCGACATCGCGAAGGCGGTCAAGTCCCGCGTTCCCGGCATGCATGTGCACGCCTTCTCGCCGATGGAGGTCGTCAACGGCGCGACCCGGACCGGCATGTCGATCCGAGAGTGGCTGATCGCCGCCAAGGAGGCCGGACTTGACTCCGTACCCGGCACGGCCGCCGAGATCCTCGACGACGAGGTCCGCTGGGTGCTGACCAAGGGCAAGCTGCCGACGGCGACCTGGATCGAGGTGATCGAGGCCGCGCACGAGGTCGGCATCCGGTCCTCCTCGACGATGATGTACGGCCATGTGGACCAGCCGCGGCACTGGCTGGGCCACCTGCGCACCCTGGCCGGCATCCAGCAACGCACCGGTGGCTTCACGGAGTTCGTGACCCTCCCCTTCATCCACACCAACGCCCCGGTGTACCTGGCCGGCATCGCCCGCCCGGGCCCGTCGATGCGGGACAACAGGGCGGTGACGGCGATGGCGCGACTGCTCCTGCACCCCTGGGTGCCGAACATCCAGACCAGCTGGGTGAAGCTGGGCACCGAGGGCGCGGCGGAGATGCTCCGCTCGGGGGCGAACGACCTGGGCGGCACCCTCATGGAGGAGACGATCTCGCGGATGGCGGGTTCGTCGTACGGCTCGTACAAGTCGGTGAAGGACCTGATCACGGTGGCGGAGGCGGCGGGCCGTCCCGCGCGTCCCCGCACGACCCTGTACGGGGAGGTGCCGCAGGAACGGCAGAGGGCGGCACAGGTCTCCGACGGGCACCTGCCGGAGCTGCTGCCGGTGCTGGACTGAGGTGCTCCGAGAGTCTGAGAGGAAGGGCCTCTCGGCGGGGGCCGGTACGATGATCCGACCCCCGTTCGACGGGGATCCTTAGCCGAGGAGATGCGTGCCGTGCCAGCCCCGAAGGTCTGGGTGACGGGTCTGACCGTGGGGGCGATCGCCGCTGTCGTCGCCCTGGCCGTACAGGCCGACAAGGGAACGAAGCCGAGCGTGGCCGCCAGCGCCCGGCCGAGCGTGTCGGCGTCCCCGAGCGCGTCCGCGCAGCCCGAACCGTCCGCGACCGCGCTCCCGGACAGCTCCGGTACCGGCCGCCGGATCGTCTACTCGCTCGGCGAGAAGCGGGTGTGGCTGGTCGACGCGAGCGAGGCAGCCCGGCGCACCTTCGCCGTCTGGCCCGGGACGGTGGACCCGGCCCCGGGCAACTACTCCGTCTCCCTGCGCCGGGAAGACCCGACGACCGGATCCGACGGCGTGCGGATCGAGCACATCGTGTACTTCACGGCCGTGGGCGGCGTGAACGTCGCCTTCTCCAACGCAGTGGACGGCTCCTCACCCCCGCCCGCCGACGGCGCCCAGACCGGCGGCATCCGCATGAGGACGGCGGACGGCTCGGCACTGTGGACGTTCGGCGAGACGGGGACGAAGGTCGTCGTCGTCAACTAGCGGCACGCTCCGGCAGGTTGACCACCAGCAGCACGACCCCGCTCAGCAGGAACACCCGCAGCGCCGCGTCCAGCCCGTTCCAGGTGTCCGACTGCCACATGGAGAACCACTCCCCGCCGATCGCGATGAACCCGGCGCCGAAGAGCAGCATCAGCATGAGCAGGCCGTAGGTGGAGAACCGCCGTGCGGCCTGGTCGTCCCGGCGCGCCCACAGCCACGTGCCGTAGATGAGCACGAGCGCCGCGAGCGTCTCCCAGACGATGATCGCGACATACGCCGTGTTCTGAAGTCCCTTGCTGGTGACGGCTCTCCACATCAGATCGTCGTCCTTGAACGTCGTATCCATCGCGAGAACATGCTGTACGAACGCCTGGTTCGTCCCGAAGTCCGTGATGTTCCCGAACGCGACGAGCGCTATGTACAGCGCGACGCTCGCGGTGAGAAGGGTGGCGGAGAGGTGGAGTGCGCTTCGTGTGGTGCGTGGGGGTGTGGATGCCATGGGGGCCATCTTCCCCGTGCGGGGCGGTGTGATCCAGATCGATTGCGTCAGAATGGGGGTGGACGGGCCGTGACGAGGGGACGGACGCATGGCGCAGGCGGAGCCGTCGCAGCAGGAGCTGATCCTGCTGCGCACACGGGCCGGTTTCGTGGGCCGCGAGGCCGAACGGGCCGCGTTCCTGGGCAACTTCGACATCCCACCCGGCGACGCCCGGCACCGGTTCCGTTTCCATGTGCACGGCAGCGCGGGCATCGGAAAGACCTCCCTGGTCGAGGAGTTGGCCCAGCTCGCCCGCGAACGCGGGGCCCTGACGGCCTATGTGGACGACGGGGTCGGCAGTGTGCCGGAGGCGATGGAGACGCTGTGCCGTGAATTCGCCGACCAGGGACGGCGGTTGAAGGATCTGGAACGGCGCCTCGCGACCTGGCGGGATCGGCGGCGCGAGGCGGAGGCCGCCGCCCTCGCCGCGCTCGCGCCGGATCCCTCGGCCGACACGGCCTCGGCGTCGGCTTCGGCCGGAAGCAGGATGGCGGTGGACCTCGGCCTCGGCGCCCTGGAGACCGCCCTTCCCGGCGCCAGTCTCGTCACCCGCGCCCTTCCCGCCGATCGGCTGGCCCAGGGGGCCGACCGGCTGCGGGCCGGCCTCGGCGCCCGCTTCCGCAACCCCGACGACGTCGACCTGGTGCTCACCCCGGAGCGGGTCCTCACCCCGGTGCTGCTCGGCGAACTGCGGGCCGCCGCCTCCGCCGTACCGTGGATCGTCCTCTTCTTCGACACATACGAGCGGACCGGCCCCTTCCTCGACCCGTGGCTGTACGACGTCCTCACCAAGCCACGGGAGCACGGCCGGCTGCCCGCCGCCGTCGTCGTGGTCACCGCGGGGCAGCGACCCCTGGACGCCTCCCGCTGGAGCGGCCTGGACGTGGTGGCGGAGGTGCCGCTCGCCCCGTTCACCGAGGCCGAGGCGCGCCGCCTGCTCGCCACGCGGGGCATCGTGGCCGAGCCGGTCGTCGAGGAGGTGCTGCGCCTGACGGGCGGCCTCCCGGTCCTGGTGTCGACCCTCGCGGCCAAGCGGCCCGACGGCCCGGACAACGTGACCGACCCGAGTACGACCGCGGTGGAACGGTTCCTGAAGCCGGAACCGGAGGCGCGCCGGAAGGTCGCCAGGGCCTGCGCGCTGCCGAGGCGACTGGACGCGGACGTCTTCCGGGTCCTGATCGCCGCCGCCGCCGAGTCCGAGTCCGGGTCCGGGTCCGGGGGCGAACTGGACGCGCTGTACGAGTGGTTGACGGCGCTGCCGTTCGTCGGTCAGCGCGGGGAGCGGCTCCAGTACCACGACGTCGTACGCGCGCAGATGCTGCGGCTGGAGCGGCGCCGGTCCCGCACCGACTGGACGACCCGGCACCGGCGGCTCGCCGAGGCGTACGCCGAGTGGCGCGAGGACGCCGAGTTCGGCCGCCGCGCCGAGGAGTTGTGGGCGGACGAGGAGTGGTGGGAGCTGCGCCTGGAGGAGGTCTACCACCTGCTGTGCGCGCGCCCGCCCGCCGCGCTCGCCCAGGCGCTGCGCGGCTTCGTCGTGGCCTGCCGCGAGGACGAGGTCGTCGCCCGGCGCTGGGCGCGGATGCTGGAGGAGGCCGGGGACGCGGCGGACAACGCCGTACTGCGCGAGTGGGGAAGGTCGTTGGGCGCGGCACTCGCGGACGAGGAGAGCGGGGTGACCACGGCGACGGACCTGCTGCTGACCCGCCCCGGCCTCGACCCGTCCGGCCGGGCGGAGGCGCACGCGCTGCGCGGCAGGGAACTGCGCAGACACCAGGAGTACGGACAGGCCCTGGAGGAGTACGACCGTGCGGTCGAGCTGGATCCGGGACAGCCCCTGGCCCACTACGGCCGGGGCCTCACCCACCAGCTGCTCGACGACTACCCGGCGGCCCTGACCGCTCTCGACCGCGCCGTCGAACTCGCCCCCGACGCGGGGTGGATCGTCGCCGAGCGGGCCGCGACCCACCGTCTGGCGTCGCGTTTCGAGGAAGCGGAGGCCGACTACACCCGTGCGGTCGCCCTCGACCCCACCGACGATGTCGCCCTGGCCGGGCGGGCGGTGTGCCGGCACGGTCTCGGCCGGCTCGACGAGTCCCTCGCCGACTTCAACCGCGCGTTGAGCATCGATCCGGAGTACCTCTGGGCGCTGGTGCGCAGGGCCCGGCTGCACCGCGCGCGCGGCCACCTGGACAAGGCGTTCGCCGACCTGGACCGGGCGGCCGCGCTCGCGCCCGACCGGGCCTGGATCGCCTCGGAACGCGGGGACGTGTACCGGACCGAGGGTCGGTACGAGGAGGCCGTGGCGGAGTTGGCGCGCGCGGTCGAGCTGGAGCCGGGCTACGCGTCGGCGTTGGCGAGCCGGGGGCAGGCGCTGTGTGAACTCGGCCGCAATGAAGAGGCGTTGGCCGACTTCGACCGGGCCGTGGCGCTGGTCCCCGACTACGGCTGGGCGCTGGTGATGAGATCCAGGGTGAAGCGCGGGCTGGCCGACCAGGACGGCGTGTTCGAGGATCTGCGGCGGGCTGTCGAAGCGGAACCGGAGACCTACTGGATCCAGGCCGAGCTGGGTTCGGCGTACTGGTTCGAGGGCCGGTACGACGAGGCGTCGCCCCTCCTCCACGCCGTCCTGGCACAGGACCCGACCCACGCGACCGCACTGGCGGTCCTGGGTGCGATCCACCACGTCCGCAAGGCCTACGAGGAGGCCCTCCACCACCTGGACCGTGCCCTGACATCCGACCCGGAGTACGCCTGGGCCTACGGTCGGCGGGGCCGGGTGTGTCTGGCGATCGGCCGCACCGAGCAGGCCCTGTCCGACCTGGACCGCTGCGTGTCGCTCGATCCGGAGATGCAGTGGGAGCGGCGCGCCGCGATCGAACTGCTGCTGTGGTGCGGGCGGTGGGAGGAGGCGGAGGGGCGGCTGACAGCGGCCCCTGACGCGGACCTGGACGACATGCGTGTGGAACTCCACCGCCACCACGGCCGGTGGGCGCGGGCCCGCGCTCTCGCCGAGCGCCTGCCCGAGAGGGAACCGCTCCTGGGCACCTTCCAACTGGCCATGACTGTCCACTGCGCCGAGGGCCCGGAGGCCGCCGAGCCCCTCTGGCGCGATCTGTCCCGACTGGTCGAGCAGGACCCCGACATGTCACCCGCGATGCGAGCCCAGGCCCACTGCTTCCTGGGCTGCGCGCTGTCCGACGGGAGGGCGGCGGACCGGGGCCTGTCCGAGCTCCTCGCTCTCCACCCGGAATGGGACGACCTGGCCTCCTTGACCGGCGTCCTCGCCGAACTCCTCACCGCCCCTGCGACGGCCCGGTCCTCCCACACCACCGCATGCCTGACAGCGGCGACCGAGGCCCGGGACGCGCTTCAGGCCGGCCATACGAGGTCCGGCCACTGACCGCCGGCGGAATGACGCCAACCCCTTCGCCTTTCGGTGAAAGCGGCGCATACCCACACGCCCCCTGAACCCCGCACCCCCCGTCGATTACAGTGCTGGATGTCGTACATACGGACGGTCGCCACGGGAGGTCTTGGTGGGTGCGACAGCCGGGGCCGTCGTCTGGGGGCGTGCCGAGCAGCAGGACTTTCGCAGCCGGGTGCGCGGGACGCTCCTCGGGGTCGCCGTGGGCGACGCGCTGGGTGCGCCGATCGACGGGCTCGGACTGGACGAGATCAGGGAGACGTACGGCGCCGAGGGGCTCGTGGACCTCGGATTCGGGTACGGCAGACGCGGTGCCGTCACTCATCTCACCCAGCTCAGCCTCTTCACCGTGGACGGGCTCATACGGGCCCAGGTGCGCCGGGACACCGGCGCCTGGCATCCGCCCACCGATCTGCACCGGGCGTATCTGCGGTGGGCCGCCACCCAGCGCGACTGGGGGCCCGACGAGCGGCGCAAGGACGACGGCTGGCTGGCCCGGGAGGAGTGGCTGTACGCCCGCCGCGATCCCACCCGGTCCCTGCTCATCGGGTTCGGCGACGAGACCATGGGCACACTGGAGTCGCCCAAGAATCCGAACGAGCTGGGCCCCGAGGCCACCGCCCGGTCCGCGGCCTTCGGGCTGCTCGTCGGATGGGAGCCGCAGCTCGTCGTACAGCTGGCCGTGGAGTGTGCCGCGCAGACCCACGGTCACCCCGTCGCCTATCTGTCGGCGGGCGCCTACGCCGTGATCGTGCACGCGCTGGCCCTCGGCGACGGCCTGGACGGCGCGGTGCAGCGGGCGCTCGCGCTGATCGCCGCGCGGCCCGGGCACGAGCCGGTGTCGGACGCGCTCCAGCACGCGCTGGGTGCGGTGCGGCAGGGGATGCCCACCCCGGCGCGGGTGGAGGAACTCGCCGCCGACGGCTCGGCGGACGGGCTGCTGTCCGCGGCCGTGTACTGCGCGCTGGTCGGGGAGGACGTACGGCACGGTCTGTGCCTCGCGGTCAACCACGACGGCCCCTCCGCCGCGGCCGGCGCCCTCACCGGCGGCCTGCTCGGCGCCCTGCACGGCGAGACGGCCCTTCCGCCGGCCTGGCTGGCCGAACTGGAGGGCCGTCCCACCCTGCTGGAGCTGGCCGACGACTTCGCGATGGAGATGACCCAGGGCCCGGCGCTGCACGGCCCAGCGGGGGCGTCCCCGGGGTGGCTGGCCCGCTATCCGAGGGGGTAGGGCCGGTGCTTGGAGAAACGGGCTAGTCCTTCACTTTCGTACCGATCACGTCGTCCGCACCGCCCGCCGGAGCCGGGATCGCCGCGGCCGCCGCCCCGTCGCCGTCCCCGTCCGTGTTGATCTTCTCGATGATGGCGAGCCGTTCCGGGGTGTCCTCGGGCTTGATGAAGCCGACGAGGATGTAGAGGACCAGGGAGACGGCGAGCGGGATCGACACCTGGTACTGGAGCGGGACGCCGCCCTCGACGTTCCAGCTGATCGGGTAGTTGACCAGCCAGAAGGCGAGCAGGCCCATCGACCAGCTGGTGAGCGCGGCCGTGGGGCCGGAGCGGCGGAAGGGGCGGAGCAGGCCGAGCATCATCGGGATGGCCATGGGGCCCATCAGGCCGGCGACCCACCTGATGACCACCGTGATGATGTCCTTGAACGTGGGGGAGTTGACCTGGGTCGCCGCCGCCATCGACAGACCGAGGAAGACGACCGTGGTGATACGGGCCACCCGCAGCCCCTGCCCCTGGCTCCAACTGCGCGCCCTGCGCCACACCACCGGTGCGCAGTCCCGGGTGAAGACGGCCGCGATCGCGTTGGCGTCGGAGGAGCACATGGCCATCGTGTGCGAGAAGAAGCCGACGATCACCAGGCCCAACAGGCCGTGCGGCAGGAGCTGTTCGGTCATCAGGCCGTAGGAGTCGGAGCCGTCGGTCTTCTGCGACTGGACCAGCAGCGGTGACATCCACATGGGGAAGAAGAGGACGACCGGCCACACCAGCCACAGGATCGCCGAGAGCCGTGCCGAGCGCTCGGCCTGGTGCGCGTTGGCCGTGGCCATGTAGCGCTGGGCCTGGTTGAGCATGCCGCCGTTGTACTCGAAGAGCTTGATGAAGAGGAAGGCGAGCAGGAAGACCGTTCCGTACGGCCCGACCAGTGGCTCTCCGTGGCCCTGCAGCTCCGGCTCGTCCCAGGCGCCGAAGAAGCCGATGCCCTTGTCGTTGAGCTTGAGGACGACGGCGACGAACATCGCGATGCCCGCGAGGAGTTGGATGACGAACTGGCCCAACTCGGTAAGGGCGTCGGCCCACAGACCGCCGATCGTGCAGTAGATCGCCGTGATGCCGCCGGTGATGAGGATGCCCTGGTTGAGGGAGATGCCCGTGAACACCGACAACAGGGTGGCGATCGCCGCCCACTTGGCGCCCACGTCCACGATCTTCAGCAGCATGCCCGACCAGGCCAGCGCCTGCTGGGTCCTGAGGTCGTAGCGGTTCTTCAGATACTCCAGCGGGGAGGCCACATGGAGCCGTGAGCGCAGCCGGTTGATGCGCGGCGCGAACAGCTTCGAGCCGATGGCGACGCCGAGGGCGATGGGGAAGGACCACGTCACGAAGGACGTCACGCCGTAGGTGTAGGCGATGCCCGCGTATCCGGTGAACATCACCGCGCTGTAGCCCGACATGTGGTGCGAGATGCCCGAGAGCCACCACGGCATCTTGCCGCCGGCGGTGAAGAAGTCGCTGACGTCGTCCACGCGCTTGTGCGACCACACCCCGATCGCGACCATCACACCGAAGTAGCCGATGAGCACGGCCCAGTCGAGACCGTTCATATGCGCCCTCCCAGGGATCAGCCAGCGCTCATCGTGGGCGCCACGACGTGGACACGACAAGCTGACGTTGCGTCAAAGGGAGGTAAAAATATTCGCGATGATGGCCTGAGTTCACCTACCTGAACTCACCGCATCAGCTCCCCGGCGTTGACCAGCAACGACTGTCCGGTGATCGCCCGTGCCCGGTCCGAGGCCAGGAACACGGTCGCATCCGCCACGTCCCCGTCGGTCGCGAGGTCGGGCAGCGCCATCCGCCCGGTGAGCCGCTTCAGCACCTCGCCCTCCGGCACCCCCTCCGTATGCGCCGTGAACTGCACGTACGCCCGCACAGGCGGCCCCCACATCCAGCCCGGCAGCACGGTGTTGACCCGGATCCGGTACGGCCCGAGCTCCCGCGCCAGTGAATACATCGCGCTGGTCAGCGCCCCCTTGGACGCGGCGTACGCGGCCTGCCGCACCTGCGAGGGCGCGGCGACGGCCGACTGCGTCCCGACGAACACCACCGAACCGCCACCCGCCGCCTTCAGCCCCGGCAGACAGGCCCGGGTCATCCGCAACGACCCCAGCAGGTTCACGTCGACGACCGACTGCCAGGTCGCGAAGTCCGCGTCCTCAAGACCGCCGAAGTAGCTGTCCCACGCGGCCACCTGCACCACCGCGTCCAGCCGCCCGAACCGCTCCACCGCCAACTCCGCGAGCCCCGCGCACTGTTGCTCGTCGGTGATGTCCGTCGCCCGGTACGCCGAGTGCGCCCCGTCCGGATCGATCTCGGCGGCACTCTTGGCGAGGTTGGCCTCGGTCCGCGCCCCCAGAACGGCGTTCCCGCCCTCCCGCACGACGGCGGCGGCGACCTGATGCCCGAGCCCGGCGCCGACTCCCGACACGACGACGGTCCTCCCGGAGAGAAGTGACATACCCGCGGCCTCCCTGCTCTGGCGCATCATCTGACGGGGCGTCAGAGTATGGGCGTCCGAGACGGAAGGCCAGCGGCTGGCGCGCATGAGTCAGTTCACGTAGACGGGACAGATGTGAGCTGGGTCGAACGGAGCCCGTCCCTTGCCGGACGGCATGACATGAATGGCTGTGAAGATCTCGCCGACCAGTGCGCGACGCTGCTCGAAGCCACCGTCTCTCCACTCGGTCGCATAGTCGCGCTGCTGAGTCGCCTGGGTGGCCGCAGCGTGCGCGGCGGCCCTTTGTTCCAGTCGATCGAGTTCGGCGTTCATGGCGGAGATGGTCTGGTAGTAGTCATCCGGACGCAGGTCGGACACGGACTCTTCCCCTGCGGCCCACGCGGTGATGAGCGTGCGCTTGCGGGTACTGATCGCCGCCATTCGGGCCTGTGCGTCCTGCGCGTCTTCCGCGGCTGCGGCGTCGTCCCCGAAGTTGGGTTCCGTGCGCCCGTGCATCCACTCGGTGATTAGCTTCTCCAGATGCTGATCCACTGGCTCCGCGCGGCGGCTGACCTTGCCGCAGGCGTTGCGGGCGCGTCCCGGGCAGTAGTAGATGACGTGCCCGCGCTGCGCGACCCGTTTGGCGCTCATGGGAGCCTTGCAGACCCCGCATCGCAGGTATCCCGTGAACAGGTACCTGCGCTGGTTGGCACCTTCGTGATTGCGGAGGATTCCCTTCTCCGCGAAGAGCGCCCTCCGTCGGTCCAGTTCGAGCTGCGTGTCCGCCCACACCTTCCGGGGGATGACCGGATCCCACCTGCCCACCATGGGCAGGCCTTCCGGCCCGATGAGCACCCGCCCCCAGCCGTCCCGCTGACGGTGGTTCTCGGTGCGGTGCTTCCCTTCGTACGAGACGAACCCGCAATAGCGGGGGTTGGTCAGGATGGCCTTCACCGTTGGTTGAGCCCATTTTCCGCCGCGCGGTGAGGGAATCCCGTCGCGGTTGAGTTCACGGGCGATCCCCGTGATGGAGGAGCCCTCCGAGAACCGCTCGTAGATCCGCCGGGCGACGCGTGCGCGGTCGGGCCGGAGGGTGCCGTCCGGATTCCATGCGTAGGGTGTCCTGCCGGTGAGTACGCCTGCCGTGGCGTCCGCGAGATGATTTCGCGTGACGCGCCGCGAGGTGTCCTGTGATGACTTGAGCGCCATGACGCACAGCATTCGCGCCATGTGCCTGTCTGCGTCGGAGATGAGATTCAGGTTGCCCGTGACTCCTACAGCGGGGCGCTTCGCGTACTCGATGACGTCGATCAGGTCTTCGAGGTCCCTTGGCTGGCGGGCCAGCCGATCGGTGTCGTAGAAGACGATCCCGTCGATCCGCCCCGACAGGAGGTCGCCGAGCAGGCGTCTGAACTCCGGGCGGACGACGACCCAGTCGGCTGAGCCGTCTGCCCGGACTGTGCGCTTCTTTTTGAAGGCGCTGGTGTCGTTCTCCCGATACATCTCGGTGAACGGTGCCCAGCCTAGGGCGGTGCGTTTCGCCTCGGCATCGTCGAGCTGAAGGCCGATGCTCCTCTCGTCGCCCTGGCGGTCACGAGAAGTGCGCAGGTAGCAGCCGGGCCGCCGCGGAACGTAGGTGCTCAGCGACCCACCGACCGCGATGGCGACCGAAGTCCGGTTGCGTACGCGCTCGGGGATGGTCACCCCGTCCCATGAGGCGACATCGACCGCTTCCGATGGCGTGGTGCCGCGCGTGCTCATGTGTCCTCCCGGAGCGGTCTGATGCACCCCTGAACGTAGCCATTTCCAGGGCGTGTTTCGGTGCATTGAGTGCAGATCACTTGCTCGGGCGACCGGTCGCACGCGCATTCCCGTCGTTCGATATCTGACGTATCGTCAGAATCATTGCGGAGAAGCCTTCGAGAGACGCGGGGAGCGCGGATGAGCGATGTCGGACGCGAAACGGCCCATCTGGACCTGTACGGCAAACTTGCCTCGGTCGGGCCCTACGGAGTGGAGGTCGGGCATGCGCTGATCACGATGGTCGAACCTCATCGGGGCTACGAGCGCGCTTACCACAGATGGTACGAAGACGATCACTTCATAGCGGGAGCGATGGCCATGCCCTGGATATACGCGGGGCGCCGCTGGGTGGCCACGCGCGACCTCCAGCTCCTGCGGTACCCGAGTGATTCCGCCGTTGCCCAGCCGGTTACGGACGGCTGCTACATCACGGTCTACTGGCTGACCTCCGGTCGTTACGAAGAGCACATGAAGTGGACCGTCGGGATCAACAAGCGGCTCAACCGTGACGGGCGGGTCTTCCAGCAGCGCACCCACGTCTTCACCGCGTTCCAGGACCACGAGTCCACGGTCTACCGCGACGGTGCGGCGGGCCCGAGGGACTTCCATGCCCTGGACCACCCGTACCAGGGCTTGGTGTTGGAGGTGATCGACGCCGAATCCCCGGAGCGGCGGGGGGAGTTGCTGGAGTGGCTGGTCGGACGCCATCTGCCGAAGCGGCTGGCGGGCTCACCGGCGGCCATGGTGACGGCCTTCCGCCCAACCCCTCTCCCAGGCGACCGCATGACGTACGTGAAGCAGGTCGAGGGCGTCGACACCCGCCTGACATTGCTCTGGTTCCTGGAGACGGACCCGAGGGAGTGCTGGGAGCAGCACTTCACGGACCTGGAGGACCCGCCGATGGGCAGGGTGGAACTGCGGGCGCCCTTCGTCCCGACAATCCCGGGCACGGACAAATACGTAGACCAGCTGCGCTGACCGCTTCCAGGGGCGCGGGGCTGTATCAACGTGCGGCTCCGCCGCGCGGGCGCGCCAAGCCCCACCGACCCGCACCCGCCCGACTACTTCAACTCATCCGGACAAGGCGTCCCACGCGACACGGTGTAAGGCGCGGCCAGCCGATACGTCCCCGCCCGAGGCGCGAGCAGCATCGTCCACTTGTCACCGTCCGCGTCCTCCGGCGTCTCCATCAGACACCCGTTGACGTTGTCGTACTCCTTCGGCGTGGCATCCCGCTCCTTCGACGCCTCCGTCTCCTGCGGAGCCTTCAGCTTCTTGCCGTCCGCGTCGACGATGGACAGCCACGGGGAGTACGGGATGCGGATGAGGATCCGCCCGGCCTTCTTCACCCGCATGGTCATCTCGCCCTGCGCGGCCCGGTCGACGACCGTGTTGGGGGAGGCCAGCGGGGCCGGGTCGGTCACCCGGAACAGCTGCCAGTTCGCGTCGCCCCAGATCTGCTTCAGATACGGCATCCCGCGCTGGACGAGTTCCCGCTCCCGCTCGCCCCCGTCCCCGTCGGGCTCGTCCTTCGGTACGACGACGAAGTGCACGGCCCAGCGCTGAAGCCACTCGTGGTAGTTCGCGGAGTTGAGGGTGTCGTCGTAGAAGAGCGGGTTGCGCTCCATGTCGGCCTGCCGGTTCCACCCCCGGGCGAGGTTGACGTACGGCGCGAGCGCGGACGCCTCGCGGTGGGAGGCGGCCGGTACGACCTCGACGCGGCCCTTCTCGGCGCCGACCTCCTGGAGCTCGTTGACGAGGGGGGCCAGCTCGCGCGCCCAGGACGCCGTGGGGGTCGTGTGGACGACGTCGTCGACCGACTTGAAGCCGATCCAGGTGGTGAAGCCGACGAAGGAGACGACGACGGCGTACCACTTGCGGGAGCGCGGCACCGTGAACGGCAGCGCGGCCGCCAGGGCCACCCCCGCGAACAGCATCGGCAGCCGCGAGATGTTGGAGCCGATCTGCGAGCTCACCAGCCAGACCAGGACGACCGACAGGCTGTACACCCCCGCGGTGATCCGGACCGTCGTCCACTCGCGCGGGACGAGGAAGAGGACGAGCAGGCCGTACGCCAGCGGCAGCAGCACCGAGGCGATCTTCATCGGCTGGGTGCCGGAGAACGGGAAGAGCCAGGCGGAGAGGGCGACCACGGCCGTGGGCGCGAGGCCGAGTGCCCAGGCGCCCGGACGCCGTTTCTGGAGGAAGAGCGCCACCGCCACCAGGCCCACGAACAGGCCGGCGACCGGGGAGGCCATGGTCGCGAGGGCGGCGAGCGGCGCCGCGCTGGCGGCCTTCGCCCAGCGTTTGTGGCGCAAGCGGTGCGGCCAGCAGAAGACGACGGCGACCGCGCCCAGCGCGAACACCGTGCCGAGCCCGAAGGTCACCCGGCCCGAGGCCGCGTTGCACAGGAAGGCGTACACCCCCGCCAGCGAGGCCCACAGCGGGTTCTTCACCGACCGGCTGCGGATGAGGATCAGCGTCAGCAGGCCCGCCGAGACGGTTCCGGCCAACATCATCGTCGTACGGACGCCGAGGACCGACATCAGATACGGCGAGACGATGCTGTACGACACCGGGTGCATTCCGCCGTACCAGGCCAGGTTGTACGCGGAGTCCGGGTGCCGGCCGACGAACTCGGCCCACGCGTCCTGCGCGGCGAGGTCGCCGCCACTGTTCGCGAACGTGAAGAACCAGACGATGTGGAGGATGCCGGACAGGGCGGTGACGGAGAGGACGGGATGGCGCAGCATGCGCTCGCGCAGGGCGAGGAGGGCGGTCCCGGCGCGGCTCCTGAGGGATCTCTTCTCGGTGCCGTCAGGTTCCGCGGGCACCTGTATTCGCGGGCCGGTACCCGGGCCCGGGTCGGTGTCGTCGGCGCGTGTCGGCTCCGCAGTGGCCACCTGAAGGCACTCCCCGTGGTGTCCCGTCTTCATTTCCCGGCCGCATCCCAGCGGCAACCTGCCCCGGTTCGTGACGCTAGCACGCGGCCCGCCGGCCGGAACCCCGGCGGGGTCCGGCCGACGGGCCGTTCGGGGCGTCTGTCCCGGGTCGTCCGTGTCCTGCTCAGCTGACGCGGGTCAGCTTGTCGGTGAAGCCCGGTTCGGTCAGATCCTTCTGCAGGGTGACCGGTACCTCGACCGCACCGCCGTTGCCGTCACCGACGGTGAGGGTGCCGACCTTGGTTCCGGCCTTCGCGGTGTGCGGTACGTCGTCGGCGGCGAAGGACAGCTTCACCTTCAGGCCGGCCCAGCCGACGGCGGTGACGTCCTTGGTGAGCACCACGGGGGTGTGACCGCCGAGCCCGTCGTCCACGTAGCCGACGACGTCGCCCTTCTTGAGGATCTTCGCCGAGGCCAGGGCGTCCTGAGCGGCGAGCATCGCGGTCTTGCTGACGTCGTTGACGGTCTGGATGATCGGCGCCTTGTGCTGGCCGAGGATCGCGCCGACGACGGTGACGGTCTCACCGCCGACCTCCTTGCGGGCCGCGAAGAGGAGGTTGCCGCCGGCCGCGGTGGTGGTGCCGGTCTTGATGCCGATCGCGCCGTTGGAGGGGACCAGATAGTTGTAGTTGTAGTACTTCTGCCCGGACGGATCGACCCACTGCCCCATGGACGTGATCTCCATCAGGGCCGGGATCTTCACCAGTTCGTTCCCGAGCTTCACCTGGTCCTCGGCGGTGGAGACGGTGGTCTCCTTCAGGCCCGAGGCGTCGGTGTACGTCGTGTTCGTCATGCCGAGTTCCTTGGCGGTGTCGTTCATCTTCTTGATGAACGCCGCTTCGGAACCCGCGTCCCAGCGGGCGAGCAGCCGGGCGATGTTGTTGGCGGAGGGGATCATGATCGCCGAGATCGCCTGCTTCTCGGTGAGGACGTCGTCCTTCTTGACGGTGCTGAGGGTGGACTCGCCCTCCTTGTTGTAGCCGCCCTCCTTCTCGGCGAGCTCGTCGACGGTGATCTTCGCGCCCTCCTCGCCGGACTTGAGGGGGTGGTCCTTCAGGACGATGTAGGCGGTCATGGCCTTGGCCACGGAGCCGATCGCGACGGGGGTCTGCTTGCCGAAGTCGCCCATCGTGCCGATGCCGTTGACGTCCATCCAGCCCTGGCCCTGGGTGGGCCACGGGAGGGTGGCCTTGCTGCCGTCGAAGCTGTAGGAGTCCTCGGCGGTGAGGCTGAGCGTGGGGTTCGGGAGGGAGCGTACGGACTGCACGATCGCAAACACGACGACCAGGAGGATCAGGAGCGGCGTCCAGATCTTGACCCGTCGGCCGAGGGTGCGCAGGGGGCTGGGCGGGGGTGGCGGAGTGTTGGTGAGCTCCGCGAGCAGGTCGAGGGGCGGCTTCGGCGGCAGGGGCTGCTGTGTGGTCCGCTCCGGGCCTACCTGGGGTACGACCGCGGTCGCGTCCGGCTTCGGCCGGGGCTCGTCGAGGGGCTTCAGCGCGACGAACTTGCTCGTCCGCTCGGCCTCGGCGACGGCCTCCGGCCTGGGGGGCGTCTTGGGGGTCGTGGACTCCTTGGGCCCCTTGGACTCCTTGGGCCCCTTGGGCTCCTTGGGCTCCTTGGGCTCCGCCGCGGCCGCGGCCGCCTTGCCGAGCTTCAGCATGGTGGTCGGCTGGTCCACCGGGGGCCGTGGTGCCTTGAACACGGCGGTGGGCTGGTCGACGGGGGGTTCCTCGTCGTCGTGCGTCTGCGGGTCGGTGGGGGTTGGTCGCGCAGTTCCCCGCGCCCCTGGGGAGTCCGGGGTGCCGGTGTCGGCTGCGTCGGGTTTGTCGGCGGGGGGTTCGCCGTCGTCGTGCGTCTGCGGGTCGGTGGGGGTTGGTCGCGCAGTTCCCCGCGCCTCTGGGGGGTCGGAGTCGCCGGTGTCGGGAAGGTCCGCCTCGTCGTCTACGGCTGTTTCGGGGGCGTCGCTCTCCGGTGTCGCGTCGGCCTCAGCGGCCGTCTCCGGCTCGCTGTCGGCCTCCGGGGCCGCGGGGGTCTCCGTGTCGCCGGCGTCGCTGTCAGGGGCGTTCTCGGGCTTCCCGGAGTCATCCTCGGCACCCTTCTCCGGCTCGTCCGCCGTGGCCACCCACGCCGCCACCGCGTCCCGGAGCCGTGCGTCACCCGCCGTAGCCGGCTCGTCGCGCTCGTCGGAGTCGTCCGAGTCCTCGGGCGCGGCCGTCTCCTCCGGATCGTCGGCGTTCTTGGCCGCGGTCGGCAGTTCTCGTACCGAGAACACCTTCGTGGCCGTGTCCACGCCTCCGAGGGAGATGGACTCCCGTGCCACCGCCAGCCGGGGATCGGGAGCCGAACCCCTCGCCTCGGGAACCGGACTCGCGCTCCCCGACGTCGGTTCTGCCGACGACTCGCGCTGCTTCGACCTGTCGGGGGACTCGCCCGCCACCGATGCCTCCTCCATGTGCCGCACGTGATCGGTATCCGTCTCCGTGCGTCTGCCGAACCGTTGATTCGCCGCCCGGGCAACCGCCACACCACGCTGTCCGAACCATGTACCAGTGTCCTGTGTGCGGGCTTGCCCCAACCGGTAGACGAGAACGACATAGCTACCGGTTCCACTACAAACAGGTCACGCACCCTCGACAGACCAATGTGAGAGGGGTCACCCTGTCTTTCATCCACGCGGGGAGGCATGGATGGGCAGGAGCCGCAGAACACTTCCGGAGGAGCTTCTGCTGCTGGCGTTGGACCCGACCACGGGCACCACCGCACAGCCGCAGTCGCTCGACCTCGGTCTGGCCGGAGCGCAGCTAGTAGAGCTGGCGCTGGCCGGACGTATAGCCCCAGACGGGGATCGTATCGCCGTGGTGGCCCCACGGCCGACTGGAGATCCAACTTTGGACTGCGCGTTGGAGTTGCTGCGAAGGCGTGGCGCTCCCGTGCGGGCAGTGAACTGGATCGGCGGGCCGCGACTGGGGCTCCGCCAGACCTACCTCTCGCATCTGGAGCGGTGCGGCATGGTGCATGCCGTGGCGGGTCAGATGTGCGGAGTGCTGCCGACCACCCGCTACCAGGCGACGGACAACGAGATCAGCCGGGAGATCAGGTCCCGACTGGACTCGGCGATCCGCACCGGCGTACCGCCGGACCCGCGGACCGCGGCGCTCGCCGCCCTGGCACACGCGGTAGGCCTCGGCAAGCACCTGTACCCGGGCAACGAGGGACGGTCCTCGCGCTCCCGGCTGCGGGACCTGATCAGGCACGACCCGATGGGCGGACTCGTCGCGCACGCCGTGATGGACGTCCAGAACGGGGTGGCCGCACAGCCACGCCGTAGCCCGGCGCCCGCCGGCCGTCAGGCCGCCCCGGGAGCCAGGCCCGCGCCGGAACCCGCTCGTGGTGTTCCGATGCAACCGCGCCGAGGACCGATGGCGCGCGCCGTGGCCCACTGAGCCGCAGTCCCACGGCACCGAGAACGACAGCACCACCCGCACCGCCACAGCGCCGCACCGTCAGTCCCAAGACCGGTTCGGGAGCCGCTGGTCCGCGCGGGGCGACGGAACCGTACGTCCGTACCGCGGGCGTCGCCGGTTCCGCCGCCCCGCGCGGCCGCATGTTCGAGCCAGGACGGGCCCGATCGGGTCAGGACGTCTCCAACTGACGTGAACGCGGCGCATATACACCGTTTCCCAGCGGTAATAAGCACCTTGGTGGCAGTCTGCTCAACAGCAGATACGCAAAGTCAAGTACGAGGCACGCAGCCGGAGGTGCACGTCCCGTGGCGTCCAATGTCAATCCCACCGTCAGGCGGCGCCGGCTGGGCCAGGAGCTGCGCAGGCTCCGCGAGCTCAAGGGCATGACGGCCGAGGAAGTCGCCGAACGCCTGCTGGTGTCGCAGTCGAAGATCAGCCGGCTGGAGAACGGCCGGCGCAGCATCAGCCAGCGCGACGTCCGTGACCTGTGCGGGGTGTACGACGTCGAGGACCAGCGCATCGTCGAGTCCCTGATGCAGATGGCCAAGGACTCGCGCCAGCAGGGCTGGTGGCATGCCTTCGGGGACATCCCGTACAGCGTCTACATCGGTCTGGAGACCGACGCGGAGTCGCTGAGAGTGTACGAACCCCAGATCATCACCGGCCTGTTGCAGACCCGGCCGTACGCCGAGGCCATCGTGCGCGGCGGCGCACCCGAGGCGACGGACACCGAGAACGACAAGCGCGTCGAGGTGCGGCTGCGACGGCAGAGCCGGGTCGCCGCCGAGCGGGACCCCCTGCGGCTGTGGGTGGTTCTGGACGAGGCGTGTCTGCGCCGGGTCGTCGGCGGCCGGCAGATCATGCGCGAGCAGCTGGAGTACCTCGTCGAGATGTCCCAGCAGCCCCATATCACCGTGCAGGTGCTGCCGTTCGACGTCGGCGCCCACCCCGGTCTCAGCGGCCAGTACTCCATCCTGGAGTTCTCGGACGCGGCGGACTCCAGTGTCGTCTACATCGAGGGCGTCACCAGCGACCTGTACCTGGAGAAGGCGCACGACGTGCAGAAGTACACCGTGATGTACGAGCACTTGAGGGCCCAGGCGCTCAACGTCGACCAGTCGCGTCAGCTGATCGAGGACCTCGCCAAGGAGTACGCCCGGGAATACGCCCGTTGAGCCCTTCCGGACAGGGCGGGCCGGATAGTACACCCCGGCCACGCCCGTCTGGAAGACTCCCCTGGAATATGCCACCAGAAGAGTGAATGGCTGCTCCGAAAGAGGAAGTCGGCGAGTAGCGTCGATCACGCCAACGATCAATAAAGGTTGGCGGAATCCGCACACTGCGCAACTGGCTACGGAGCGAATATGGCAATTCGTCTGGGCAACCTGGACACATGGACGACCTCCACCTACACCAACGCCAACGGGGCGTGCCTGATGGTGAGGTCGACCGAAGAGGAAGCACTCGAACTCGGCGACACCAAGATCCCCGAGGGTCCCAAGCTGGCCTTCCCCGCCGACGCGTGGAGTGCCTTCGTGGCCTCGGTCAAGGTGTGAGGGGCGGACCGGTCTGATCCCCGTCCCGTTCACCCACAACTGCACACCACAACTGCTCGCGACAACAGCACAAGCACCACCCAGAGCCCTCTCGACCAGATCGCCGTCCTTGCCGAGGGGGCTCGGCGTTTGCCTGCGGCGCTGTGGCCGGGGGGTTGTGTGTCGGGTGCGGGTCGGTGGGGGATCGCGCAGTTCCCCGCGCCCCTGAAAAGGTGGGTGCTGCCAGGCATCCTTTGACTGCACCCACTCAGGGGCGCGGGGAACTGCGCGACCAGCCACAACGCACCCGCACCCGCCCTACTACGCCAGCACACCCTCCACCGCGGCTACGACCGCGTCAGACTCCGGCTCCGTCTGCGGCGAGAACCGCGCCACAACCGCCCCGTCCCGACCGATCAGGAACTTCTCGAAGTTCCAGCGGATGTCCCCGCTGTGCCCCTCGGCGTCCGCCACATCGACGAGCCGCTCGTACAGCGCATGCCGCCCCTCCCCGTTCACCTCGACCTTCTCGGTCAGCGGAAAGGTCACGCCGTACGTCGCCGAGCAGAACTCGGCGATCTCCTCGGCGCTGCCGGGCTCCTGCCCGAGGAACTGGTTGCAGGGCACGCCGAGCACGGTGAAGCCCCGCTCCGCGTACCGCTCCTGGAGCTTCTCCAGGCCGTTGTACTGCGGGGTCAGACCGCACTTGGAAGCGACGTTCACGATGAGGACGGCCTTGCCGGCGTACTGGGAGAGGTCGGCGGAGCCGCCCGTGAGGGCCCCGATCTCGACGTCCAGGGGAGAGGAACCATCTGCAGTCGTCATGAGCGGATGCTAACTCCGCTCAGCGAACTCCCGGTTCCGGCTCCCGTTCACCGGTACCGCCCCCGGAGGCCTCCACCAGCACCTCCCCGGCCGCCGTACGCACATACAGCACCGACCGCCCGGCCCGCCGTCGCTCCACGAGCCCCGCGTCCAGCAGCACCCGCAGATGCCGCCCCACCGACCCCAGCCCCTGACCGGTGACGGCAACGAGCTGGCTGGTGCTCAGCGGGGAGTCCAGGAGGACGAACACCCGGGCCCGCCCGGCGCCGAGCAGCGTGCCGAGGCTCGCGGGCACACTCCGGGCGCCCGGGTCGGCGAGGGCGCCCGTGCAGCCGTAGACGATGGCGTACCGCGTCGGCTCCTCCCAGGTCGCCCAGCCGCGCCCCGGGGTGACCGGGACGAAGACGAGTTCGGCGCCGGAGATCTCGCGGGGCGGGCGCTCGTGCCGGTTCACCTGGAGCCGGTTGTCGCCGAGCCAGCGGGTCTGGCCCGGGGTCAGGGAGTCGATGACGGTCGCCCAGCCGCCCCGGCTCACCTGCGCGGTCCTGGCCACCACGTCGGCCTCCAGGATGCGCCGCCGACGGTCCCAGTACGGCCGTACGGTCTGCGTCCAGACGTACGCGAGGAGCTCGGCCGCCCGCTCCGGGAGGTCGTCCCGCTCCAGGGCGGCGGGGAGCGCGCCGCGCAGGGAGACCCGGACGTTCGCGCGGGCCTCGGCCGGGTCGGTCGCCCGGATGCGGGCCAGCGTCTCCTCCAGGGGCGTCCCGTCCCGGGGCAGGGGCGCGAGGAAGTCGGCGATCCAGGACGTGCCCATCGCGGAGCGCACGAGCAGCGCGGTCACCGGGTCGGCCGCGAGGCGGGCGCGGTAGCCGGGCAGATGGGCACGGAGCCAGGCCTCCTCGCCGGGGTGGGCGGCGGTGCCGGTGTGCAGCAGCCGCAGGGTCGCGAAGGTCTCGGTGAACGGACAGACGACGAACCGGCTGCGGACCAGGGTGTCGGCGTTGAGCATCCACCACCCCATGAACACCCCCGGTCGTTTCGCGGACGCGCGAAAGACTAACCGTCACCCGCCGACCGCTCGAAGACTCCGTCCATGCGCAGCTACCGGACCCTGTTCCGCACCCCTGAGTACCCCTCGTTCCTGCTCTCCTTCGCCGCCTACGCCGCGGCCCAGACGATCGGCGGCCTGGCCCTCGGCACCCTGGTCTACCGGGCCACCGGCTCCCCGCTCCTGTCGGCGGTGAGCATGTTCGGACCTCAGCTGGCGCAGTTACTGGGAGCAGCGTTCCTGCTCTCCGGTGCCGACCGCCTGCCCCCACGCGCGATCCTGACGGTGATCTCCCTCGCCTTCGCGGCCGGTACGGCGGTGCTGGCGCTGCCCGGACTGCCGGTCTGGGCGGTCTTCGTCGTACTGCTCCTGCAGGGCCTGGTCGCGTCGCTGGGCGGCGGAGTGCGCGGCGGACTGATGAACGAGATCCTGCCCAAGGACGGTTACGTCCTGGGCCGTTCGGTCTTCAACATGCTCTGGGGCCTGGTGCAGATCACCGGGTTCGCGACCGGCGGCGCCCTGCTGGCACTCCTGTCCCCACGGACCTGTCTCCTCCTCACGGCCGCGATGTACGTGCTGTCGGCCCTCGTCACCCGCCTGGGCCTCGCCCCCCGCCCACCGCGCGCCACCGGCCGCCCCTCCCTCTCCGCGACCTGGCACACCAACGCCCTCCTGTGGTCCTCCCGCCCCCGCCGCCTGGTGTACCTCGGCCTGTGGGTCCCCAACGGCCTGGTGGTCGGCAGCGACTCGCTCTACGTCTCCTACGCCCCCTCGGCCGCCGGCACGATGTACGCGTGCGGGGCGCTGGGCATGTTCGTCGGCGACCTGACGGTGGGCCGTCTGGTCCCGCCCGCGCTGCGCCCCCGTCTCGCGACCCCGCTGCGCCTGCTCCTCGCGGTGCCCTATCTGTTCTTCGTCCTACGACCCGGGGTGGCGCTGTCGGTCATGGCCGCCACGGTGGCCTCCGTCGGCTTCGCCGCCTCGCTGGTCCTCCAGGAACGCCTGATGTCCCTCACCCCCGACGAACTCGCGGGTCAGGCCCTCGGGTTGCACTCCACCGGCATGGTCGTCCTCCAGGGCCTCGGCGCACTCCTCGCGGGCACCCTGGCCCAACTGACCTCGTCGGCAACGGCGATGATGCTGATGGCGGCGTTGTCGGTCACGGTGACGATGACACTCTCAGCGCTGGGCAAGCGCGAGGAACGACGTCCAGGTGTCGGGGCGGACGGTGAGCGTGGGTCCGCTGGTGTCCTTGGAGTCGCGGACGTGGACGGTGCCGGGTGAGGCGGCGACTTCGAGGCATGCGCCGCCCTGCTCGCTGCTGTAGCTCGACTTGAACCACTGAAGTGCGCTGCTCATTGGTCTCCTAGCAAACGGTCCAACAGGCGCTTGGACTCCTGCGGGTTGAGAGCCTGTGACCGCAGCATCGCATACTTGCGTTCCAGCACAGAGACGTTGTCCGGGTCGGTGATCAACCTCCCGTGGAGCTGGCCTTCGACGTAGCCGACGCGCTGGTGATCTGCCGTCTCGACGAGGATGAAAGGACCCGAGAGCCCAGCGTGGAAGTCCCGGCCGACCGGCATGATCTGGAGGGTCACGGCCGGAAGATCGGCCCACTCGCGCAGGCGGCGCAGCTGCTCCGCGTACACCGCGTCACCTCCGAGGCGGTCCATCACGGTCACCTCGGAGATGACGAAGCTGACGGTCGGCGGTCCCTTGCGCTGGAGGATCTCCTGGCGCTCCATCCGCGCCGCGACCCGCTGATCGATCTCCTCCTCGGTGAGGGCGGGCACCTCGTGGAGGAACACCGCCCGGGCGTACGCCGGAGTCTGGAGCAGACCCGGCAGCACCTGGTTGTCGTACCAGGACAGCGCCAACGCCTCCCGTTCCAGGTCGATGTAGCCCTCCGCCCACCGCGGGAACAGGTCGACCTCGGGCAGGTGCCGGAGCGCGACGGACAACGCCCCCTTGGTGTCGAGGAGTTGGTCCAGCAACTCCGCCACGTCCTCCTTGAGGGTCCGTCTGCCCTGCTCGACGGAAGCGATCGTCTCCTCGTCCACACCCACCGCCTCGGCGAGTTCCCGTTGGGTCAGCCCCTTGGCCCGCCGGAACACGCCGACGAGACTCCCGACCAGCTTCACGGCAGACGCGTTCTTCCTGCCCCGCGCACTGCGGCTCCTGTTGCTCATGCCGATGAACTCCCCATCTGAGGCCGTACGTTCACCCGTGTTCACCCGTACAGGGAATCTGTACGGGTCGGCAGCGTGCTGTGTGTGCAGGGGAGCCGTGCCAACGTCGCCGCCTCTCCGGTGGCCGCTCGGCCATTCGGCGACCTGTACCGCTCCATCGAGCTGTTGACCCGCTGCATCCGCAAGGCATGGCCGGACTGTCCCCTCGGCTGTAAACGGATCCTGCTCAACTCGGACGTCCTGCCGGCGCTCCAGCGGCCCAACGTGAACTGCCGTCGAGAGTGACGGCTTTGGCCGACGTCAGTCCGGACGCGGCGGCTGGACCCTTCGGAGTCCGTCTGATCCGTCGGTGAGGCTTGGCACCGGCTTGGCGCGCTGCTTTTGGTGATGGGCGAAGCACACCCCGGAACAAAGGAGTTGAGAAGCGCGATCCAGGCCTTCGCCGATGCAGGGGAGGGCCGCTTGATGGCCCGAGTTCTCTCGACCGCCGCTACCTTCTACGAGAAGTCCGGCAACCAGCGACCGGCTTATGACGCTTGGCTCCAGGCCGCGAAGTGCTACGACGCGGCCGACGCCGAGCAGGACGCGGCCCGGGCCCGTAAGTCCGCGGAAGCTGTCAGAGGGGACTCACAGGCCATCTGAGCCCGCTCAAACGTCCGTGAGTCTGTACGTCGCCGCCGCCCGCGCGTAGAACCGCTCCACCACGTCCCGCTCGCTCTCCGGCCCCGACACAAGGACGATGTGGTAGCGCCCGCCGGAGCGGAGAGCGAGGTTGTGCACGTACACCGGGCGTCCCTTTTCGGTCTCCCAGGTGAACTGCCCCTCGGCCATGACCTTCCCACCGGCTTCGATCAGACGGATACCGAAGCTGGTCGCCCACGACGAGTCCCGGTAGGGCTGCAACTCGGGCTCCACTTCCCGCTGGTAGTCCACCGGATTCTCGCCCGCCGTCGCCCTGTCCCTCCCGGGCACGACCACGATCTCGTACGACCCCTTCGTGTACCGGTACTGCCCGTCGGCGTTCTTGGCGTGCCGCTGCCACCCGGCCGGCACTTCCAGGCCGAACTCGTCTTCCTGGACCCACTGGTACCCCGTAGCGGCCGTGTGGGTGGGAGAGGCGGACGAGCGTACGGAGGGTGAGGCCGCCGAAGTACCGGCGTCCGCCGCCTGGTTGCCGCCGTCCGAGGAATCGTCGAGCGTCAGGAGTACGGCGGTCAGGGCGGCGGCGACCCCCGCGACGGCTCCCGGCCACAGCCACCGCCGCCTGGCGCGACCGAGGGCGGAGGAGACCGTCGGACCGGTCCTGGCCGACGTCGACGTCGACGTCGTACGGAGAACTTCGGCCACCCGGCCTACCGCGGGCCGGGTGGCGGGCGCCTTGGTCAACAGCCCGGCGATGACCGGCCCCAGAGCGGCCGCCCGCCGCACCGGTGGGACCGGCGCGGTGAGCACCGCGCCGACCGTGCCTTCCACCGAGTCCCGCTGGAACGGCGAGAACCCCTCCACCATCTGGAACAGGAGCACTCCGAGCGACCACAGGTCGGAGGAGGGGCCGGGGCGGTCACCGCCCATCCGCTCGGGGGAGGTGTAGGCGAGCGAGCCCACGAACTCGCCCGAGCGGGTCAGGGTCGTCTCTCCCGCGATGTACGCGATGCCGAAGTCCGTGAGGACCACTCTGCCGTCGGTGTCGAGCAACACGTTCCCCGGCTTGACGTCGCGGTGCAGGACGCCGCGGGCGTGGGCGGCGGTGAGCGCCTCCAGCACGTGCAGCGCGATGCGCGCCGCCTCGTGCTCGGGCAGCGTGCCCACGCGGTCGAGCAGCGCCGCGAGGGACTCGCCGTGGACCCGCTCCATGACGATCCAGGGGTGACCGTCCTCCATCACCACGTCGTGGACGGTCACCACCGCCGGATGGTTCACGCGGGCCGCGGCGCGCGCCTCGCGCAGGATCCGCTCGACGCGCGACGGCCCCTGTGTGACGGCCTCCTTCACGGCGACCTCCCGCCCGACGAGCTGATCGAGTCCGGCCCACACCGTGCCCATGCCGCCCGACCCGAGTCGCTCGGCCAGCCGGTACCGTCCCCCGATCAACCGTCCCTCGGCCGCGACCGCCTCCGGCTCTCCCCCCGACACCATGCAGGCATCATGCCCGAGCGAGAGCCCTCACTTCCGGAACAACCGCAGATAAGGAGACGAGCTCCGGCGACGTCACGAGGGCTGGCGGGCCGGGTCGGTCGGGGTGCGTTCTCCGGGTAGCACAAGGGGTGTGGTGGGGCGGCGGGTGACCGGATGGTCGGGGATCGGCTCGATGTGGATCCCGGTCGGCTGTCGAAGCCTCTTCAGCTCGGGCGGTGCGTAGCGCTGCTCCGGGGTGTCGTAGCGGAGCCTGGCCGTGCCGGCGACGGACTCGTTCCTGGACTGTCCGACAGGCCAAGCAGCGGCCGGGTCATAGGTGACGACAAGCGGACCCGGTACCTCGATGCGTGGAAGTGCCGGGTCCGCGTGGTGCGTTCAGGCCACGACCGTGAACAGCCCCGTCTTCTCGCCCAGCCTGTCCAGGGAGATCTTGCCGGGGATGCCGTTGGCGTCGTCGCCGGTGTAGCCGAGGTGGTGCTGCCACTTCGCGTAGGCGGCGACGGTGGTGGTGCCGAAGGAGCCGTCGCCCGAGTAGGTCCGGGAGAGGTAGCCGAGTTCGACGAGGGCGGCCTCGGTGAGGTTGGTGCCCGTCATATAGCTGACGTGGCCCTGCTTGGCGCCGGGGTCGGTCCTCGCGGCCGTGACGAGGCGGGAGAGGTCGACGCGCGGCTTGCCCGCCGGGCGGGTGGTCGGCTTGGTCGGCTCCGTCTTCCCCGGCTTGACGGCCAGCTGCCTCTTCACGTCGGCCCGGAAGTCGTCCATGTCGAAGCTCGGGTCGATCTTCCCGGGCTGTACCTCCTTGTGCCCGGCGACGGACTTCTCGCTCCAGCCGTGCGCCCGGCAGATCGCCGCCGCCCACAGCACGGCCTGCCGGTACTGCGCGTCCGGGTAGGGGTCGCCGCCCTTGCCGCGGTTCTCGATCTCCAGGCCGTACAGACAGTCGTTGCCGTCGGCCCCGGCGGCGTCGTCGTGCGGGAGCGGCTTCTCCTCGCGGATCGCGTTCAGGACATCGATGTCGGCGTAACCGGCGTGGTTGGCACGGCCGTTGCCGATCGTCCACAGACCGGCGGTCTTGCCGAGCCAGGCGTGGCACAGCGGTCCGGGCAGACCGGTTCTGCCCTTGAAGCAGAGCTCCTTGTCGTCGTGGCCGCCGGTGTGGTGGATCAGCACACCGATGACGGGACCGAAGGACTTCCCGGTCGCCGCCTCGCGGTTGTGGGTCTTCCAGCCGGTGTGCTCGTGCACGGTGAGGCCTTCGGCCTTCAGCGCGGCGAGCATCTTCGCGGCGGACAGGGGAGTGGCCATGGCTGCGGTCCTCTCGGATCGGCGCAACAAGTACGCATCACAACGAGTTCAAACGCGTTTTCGCATCAAAACGGTCGCGGTGCCGAACTTAGCGCTCAAGCGGCGCGAGCAGACAGTAACCTGATGCTCGGTCAACTACTTAAACGATCTTCTCTGTACATATTCACATATTCTCTATGAGCGGTATCATTTCGGCTCGTTGAGCGGTCCGTATCCCGACCGTCACTCTGAGCACGCTGGGGACATTCGTGGCAGTGCACGCGCGCGCGTCGAGAAAGCCAGACCGGACGACGAAGGGCGGCGGTCGGCAACTGTCGTTGCGTACAGCCCTGTTGGTGCTGGCGTTGGTGCCCTGTGTGGCCCTCGTCGCCCTGTGGTCGACGACCTCCGTCCAGCTGTACACCGACTGGCGGCAGCAGAAGGAGCGCAGCGACTCCTCGCAGGAGTCCTCGGTCCTGGTCGTGGTCGTCTTCTACAACCTGCAGGAAGAACGGCGCGTCACCGGCGCGGCGCTGGCCGACCCCGAGAAGTACCGGGCCCAACTGGCGGCGCAGCGCGTACGCACCGACGCGGCGGTGGAGAAGGTCCAGGCACTCACCGAGGGCGGGTGGACGGGCCCGGCAGACATCAGCCGCGATGTCGGCCGGGTGATCCAGAGCCTGGCGAAGCTGGACGGCTACCGGGAAGCCGTCGACCGCGGAACCGCCTCCCAGCAGCAGGCGTTCGACGCCTACTCCGGCCTCGTCGCCACCGACCTTCAGCTGTTCTCGTCGATGAGCTACCTGGGCATGGCCGAGATCGACTACCGCATCCGGCCGGCCAACGACTCGCTCTGGGGCATGGAGATGATCTCGCGCGAGAGCGCCGTCGTCACTCGTGCCGGTGCGACGGCGAAGCTGTCCGACGACGAACGCGGCCAACTGGCCGAGTGGGTGGGCTCCCAGAAGTTCATCTACGACAACAAGGTCGTGCCCGGCATGCCCGCGAACCAGTCGGCGCTCTACAAGAAGTTGATGGCCGGCAGCGCCTGGCAGCAGAAGACCTCGATCGAGCAGGACATCCTGCACGGCGCCTCGTCCGACGCCGGCACCGTCTCGCCCGCGCTCGCCAAGAAGTGGAGCGACAGCATCGGCCAGGTCACCGGCCCGCTCCAGGGGTTCAACCGGGCGTACTGGGACGACCTCATCGTCGACATCAATGACGAACTGAACGCGATGCGGACCAAGTTGATCCTCATCAGCGCCCTGGACGCGGGTGCCGTGGTCCTGGTCGTCGTGATCAGCACGCTGCTCACCCGGATGCTGCGGCGGCGGATCTTCGCGCTGCGTCAGGCGGCTCTGGACCTGCAGACGCGGATGCCGGACGTGGTGGAGCGCATGCGGCGCGGCGAGGCGGTCGATCCCGACGCCGAGCTGCCTCCGATCCAGCACAGCGCCGACGAACTGGGCCAGCTGGGACAGGCGTTGAACCTCGCCCGGCGCAGTGCGCTGGACACCACGATCACCCAGGTGGGGCAGTTCCGCGGATTCGAGAAGCTGCTCCAGCGCATCGCCCGCCGGACGCAGCTGCTGATCGGCCTGCAGATGAAGAAGCTCAGCGAGCTGGAGCGCCGGCACGAGGACCCCGAGGTGCTGGAGGGGCTGTTCGACCTCGACCACCTGACGGCCCGGCTGCGGCGGTACGAGGAGAACCTGGTCATCCTGGGCGGCGGCCAGCCGCAACGGCGTTGGCGCAAACCGGTGTTGATGGTGGACGTGCTGCGCTCGGCGCAGAGCGAGGTCCAGGACTACCGGCGCATCCAGATCGAGGTGGCGGGCCGGTTCTGGCTGACGGAGCGCGCGGTGGGTCTGGTGGTCCATGTGCTGGCCGAGCTGATGGAGAACGCGGTGGCGTTCTCGAAGCCGCCGACTCCCGTGGAGGTGTACGCGTCCCGGGTGGGCCGCGGGCTCGCCGTGGAGATCGAGGACCGCGGCATGGGGATGACGTCAGGGGAGTACGAGGAGGCGAACCGGCTGATGGCCGATCCCCCTCGCATGGACGTCCTGTCGCACGCCGAGGACGTCCGGCTGGGCCTGTACGTGGTGGCGCGGCTGGCCCAGGGCCTCGGTCTCCAGGTGGAGTTGCGGCCCTCGTCGTTCGGCGGGACCCGGGTGGTCGTCCTCATCCCCGAGGAACTCGTCATCGACGAGGCCGCAGCGCCGCCCGCGCCCGTCGGCGTTCCCCACCCGCCCGTGCCGCCGGAGCAGACAGCGGAGCAGATGACCGAGCGGACGCCGCAGACCGTGGCGGGCCCGCCGCCCCCGTATCCCCCGCGCACCGCCGCGTTCGCCATGAGCTCCGGTTCCGGCAACGGGACGCGCGGTGGGACGCCGCCCGCCGACGTCCCTGCGCATGAGCGGGCCGGGCGGGTGGCCCACCGCACCACCGACGCGCCGGCGCGCGGACTGCCCCGCACCAGGCCGCTGCCCAAACGGGTGCGCATGGCCAGCCTCGTCGACGAACTACGGGATCCGGACGCGGATGTCCGGTCCGCTCCGGAGGCGGAGCGGTCGCCGCGGCGCAACGGCGGGCCCGCCCGCTCCGGCGCGACGATCGGAGCCTTCCAGCGCCAGTCCCGGCTGGCCCGGGGAGGCACCACCCTCACCGCGCCCTCGGCCACGACGGACGGTGCCACTCCCACGGACCGCGCCGACGCAGCGGGCGACGGAGCCGGAGAGCAGGACCGCCCCGAGGTCCTGCCGTATCGCAGACGGACACCTACGGAAGACTGACCATGACACAGCGAACGACCGCCACACATCAGGATCTCGACTGGTTGCTGGATGGCCTGGTCGAACAGGTCGCCGGCACGCAGCACGCGATCGTGCTGTCGGACGACGGGCTGGTGGTGAGCCAGTCCCGTTCCATCGCGCGCCGGGACGCCGAGCGCTTGGCCGCCGTCGCCACGGGGCAGCAGAGCCTGGCCCGCGGCGCCGGGAAGCTGTTCAACGGTGGCCCGGTGCAGCAGGTCATCGTCGAGATGGCCGACCTGTGGCTGTTCATCTCCGCCGCGGGGGAGGGGACGCATCTGGCCGTCGTGGCGTCCCAGGAGGTGGAGGCCGAAGTGCTGGCCCTGGCCATGCACACCCTCATGCAGCAGGTGGGCCGGCACCTGGGTGCCGAGGCGCGGGTCGCGTCGGTGAGCCTTGAGGGCGGTGTACGTGAGTGAGCCACTGGATGGACGACCTGGAGGCAGGCGCGGGTGACCCGGAGGAACTCTCCGTCCGCCCCTACACGATCACCCAGGGCCGTACGGCTCCCTCCCGCGACGACCTCACGCTGATCACCCTCGTCACGACCGTGGAACCGGCGGTGGGCCGGGCCGCCTCCCGGGGCCTGCAGCCCGAGCACCTCTCGATCATCCGGCAGTGCGAGGGCTCGGCGGCCGTGGCGGAGGTCGCCGCCGAACTGAACCTCCCGGTGTCGGTGACGAAGATCCTCATCGACGACCTGGTCGCCCGGGGCCAGGTCACCACCCGGGCACCGATCGCCATGGCGGCGGGAAACGAATCGGATATGTCCCTGCTAAGAGCGGTGAGAGATGGTCTTCGCAGACTCTGAGCCGGCCGTCGGTGTGCGCCGCGGCGCCCCACCCGCGGCCGTCAAGATCCTTGTGGCCGGCGGCTTCGGCGTGGGCAAGACGACCCTGGTCGGGGCCGTCAGTGAAGTGACGCCGCTGCGCACCGAGGAGTATCTGACCGTCGCCGGCGAAGGCATCGACGACGTGGACGGGGTGGAGGACAAGTCGACCACCACGGTGGCGATGGACTTCGGCCGTATCACGGTCAACCCCCAGCTGGTGGTCTACCTCTTCGGGACACCGGGCCAGGAGCGGTTCTGGTTCATGTGGAACGACCTGGTGCAGGGCGCTCTCGGCGCGATCGTGCTGGCCGACACCCGGCGCCTGGAGAGCAGCTTCGCGTCCATCGACTTCTTCGAGAGCCGCGGCATTCCCTTCGCCATCGGCGTCAACTGCTTCCACGGCCACGCCGACAGCAGCGAGCAGGAGGTCCGCGACGCACTGACCCTCGGACCCGAAGTCCCCTTGGTGATGGGCGACATGAGGCAACGGGAGGTCGGCCGCGACGTGCTGCTCGCGCTCGTCGAACACCTCATCGTGGTGATGGCGGCGACCTGAGAGAGCGCTGCCCGGCCCTTCGCACGCCCCCTCGTCCGTCCCCGTGTCCGCCGTCCGGCCTCAGCAGGTCGTCCGAGCTGCTGAGGCCGAGAGGCCCGGGGCCCGGGGTCCGGGGTCAGGGGTCAGGGGTCCAGAGTCCGATGACACCGTCAGGCGGGTGCCCTCACGGGGCCACCGCACGGCCGGTCGTCGGGGAGATCGCGCCGGAGCACAGCCCCTTGGCGGCCAGCGTCTGCGCGATCCGGGGGATCGCCGCGCGGGTGTTGGCCGGCCAGTCGTGCATGAGGATGACCTGGCCGTTGGTGAGCCGGCCGGCCGCCGCGACGATCGCGTCGGTGCTGGCGTTGTTCCAGTCCTGCGAGTCGACCTGCCACAGGACCTCGGTCAGGCCGTACTTGGCCTCGACGGCTTTCACCGTCGCGTTGGTCTCGCCGTACGGCGGCCGGAACAGCTTCGGTGTGCCGCCGCCCGCGCTCGCGATGGCCTGCTGGGTGCGGGAGATCTCCGAGTCGATCGTGGCCTGGCTCTGCTGGGTCAGATGCGGGTGGGTGTAGCTGTGGTTGCCGACCCACATCCCCGCGCTGACCTGGGCCCTGACCAGCGCCGGGTAGGCGGCGGCGTTCTGACCCGTGTTGAACATGGTGGCCCTGAGGCCGTACTGCTTGAGCAGGTTGAGCAGGGTGGTGGTGTTGCCTCCGGGGCCGTCGTCGAAGGTGAGTCCGACGTATCCGGAGCAGGCGGCGGCCTGCGCAGGGGCAGCGGCGGCGGGGACGGTGAGGGTGCCGGCGGCGGCCAGAGCGGCGGCGGCCAGCAACGGAAGGTGCGCCCGGGTCCTCATCAGGCCACCGTGATGTTAGAGCTGCCGCTGCTCTGGTAACCCTCGGTCGCGAGGATCATGTAGTACTTGAAGCTGCCCATCGGCATGCCGGCCCGGGCCCAGGCGTCGAAGTGGTTGCCGGTGGTGATGGTGCCGCCGGTCCGCTTGGACTGCCGCACGCTCCAGTACTGGTTGAAGGTCTTGGTGCCTTCCACGGACGGGGCGTTGTAGCGGGTGGTCTGGTAGATGTCGTACGTCCCCCCGTCGCTGGTGACGGTGCCCTTGTACGTTCCGGTGGGCCGGTAGGTGCCCCAGTTGTCGACGACGTAGTACTCCACGAGCGGACTCGACGTCCAGCCGTAGAGGGCCAAATAGGCGTTGCCGGACGGGCTGAAGCTGCCGGAGTAGCTCACGGTCCTGCGGGAGCCGGTGCTCCAGCCCTTGCCGGCCACGAAGTTGCCTGTGTTGCGCCATGAAGTGCTGTAGTTGCCGCCGGAGTTCAGGGTCATGGAGACCGTGCCCTGGGCGTCCGTCCAGAACGAGTAGTAGTACCCGTTGTTGGTCCCGGTCTGGTTGGTGGTGATGACCGTGGCCGCCTCGGCGGTGCCGGGCAGGGCCAGGGTGGCTCCGGTGGCCAGCAGGAGGCCGCAGACGCTGCGGCGCGTCGGGTGTGCGGGTGTGTCAGTCATGCCCCACAGTTTTGGTCTGCCCCTGTCAAGCGTCAACAGTTTCGGCAGATGTTTCGAATGCTTCGGTATCGCTCTCACCTCAGGAAACCCGCGAAATCTTTCGGAAGATCGCGGGGGGTGAGAGATCGAAAAGTCCGATGATCATTCGAATGTTTCGAAGGCTTTCCGGTCGCAGAGAGGCGCATGGATCGCAGTAAGGGATCCAGATCCAGAGAGAAATGAATCCGGAGAGAAATGAATCCGGAGAGAAATGTGAAGGCGCCGAGAAACGACAAAGGCAAGGAGGTCACCCCACTCCTTGCCACTCTCAACGTATAGCGCACCGGGGGGCTTGCGGCAAGGCCCCGGTGCTGGCGCACACTTACCCGCCTGAGTCACAGGTCGCCGAGAATCAGGTCGGCGGAAACCGGGGGATGGGTCGATGCGTGTTGTTCTCTCCACGTACGGATCGCGCGGAGACGTCGAACCGATGGCGGGACTGGCCGTGGCGGTCCGCGCGCAGGGCCGCCGGGTGCTCGTCGGGCGGGGCTGGGCCGGTCTGGCCCCGGTCGACGGGGCGGACGACTGCTTCGTCGTCGGCGAGGCCAACCACCAGGCCCTCTTCCGGCGCGTGGCCGCCGTCGTTCACCACGGAGGCGCCGGCACCACGACCACGGCCGCTCTGGCCGGCGTGCCCCAGGTGGTCGTACCCCAGATCGTGGACCAGCCGTACTGGGCCGGGCGGGTGGCCGAACTGGGCATCGGCGCGGCGCACCAGGGGCCGACGCCGACGTACGACTCGCTTTCGGCCGCGCTCAGGACCGCGCTGGCCCCCGGGACCCGGGCACGGGCCGCCGAGGTGGCCGCCATGATCCGCACGGACGGGGCGGAGAGGGCCGCGAGGCTGCTGCTGGACATGGCCGGCCGGGAGCGGCCGCGCACGTCCGCGTGATCACACCGCACTGACCGAGGCCGCAGGGCCCCATGGTCGTGGAAGATGACCCTCACACCTCACATCGGAGCTGTTGACTTGCATTCCCTGCCCACCAGCGTGTTCGACCTTTCCGAACGCCTCGCCGCCAAGGCCGACCCGACGCTGATCGCCGCCGACGAGCGGCACTTCGCCGCCATCGCGGAGTGCCTGGAGCAGACGATCGCCGAACTCTCCGACAGCCTCGACGCCACCCGCAGGGCCCCCGGCGGCATCGGCCAGGAGGCGATGGACCGGGACGCCGAGATCCACCGTCTGAGCGCCCGGCTGCGCACCCTGCGCCGCTTCGGCCTCGACCTGTGCCTCGGGCACATGGTCGGCGCGGACGACCCCGAGCCCGTGTACGTCGGACGGCTCGGCCTCACGGACAGCACCGGGCGCCGGCTGCTCGTCGACTGGCGTTCCCCCGCGGCCGAACCGTTCTTCGGGGCCACCCACGCCAACCCGATGGGGCTCGCGAGCCGCCGCCGGTACCGCTGGCACGGCGGCCGGATCGGGGACTACTGGGACGAGGTGTTCGCCCCCGACGGGTTCGCCGGGCACCACGCCTCGCTCGACGACCAGTCCGCCTTCATCGCCAGCCTGGGCAGCGACCGGTCGGAACGGATGCGGGACGTCCTCGGCACCATCCAGGCCGACCAGGACGCCATCATCCGCGCGGGGTCGCGCGGCGCGCTCGTCGTGGACGGCGGCCCCGGCACCGGCAAGACCGTCGTCGCCCTGCACCGCTCCGCCTACCTCCTGCACTCCGACCCGCGCCTCGGGCACCGCCGCGGCGGCGTGCTCTTCGTCGGCCCGCACCGGCCCTACCTGGCCTACGTCTCCGACGTCCTGCCCAGCCTCGGCGAGGAGGGCGTGCAGACCTGCGTCCTGCGCGACCTCGTGGCCGAGGGAGCCACGGCCACGGCCGAGAAGGACCCGGAGGTGGCCCGCCTGAAGTCCTCCGCTGACCTGGTGAAGGCGATCGAGAAGGCCGTCAGGTTCTACGAGGAGCCGCCCACCGAGGGCATGACCGTCACCACGCACTGGTCCGACATCCGGCTGACCGCCGGCGACTGGGCCGAGGCCTTCGACGCGGCGGAAGGCGCACCCCACAACGACGCGCGCGACCAGGTCTGGCAGGCGCTGCTCACCATCCTCGTCGACAAGCACGACGGCGACGCCCCGGAGAACCTGCTCCGCAAGTCCCTGCGCCAGAACAGGGAGTTGCTCACCGCCTTCAACCGCGCCTGGCCCCTGCTCGAAGCGGCCGACCTCGTCGGCGACCTGTGGACGGTCCCCGCCTATCTGCGGATGTGCGCTCCCTGGCTCGACCGCGACGACGTACGGCGACTGCAGCGCGCGGACGCCCAGGCCTGGACGGCGTCCGACCTGCCCCTCCTGGACGCGGCACGGCAGCGGCTCGGCGACCCCGGGAGCTCGCTCCGCAAGCGCCGGCAGGAGGCCGCTGTGGCCGCCGAGCGCGAGCGCATGGCCACGGTCGTGGACAGCCTGAGCGCGGTCGCCGACGACGAGTACGGCATGGGCCTGGTGACCATGCTCCGCGGCGAGGACTTCCACCACGCCCTGGTCGACGAGTCCGCCCTGCACACCGCCGACCCTGACCTGCTGGCCGGCCCGTTCGCCCATGTCGTCGTCGACGAGGCGCAGGAACTGACCGACGCGGAGTGGCAGATGCTGCTGCAGCGCTGCCCGTCCCGCAGCTTCACCATCGTCGGCGACCGCGCCCAGGCCCGGCACGGCTTCACCGAGTCCTGGCGGGAACGGCTCGAACGGGTCGGCCTCGACCGCGTCACCCTGGCCTCCCTGACCGTCAACTACCGCACCCCGGAAGAGATCATGAAGGAGGCCCAGCCGGTCATCCGCGCCGCCCTCCCGGACGCCAACGTCCCCACCTCCATCCGCGGGACCGGCATCCCGGTGACCCACGGGTCGGTCGCGGACCTCTCCCCGATCCTCGACACCTGGCTCACCGCCCACCCCGACGGCATCGCCTGCGTCATCGGCGATCCCACGTTCCGGGCCACGTCCCGCGTCCGGTCGCTGACTCCGGAGCTGTCGAAGGGCCTCGAATTCGACCTGGTGCTCCTCGTCGACCCGGAGGAGTTCGGCGGGGGCGTCGAGGGGGCGGTGGACCGGTACGTGGCGATGACCAGGGCGACCCGCCAACTCGTGGTCCTCACCAGCCCCTAGGGCGGGGTGTGACGCCTGTGACGGGAACCATCTTCACGAAACACTCGACGCCTGCTTCCCCCTCTCCGAGCTCGGCGGCGATGCCACCGTGGCGCAGATCGCCGCGGGCCGGGAGCGCTGGGTTTGACCGCAAGAGCACCGGGAAGCTGCCCCGGACTGTGCTGAGCGAGGTCGGCATCATCGCCGTGGGCGGAGCCTGCCGTCACCCGGCTGTCTGGACGAGTGGGAGGGGAAGGGCGAGGGGCTACCTCCTCACCGAACGTCTGGCTGTCCGCCGCTGGCGGCCCGGCCGTGCGTCGAGCTGACCGGCCACTACGTGGTGCGGGCTCATCGGGCAAGCTTCGTGCGCTGCCGGCCACGGCCCCGTCACACTTCCCCGGCCTGTGGTGTGAGCGCGGCGCAACCGAAGTTCCCACGGGGTCTAACAGGTCGGAAACCGCCCGTCGCGGCGGTCGGTCTAGCTTCGTGACATGAGGGTGTGGATCCCATTTCGGCCGCTGCCCGGCAGGCTCGGTGCACTCGGCAACGGCGGTTTCGGCAGGGGAGGTGCAGGGCGCGGCCACGGTGACCGAACGGCTCGCGGCCGCCGACCACTGCCTGGCTGGCGCAGCATCAGAGGCCGTGTGGCGGTGGTCATCACGGTCCCGATCTGCCTGCTTCTGGCGGCCGCCGGTCTGGCCGTGTACGGCCGTGCCGAGGCCCTCGGTGACGCCCGGACGACCCGTGCCGAGGTCGGCCTCAGCCTGAGGGTCCAGGAGCTGGTGCACCAGCTGCAACGCGAACGCGGGCTGACAAGCGGGCTGTTGGGAGGTGAGCGGGGATTCCGCGCACCGCTTGCCGCCACGCGCGAGCGTGTGGACACGGCGCTGCGCGGAATGCGCTCCGAACCCGCCGTGGAAGAAGTCGTCCAGCGGCACCTGCGGCGCCTCGCAGCCGTCCGCGCCGCCGCCGACAAGCACACGGCAGACACGGACACCGCCGACCGGACCAGCTCGCTCGCCTTCTACACCGCCGCCGTCGACGCGCTCAACGCCGTCGACCCGGTGGCGGAGACCGCGACCCGCGCCGACCGCCAACTGAGCGACGGACTGGCGGCGTTGCGGGAACTGGCCGCGGCCAAGGAGTCCGTCGCCCTCGAACGCGGTCTCCTCAACGGCGTGTTCGCCGAAGGGGCCTTCCACGGCCGCGAGTACCTCGCCTTCACCGAGGTGCGTGCCTCGCGGGTCGCCGCCCTCGCCCGCTTCCGGCAGGTCGCCACCGCACCCCAGCGTGCCGCCCTGGACAAGGCCTTCGGCACCGAGGGCGCCAGACGCGCCACCGGCTATGAGAACCGGGCGGAAGACGCCGCCGACGGTTCCGCGCTGCGTGCCGACGCCGGCACCTGGTGGGACACGATGACCGTACTCGTCGACGCTCTGCACACCGTCCAGCAGCAGGTCGGCGACGACGTACGGGACCGGGCCGACCGACTGAGCCATGACGCCGAGCTGGGCCTCGCCGCCTGTCTCTGCGTGGGATTGTGCACGGCTGCGCTCGTCGCGGGCTTCGCCGTCTTCGCTTCCCGCTCCCTCACCCGCCCGCTCCGCGAACTCGCCGCGACCGCCCACGAGGTGGCGCGGCACCGGCTGCCCGAGACCGTCGCCCGTATCCAGCGGTCCCCTCAGGACCATAGGGAGCTCCTCCCTCCGGAAGACGGGCGGGACACCCCCGATTCACGGCTGCTGGGCGGCACGGCGGAGATCGCCGAGGTCGCCGCCTCCCTGCAGCGGGTGGAGGACACCGCCCTGCAATTGGCCGCCCAGCAGGCCGGCCTGCGCCGCAACACCACCGAATCGCTCGCCAATCTCGGCCGCCGCAACCAGAACCTCGTACGTCGTCAGCTCAGCCTCATCAGCCGCCTGGAACGGCAGGAACTCGACCCGGACGCCCTCGCCGAGCTCTTCGAACTCGACCATCTCGCCACCCGTATGCGGCGCAACGCCGAAAGCCTGCTGGTCCTCGCCGGGCAGAATCCGCCGCAGCCCACGGCGGCACCCTCCGAAGGCATCGAAGTCGTCCAGGCCGCAGTCGCCGAGGTGGAGCAGTACCGCAGGGTCCTGATCGCGACCGTGGAGCCGGTGCGGATACGCGGGCACGCGGCCTCCGACGCCGCCCACCTCCTCGCCGAACTCATCGAGAACGGGCTGAACTTCTCGCCACCCACCGAACCGGTCGAGGTGCACGGCTGGTACGACGCAGAGGACGACACATACAGCTTCGCCGTCGTCGACCACGGCATCGGCATGTCGGAAGCCGACAAGGAACGCGCCAACACCCTCCTCCGCGACTCCGGAGAGGAGGCCGTCCTCGCCGCACCGACCCGCTTCCTCGGCCACCTCGTCGTCGGCCGCCTGGCCGACCGCCTCGGTGACGGCGCGCAGGTCCACCTCTTCGACACCACCGGAGGCGGCCTGTCCGCGCTCCTCGTCCTTCCGGGGCGCCTGCTCGCCCCCGCACAGAGCCGCTCCGTCACAACCCCGCCCGCCGGACCCACTGTCTCCGCTCTCCTCAACGGCTTCCGAGCAGGCGTCGCCCGTGCCGAGGCCAGAAGCACACAAGGAGTGTCATCGTGACCACCGCCGTCCAGAGTTTCGGCTGGCTCATCTCGGAGTTCGTACGCGCCACCGACGGCGTCACCGACGCTGTCGCCGTCTCCTCCGACGGCCTGCTCATGGCGGCCTCGGACAACCTCGGCCGCGATCGCGCCGACCATCTGGCCGCCGTGGTCTCCGGCATCACCAGCCTCGCCCAGAACGCGGCGACGACACACGGCTTCCACGGCATGAAGCTCGTCATGATCGAAATGCTCGGAGGCTTTCTCATGGTCGGTCGCATCCGCGACGGCAGCTGCCTCGGCGTCCTCGCTGCCGAAGGATGCGACGTCGGCCTCGTCGGCTACGAAATGGCCGTCCTCGCCGACCGCGTCGGCGAACTGCTCACCCCACAGCTGATCCGCGAACTCAACGGCGCGCCCCTGGCCACGGGATAGCACTCACGCACCGGTCACGCGCCGTCGGCTGCTGAGCAGCGTGTCGGTCAGATCTGGCCCAGGTCGATCTCCACCGGGAAGGGGGCCGCTGCCTTGAGGACGCCGGTGAACACGTCTCCGTCCCGGTAGGTCTTCGTCGCAGGGTCGAGGACGTAGGTGTACACGAGAGGAACGCCTGTCGCGGCCTGCTCGATCCGCCAGTAGAAGCCGATGCCCGCCTTTGCGTACTGGTCGACCTTCACGATCCGGTCGGTGGTCTCCGAGCCCGGCGACACCACCTCCGCGACGAGCAGTACGTGCTCGGGGCGGGTGGGGGTGAGGTCGATGGTGTCTGCGCGGTACACGACGACGTCCGGGCGGCGATTGGTGAGCGGGACGTCCTGAAGCCGGACGTCGAAGCCCGTGTCGGCATTCCACTCCGGGCCCGCGGCGGCATCCAGGGCGTTCGCCAGAATCCGGGCCAGCCGGTTGTGCCGCTTGGACGCACTCGGGCCCACGACGGCCATTCCGTCCACGAACTCGAGACCGGCGCACTGCTCCTCAGACCAGGACTCGTACTGCTCTGCCGTGATCTGCTCGTGCATCCACGCCGGGGCCACCATCTCGGCCGTCATGAAGCACCTCTCGACACTGTGCTGCGGGCCCGATCCCGCTGGATTCAGCGTAATGTCCGCCATCCGCCCGGCACATGCTGATCTCGCTCACGCGCGCGGACGTGGGGGCGAGAGTAACCGTTTGCTAGTCAAACCTGGTAGAGAACCTCGGTCATCCCGCACATTCCTCGCCGCCGTATGACAGCTGTTACCCGCATATATAGGCCTCAACCACCTCGAAAACTCAGCATCGAAAACATTCGAGACGCACGCTCCTTGCTCCCCGCGACACAGCGACTCTACTTTCGCAGAAATCGTTTTCTTAGCGAGGTGTCTGACTCGATGGAGAGTTGTATGCGGCAGAGACCGGTGAGAAGACACGGCGGGCACGGAGCCGCGCGGTGGTGGGGCATGTGGTGGGGTACGGCTACCGCGCTCTGCGCACTGCTGGTGGTCCTGATCCCGGCGCTGCCGGCGAGCGCGGAGACTCCCGCGGCTTCCGCCACGCCGGACGCGTTTCCCACCGTCACGCTGAAGCAGGTCACCAGCAGCGCCGGATTCGTACACCCCGGAATAGCCGTCAGCGCGTCGGACCTGGCGCAGGCCCGGAGCCAGGTGCTGGCCGGCGTGGAGCCGTGGGCCTCCTACTACGCGGCGATGCTGGACACCAAGTACGCCTCCGCCACGCTGACGCCCGTCAACAAGGGCTCACAGGTGGACACCCCGAAGACGGACGCGTTCAACTCCCAAGGCGTGCAAGCCCAGTTCATCGAGGACGCCTTCGGCGCCTACACACAGGCGATCCGGTACTTCATCACGGGTGACCCGGTGTACCGCGCGAACGGGATGCACATCATCCGCACCTGGTCCCACATGGACCCCGCGAAGGTGGCGAACTACCCCGACGACCACATCCACGCCCCCATCCCGCTGATGCGGATGCTCGCCGCCGCCGAGATCTTCCGCTACTCCAGCGTCAACGCCACGTCCGACGGCTACGACACCACCTGGACCGACGCGGACACCACGAACCTGACGAAGAACCTGGTGACGCCGGTCATCGACACCCTGCTGTACGGCAACACGTTCTTCATGAGCCAGCAGACCTACCCGGTCGTCGGCGAGCTGGCCGGCTACGTCTTCACCGACGACCGCGCCGGATACGACCGTACGGTCGAGTGGTTCTCGGTCAACTCCGGCAACCCGGACAAGAACACCAACGGCGGTCTGACCTCCCTGATCCGTGAGATCAAGGCGGACGACCCGCTCAACCCGTACGGCCGCTCCTTCGTGCAGGAGCAGGAGATGGGCCGCGACCAGGCCCACGCCTGGGACGGCATCAACGCCCTGGCCGAGAGCGCCCGTCTGCTCACCGTGCAGGGCACCCGCCTGGACCCGGTCGCCGGGACCGTCTCCACCAAACGGAACGCGGTGTCCCCGTACCGCTTCGGCAACGACCGGCTGCTCGCGGGCCTCGACGCGTACTACGCGCACATGATGGGCCGCACCATCCCCTGGATAGACACCACCGGAGGCCCCGGCAAGGTCTCGGAGGCCTACCGGGGACGGCTGTTCGACCCGATCGACGAGCTGTACGACGTCTACCGCTACGACCTCGGCGTGAACGTCGAGAAGCAGGCCCCCAGCGTCGCCCAGGTCCACGCGCAGGCCGACGGACCGAAGTTGTACTGGGGCACGGCCGCCTACAACTTCTGGAACAGCAACCCCGACTACAACCCGGACTACTGGCTCTCGCTGTCCAAGAAGACCGCTGGCGAGACCCGCCCCCAACAGACCACGCCACTCGTGTCGGTGGCGCAGCGCAGCATCGCCCTGGACAGCCGCTCCAAGGTTCATGAGGCGGACGACGGGCACGACGTCGTCCGGATGAGGGCGTCGAAGAAGGGCACGTCCATCGCCGTCCGCACGCTGATGTACGACAGCCGCAACGGGTACAGCCCGGTGGGCGTCCTGGTGCGCACGACGGGTCCGGCCACCCTGCAGATCCGCAAGGACATGTCGCTGGCGCCCTACCGGACCGTCAACCTGCCTGACACCCACGGCAGTTGGCGGTACGTCACCTACGACATGGACTACGCCGTCGTACCCGGAAGCACCGGCGGCGAGAACCTGGCGTACTACACGATCGTCGGCGCGTCCGACGTGACGGTCGACGTCGACAGCGTCAACCTCCAGGCCAAGTCGCAACTCGGCATCCCGGCCTTCGCCCAGGGGGCGCAGACCACGCTGATCGGCGTGGCCGGCGCGACACTCCAGCGTTCACTGTCCGCGACGGCCGCCGCAGGCGACACCGTCACGTACACGGCGCCGGGACTGCCGAAGGGCGCGACCGTCAACGAGGCGACCGGGGCGCTCAGTTGGACCCCCATGGAGGGGCAGAGCGGGACGTTCCGCACCAGCGTCGTGGCCTCCGGCAGCAAGGTCGACACCGTCCTCGCCGTCACGCTGGAGGTGGCCCGCGACCGGCAAGAGGCCCTCAAGCTGGCGCAGGCCGGGTTCGACGCCAAGGCCACATACGTGACCAAGACCCGCCAGGCCTACGAGACTTCGCTGTCCTCGGCCCGGACGGCTCTCGGTACGGCCGACGACGCCGGGTACCTGGCCGCGCTGGCCGACCTGCAAAGCGCCGTATCGGGGCTGAAGTTGCTGAACCCCGAACTGCCCGACGGCACACTCGACTACACGGGAGCGGTCACCTCGTCCCTCCCCGCCACGGCCGTATGGAACATGACCGACGACGACGTCAACACCTTCTCCGGCGATCTGACGGCCCCGTCCACCATGGACTTCGGCGCCGGCTACCGCGTGCGGGCCGACGCGTTCGGACTGCGGGCCCGTTACAACTTCGCCAACCGCTCCCAGGGCGCCAACGTCTATGGCTCGAACGACGGTTACACCTGGACCCTGCTGACCTCGCGGGAGACCACCGACACGACTCCGACGTTCCCGATGGAGACCATCCCGGTCCGAACCGAGGTCCAGGACGAGTCGTTCCGGTACCTCAAGATCCAGGTCGACGACCCGGGCATCCCCACCGACCCGAACTACCCCGGCCTGTCGTCGTTCAGTGAGTTCCGCATCCACGGCGAACGGGTGGAGACCGCGCAGGCGCTGTCGTCGGTGTCGCTCTCGTCCGACGGCGCGAACTCCGGACAGGCCGTCAACGGCGACACCGTACGGCTCGACCTGGTGGCCACCGAGCCGCTGGCCGACGTACACGCGACCATCGAGGGGGTCACCGCGAAGCTCACCCACACCGACGACGAGCACTGGCAGGCCACGGCCGTACTCCCCGAGGACGTCGACTTCGGCCGCGCCCTGCGCTTCTCGGTCGACTGCACGACGTCCGACGGCCGGACCTGCGCGACGGTCACCACCACGACCGACGGCTCAACCCTGTCCCTGTGGAACACCCACGTCTCACCGGTGCAGGTCGCCCGGGACTGGGTGGACGCGTCGAGCCCGCAGTTCCCGGGCGTCGGCACCACGGCGGCCAACGGCTGGCGGATGTTCGACGGCGACCTCACCACCGCCACGGACACCACCTCGGGCAACGGCTGGGTGACCGTCAAACCGGCTGACGGGTCCTCCCTGACCCTCGACGCGGTGATGGTCCACCCGAGGGCCACATTCGTCAGCCGGGGCAACGGAACACAGATCCAGAGCTCCACCGACGGCGGCCAGACCTGGAAAACCCTCGTGACGGTCAGCGGCATGACCAGCGACCAGGACTGGTACACGTTCAAATTCCCCCAGCGGACGACGACGCCACTGCTGCGGATCTACGACGGGCACGGCGGCTTCACCAATCTCGCGGAGGTCCGGCTGCTGCAGCTCGACTCGGCACTTCGCTAACGCGACAACGGGGAGAGGTGCATGCGGTGGCGCCCCACGGGGCGTGACCGCATGCACCATGTAGGCCATGACTCACACCGCCCGCCGCATGTTCGAGCTCCTGGAGCCGATCTGCCTCGTCACCTTCTTCGCCGACGAGTGCAACGAGGAACTGGCCGCTCTCGGCCACCGCACCTACTGGGACGGCTACTTCGCCAGCCGCGCCGCGCCGCTGGGGCGGGTGCCGGCCCAGGTCGTGCACGCGGCCTTCTACAGCTTCGCCGAAGGGGAGGCCGCGCGGCACATCCCGAGCGCGTGGGAGACGATCCCGCCCGAGGCGTCAGTCGCCGCGCGGGAGCGGGGCAGCGCGGCCTCCGTACGGCGGATCCTCGGCGACGAGCTGGCCGACTCCCCGGGCCTGGTGCGCGCCGCCGACCTGACCACCAAGGCCGCGACGAACGCGCCCATGGAAGGCCGGGTGATGTACGCCGGGATGCGCACCCTTCCGGTGCCGAGCGACCCGGTCGCCCGGCTGTGGCATTCCGCGACGATGCTGCGCGAGCACCGCGGTGACGGGCATGTCGCCGCCCTCGTCGGGGCGCGCATCGGCGGCACGGAGGCCCACGTGCTCAGCGCGCTGGACATGGGCATCCACCCGCCGCAGTCGTTCGGGCGCATCCACCACCTGCCGAAGGAGCGGCTGGCCGCGGTCATGGACGGCTTGCGCGAGCGCGGGCTCGTCGACACCGACGACCGGTTCACCGACGCCGGTCGCCAGGCCAAGCAACGCATCGAAGCCCTCACCGACGAGCTCGCCACCCCGCCGTACGACGCCCTGTCTCCCGCCGAGCTCGACGAGCTGGTCGCCGAGCTCGAACCCATCACGGCGACGCTGGTGGCAGCGGGGTCACAGTGACGAGCAGCGACTGAGGGGACGAGGAACACCACGTATGCACTGCCTCTATACATCACGCGTATACGCGCTGTGTATAGTTAGGTGCCATGACGGAGACCTACCTCCTGCCGATCCGTACGGCCGCGCTGATCTTCCCCGCGCTGGCCTTCGTGATGTTCGTGCCGACGGCGATCGTCCTGTACCGGCGGCACGGCGTCATGACGCGCTGGCGGGTGCTGTCTCTGTACGGCGGCGTGTTCTACGCGCTCACCGCCTTCTGCATGACGATCGTGCCCCTGCCGAGGCGTGTGGCGGACGTCTGCAAGGCCTATCCGACCTTCGCCGAACCCCAGTTCACACCGGGCGTCGCCTTCTCCGACATCTGGAAGGAGGCACACCACCGCGTCACCCTCGACGCACTGGTACTGCACAACCCGGCTTTCTGGCAGACCGTGTTCAACCTGCTCCTGCTGGTGCCGCTGGGCGTGTTCGTGCGGACCCACTTCCGGCGCGGCCTGGCGGCGGCCACGGTGGCCGGGTTCACGGCATCCCTGTCCTTCGAACTGACCCAGTACACCGGCCTGTGGGGCCTCTACCCGTGCCCGTACCGCCTCTTCGCCGTCGACGACCTCATCGTCAACACGGCGGGTGCCGCCCTCGGCTGGGCGATCGCCGGACCCCTGGTCCGCGCGCTGCCCGAACTGGACGCCCTGGACGGCCGCCCGCTCGCCCAACTCGCCGCCGGCAGGATCCCCTTCGGCCGCCGTCTCATCGCGCTGCTGCTGGACGCGGTCGGCGTCGTACTGCTGACCCTGGTCGCGGGGATCGTCGCGCTCGTGGTGACCGGAGAGGCGTGGAGCCTCCTCGTACCTGTGACCGTCCTCGGCCTGTGGTTCGTCGTCATCCCGTGGCGAACGGGCACGACGCCGGGCAAGCGCGTCCTGCTCCTGCGCCTGTCCACACCGGACGGGGGACGACCGGGCCTCGCCGGGCTCGCACTGCGCGCCCTGGCCCTGAGCCCGGTACTGGCCACCACCTGCCTTGCCGCGAGCGGGGTCCTCGCCGGAGGGACGGTGGCCCTCGCGGTACCGTCCGCGATCGCGGACGGCACGGTGAACAGGAGGAACCTGGCGTACGGCCTCGCAGCCCACCTGGACCTCAGGCTCGTCCTGCTACTGCTCCCGATCCTCTGCCTGCTCCTGGTCGGCGGTTACGTGAGGGCCGTCCGACGCCATCCGCAGGCCCTGGGCCCGCACGAGGTCCTCTCCGGCATCCACAACGAGGCCCTCCCACACACCCGCACGCGGACCCGCCCGGCCACCCCCGCCCTCGACGCCGCACCGCCGATCGCCACGGCCGTTGAGCCACACTCGGGGACGTCCGACGCCCCGACTGCGATCGCCCGTCGCCCCGACTACGAACGCGCCTCTCGCTGAGAACCCCGTTCCCTCGCCGGCCAGGCCGCACACCGATGGGAGCGTTCGCCGCTCCTGCAGCAGGTCAGCGGTCCAGCACTCGCGGTGCGCGCCGGACCGTTCGCCTCGCCTGCGAGACACCCCCGTGGTGCGATGGAAGGGGGATGGAAAGGCGAGAGCGATGATCCCACCAGCGGCGGAGCGCAAGAGTGGCGTGACCCAGGTATCAGTCCGCCCGCTGGGTGAGGCGGACCTGGATCGGGCCGATGAGATCTGCCGGATGGCCTTCGGGACGTTCCTCGGGGTCCCCGAGCCTTTCGGGACCGTCGACTACGTCCGCACCCGCTGGGCGGCCGATCCGCGGGCGGCGTTCGCGGCGACGGTCGAGGGCGAGCTCGCCGGATCGAACTTCGCCACCGACTGGGGCGGCGTCGGCTATTTCGGCCCGCTGACCGTGCGTCCGGATCTGTGGGACCAGGGCATCGGCAGGCGTCTGATGGAGCCGGTCATGGACTGCTTCGAGGCCTGGGGGAACCGCCACCTCGGCCTGTTCACCTTCTCGCACAGTGCCAAGCATCTTGAGCTCTACCGCCGGTACGGTTTCTGGCCTCGATTCCTCACAGCGATCATGAAGAAGCAGGTCGCAGACGGTGCCGCGGTCCCCGGCCGGGTGCTCTATGGCGAACTGCCCGCCGCCGAGCGGCCCGACGCGCTGAGCCTCTGTCGCGCACTGACAGGAGCCGTGTACGAGGGCCTGAGCCTGGAACGCGAGATCGTGGCCGCGCACGCGCAGGGACTCGGTGACACCATCCTGCTCCATGGCGCCGGCTCCGAGCTCGATGGCCTGGCCGTCTGCCACTGCGGAGCCGGGTCGGAGGCCGGCACGGACGTGTGCCTCGTCAAATTCGGCGCCGTACGTCCTGGTCCGGAGGCCGCCGACCGGTTCGAGCGACTGCTGGACGCATGCGAGCGGCTGGCCGCCGAGCGCGGACTGGGTGCGTTGGATGCCGGAATGAACCTGGGGCGCCCGGATGCCTACCGGCGCATGATCGACCGCGGGTTCCGCACCTGGTTGCAGGGCGTGACCATGCACAGGCCCAACGAACCCGGCTACAGCCACCCCGACGCGTATGTGATCGACGACTGGCGCTGAGACCACCGCCGCGCTCGGCCGCCCAGGAAAGCCCGGTGCTGTTCAGCACCCGTGAACATTCCGAGCCGATGCCGACGGCAGGACACCTCCCGGATCACTGTCGAAGTGCTGTCCGTTCTCGCGGACAAAGCCAATCGGTGCTCGGTTGTGCCGGGTGCTGCTGTCCGTGCAGGTCAGCAGCACCCGTCATGAAGCTTGATCTCGTTGGTGACGGCCGGCGCTTCGTCGTCCGCTCACGCAATCGAGCTGCATGATCAGCGGCAATTCACCACCGCGAGGGCACGGAGCTGCCCGCAAGCGCTACGCCTTCCAACTCTGAAGGGGATTCAACCGGCGGTGGTGCTTGCCGTGAGAACGCGGATGGCTTCGCGAGTGTTGTCCGCGGCGAAGCGGACCTCTCGCACGTCTTGCGTCGGCTTCCCCGGCTTGGGTGCTACTGGGTACGGCTCGCGCAGCTTGACGCTGAGGGTGGTGGAGTCGCCGATCGGCATTGCCAGTACGCCGGCGTCATCGATCTGGACCGTCCTCCGGTAGCCGCTGTGCCGTGCCATGCGCACCGACTCCACGAGTTCGAGCGGAATGGTGATCTGAGTGAGGTGGGCGAAGCGCAGCACTACTTTGCCGTCGCCAACGATGTGAGGGCGGATGGAGAGCGCGGCGATGAACCCGAGTACCCACACTGTGCCGTACACGGAGAGAACCAGCAGGATGATGCGCACCACTGGCCAGGGGACCAGGAATTCGACGGCGAGGATCTCCAGCGGTACGAGAAAGACCATCGCCCACATGATTGGCTTGATTTCGGAGCCGTAGGTCAGGATCTCGTGTCCCTCTGGCGCGTCCGGTTTACGACGGATCCAGTGCCAAAGGGCCCTGAAGAGTCCGAATTCCATCTCCATCGCCTTGGCTACTGGCGCGGGGAGGACTGCAGACAGTGCCCGATAAAGGGCCTCCTGCCCGTCGGCGCCCTGACTCCGGGAGGTCTTGAAGGCCCGTCTGGCGAGGGTGATTTCGGTGATGACGATCCCGGCGAGGAGGACTTCGAGGAGCAGCCCCACCGCCACGGCTGCGCCCAGGCTGAACACGCCGGTCCAGACGAGACAGACTTGGGCGAGGACAACAGTCGGTACCGCCCATCGGGCAGCAGTCGCCGGGAATTTCCGCAACGTCGATCACCTTTCCCGGCAGCGGTGCTCGATGCCATCGCCATCGTCCCAGCCCTGTCTCCGCCGCCAAGCGATGAGAGTCCTCGGGTGGCTGTATCTGATCGTGCTTGGCGGGCGGTGGAGAGGGATGCGCCGTATCCCTTGTGACACCAACCGGGTTCCCCAGCCGGTGCGGACCGGGAAGGCGCCCGGTCCGGTGCCGCGGTCACAGGGAGCGGTGTGGTCGTCGTAGCCGGTCAGCAGGACGGTCTTCCGGCTGGCCGGCCTCTTCCGCCCCGAGTACGTCATGAGTACCGCCGAACGCTCGGGCGCATTGCTGGCTCACATCTCCCTGGGAGCCGTCACCCCGCAGCTCGGCCGGATCTATGTTCCCCCTGGTGCGGCGAGTCGTAACGCGAAGCACTTCTTTGATGACTCTACGTGATATTCGTTACTCTCCGCAGTTATCCTGATCGACATTGCTGGAGGAGCGTAACGATGGATCAGTCGGGCGAGGGCACCTCGCGTCGTCACTTCCTGAGTATGGCTGGAGCCGCTGCCACCTCGGCGACACTGGCGCAGGTCATGACCGGAGCCGTGCCGGCGTTTGCGGCGCCCGCCACCGACGGGCTGACGAGACCGGTCAGGAAGGTGGACAACGGCAAGACGGTGGCGATCCTCGGCGCCGGCCCCGCCGGCCTGGCGTCCGCGATCCGCTTCTCGGAGGCGGGCTACCGAGTGACGGTGCTGGAAGCCCAGAACCGGGTGGGGGGTCGTACGCTGACCGCCCGCCCAGGCGTCGAGATCAGCGAAGTGGGGGCTGACGGTTCGGTTCAGAGGCAGACCTGCCAGTTCGACCCGAACCTCTATCTCAACCTCGGCGCCGGCCGCATCCCGTACTGGAACCGGCGGGTCCTCGATTTTTGCCGCAGGCACAAGGTTCCGCTGGAGCCGTACATCCACACCACCACAGCCAACCTGTACCAGACCGACAAGGCATGGGGTGGCACGCCCAAACCCAATCGCCGGATCGCCAACGACACCCGTGGCTACATCGCCGAGTACCTCACCCAGGCCCTGCAAAAGGGAACGCAGGCCGAAGACGGGCTGACCCCCGCGCAGCGCGAACGGTTCGGGAATCTTCTCGTCGAGTTCGGCGCACTCGACCCCACCGACAGGAGCTACGTGGGCTCCACCCGTTCCGGCCTGGCCAGGACCCCGACCGTCCTGCAGATGGAGGAGCCGGTCGATCCACTGCTTCTCAAGGACCTGCTGGCGAGCGAGTTCTGGGAGGACAATTTCTATCAGGACTCCAAGTTTCACTGGCACACCACGTCGTTCCAGCCGGTCGGCGGCATGGACTCCATCTGGCACCGCGCGGCCGCCGCACTGCCGGACGGCACGATCACCTACGAGGCGCCCGTCCATGAAATTGCCCTGGACGGCACCGGGGTGAGCGTCAACTGGACCGAAGGCGGCACAGAGCGTAGTCAGCGATTCGACTACTGCCTGAGCAACATCCCGATGTCGGTGCTGCGCAAACAAGTCACTCTCCGCAACTTCTCCGATGACTTCCTGTCCGCTGTCCGCAACACACCTTTCGCGGACGCCTGCAAGGTCGGCTGGCAGGCCAACCAGCGCTTCTGGGAGTCGGACAAGTATCAGATCTACGGAGGCATCAGCCGGATCGATCACGAGATCGAGCAGATCTGGTATCCATCCAACGACTATTTCTCAGCCACGGGCAAAGGCACTCTGACCGGGGCGTACAACCAGTACGAGAACGCAGTCGCGCTCGGCAACCGCCCACACCAGGAGCGGCTGAGCGTGGCCCGCACGGCTGCGACGAAGCTGCACGACGAATTCGCCAGCAACGCCGTCGTCCCCGACCGGCTCGGCATGTCGATCGCATGGAAAAGGGTGCCCTACCAATTGGGTGCGTGGGCCGACTGGCACGGGAATGACCCGGAGCACAAGAAGATGTACTCGACGGTGCTTTACCCACAGGGCGAGAACAGCTTCTTCGTGATCGGCGACCAGGTGTCCGCACTGCCTGGCTGGCAGGAGGGGGCACTGATGTCGGCGGAGTGGGCATGCGAGTGGATCATCGACGGGAAGCGCGCGGTCCGCAGGCCCGTCAAGCAGGCTCCCGACGCGAGAAGCCTGACCACGTAGGTGATCCCGGCCCGGTGAGGGTACGGCGCAGCCGACGCGGCGCCGTACCCCTGCTCGAATCCGTCGCAGAATCCCCCCGGAACCAGGTGCTCGCAGCACGTTCGGTTCCTGCAGCTCGACGATCGCGCACATCGCCAAGGATCTCGGCATCCATAAGGGGCCCGGCATGGGAAGCCCTGCGCGGCTGGGTCCGCCAGGCCGAGGCCGAACACACGAGCCGGGTCAACTCGTTGCCGCTCCGGTAAGCGGCGTCCGCGGCCACGTGCAGGCGGCGCCGGCAGTGACAGGCCGGAAGGAAGCGGATCATCCGCGCGGCCTGCCCAGCCTTCGACGGATCACGAAGTTCGCCGCAGCATGGTGGGGGTCGTTCTCGGCGAGGTGGCGCAGTTCGTGTGTGAAGCCGGTGGCGCTGTAGCAGTGCGGCCGGGTGACGTCGGTGGCGGTGCCGCGCGCGGTGAGGAGAGCGCGGATGTGCTGGAGACGTTCAAGGTGGCCGGTTCCCATGACGTCGTTCCATTTGGCTTCGCCGATGGCGAGCAGGGTTTCGTGGCCTGTCGGTCTCGCCGTGGACCGCGACGTCGACTTCGTGGCTGCTCTTCGCGGCGGGATCGTTGACGGTCCCGCTGGCGACCCTTGTGACCTGCCCGCCGTGGGGTGCGGTGGACGCGTGCCGGCGGGCCCATTCGCGGCAGACCTGTTCGAAGTGCGGGCCGACGACCTTGCTGCGGAAGGTGGACTGGGCGCGGCGCCAGACGGTGGGGAACGGCATGTCCATGACCCTCCCGCAGGCGCCTTCCCCGCTGCTCGATCGGAGACCGAAAGCGATCCCCGACCTCGTTCTGTAACCGTTCCAGTTCGCCCCGTTGACACCGGGCATGCCTGACCCTAATGTCGCGCCAGCATTCCGACCATATGACGAGATTTCGAACGTTCGAAAGGTGATTGCCCTGCGCCTCCCCGGAATCAGCACGCACGTGGCCGGAACGCCGTGGCGCAGCCTGACGTACGTACAGGAGAACACTGGCGACGAGATCGGCGATCTGCGGGACATCGAGGCGCCTGAGTACCGACTCAAGCAACGTGCCGGGCCGATCTGGCCTCGCCACTCGAGTGAGGTCCGCCGGTTGTTCACTCGCCTTGAACCTTGTGCACCAAGACCCCCGACGACCTCGGCGGCTACGTGCGGATCCATGAGGACGCCGAGCTGATCCGCCCCGGCGCACCGCTCTGTCTGAAGTTCGGTCCGTCCAGGGCGTCCGTGGGTCTCTCCGTACGGCACCCATCTGCGGGACCTGACTCTGGATCCCGGGGAGCGGGTACGGCGCGTCCGACTCACTCGCGACCCGCCTGCCTACCGCCCGCCCGCTCCACCGCCCTTCCGCCGACGCCTGATACGCCGTCATTTTCTCAACGACGAGAAGAACAAGGAACGATCACCATGCTCAACCGAAGATCCGCCCTCGCTGGAGCCGTCGGCTTCGCCCTCGCCTTGTCCGCCTGCGGCCAGAACAGCGAGAGCAGTTCCGAGAGCAGCTCCGAGCGCGATACCGTCGGCATCGCCATGCCGACGCGGGCCTCCGACCGCTGGCTCACCGACGGCAAGAGCCTCGTCGAGGACCTGAAGGGCAGTGGGTACAAGACCAAGCTGGTCTACGGCGACGACGACCCGAAAGCCCAGGTCTCACAGATCGAGAACCTGATCAAGCAGGGCGTCGACGCACTGATCATCGCGGCCATCGACGCCAAGTCGCTGAACGGCGTGCTGCAACAGGCCGCAGATGCGCACATTCCGGTGATCTGCTACGACCGGCTCATCCTCGGCACCAAGAACGTCGACTACTACGTCAGCTTCGACAACGAGATGGTGGGCCTGATCCAGGCCCACTACATCATCAAGAAGCTCGGCCTGGAGGATGGCAAGGGCCCGTTCAACATCGAGCTGTTCGCCGGCTCCCCCGACGACAACAACACCAAATACTTCTTCAACGGTTCGATGACGCTCCTGCAGCCGTTCCTGGACAGCAAGCAGTTGGTCGTCCCGTCCGGCCAGACCGAACTCAGCAAGATCACCACCCTGCGCTGGGACGGGCCAACCGCGCAAAAGCGCATGAGCGGCCTCCTCGCCAAGTGGTACGGCAGCAAGAAGGTCGACGCGGTCCTGTCGCCGTACGACGGCATCTCCAGGGGCGTCCTGTCCGCGCTGAAGCAGGACGGCTACGGCGCCGCCGGCAAGCCCCTCCCGGTCATCACTGGTCAGGACGCCGAGCTGCCCTCGGTGAAGTCAATCATCGCGGGTCAGCAGTCGCAGACCGTCTTCAAGGACGTCCGCGACCTCGCCAGGGCCGCCGCAGACACGGCCGACGACATACTCAGCGGCAGGGCGCCGCGGGTGGACAACAGAAGTGATTACAACAACGGCGTCAAGGACGTGCCCGCCCGGTTGCTGCAGCCGACCGGCGTCGACAAGACCAACTACGAACGGCTGATCACCAACGGCTACTTCACCGCCGACGAACTCAAGTAGCAACACAGCCTATGCGTGATACGCCTGCACGACGCTCGCCACGGCACTGCCACCCTTCTCTCACCGGTGGCTGGAGTACGCGCCGGTCACGCGGATGAGGGCCGTCGGCGACTGCTCGACCTGTAGGAGTCCGGCGAGGCGGGCGCCGCCCGGACGTTACCGCCTGCGCTGGTACGACCCCGACGGTAAGCCGAAGATGAAGAGCTTCACCCGCAAGGTCGACGCCGAGGCGGAGCGGACGAGGATGGAGTCCCGTCTCAACGACGGCTCCTACCGCGATCCGGCCGCCGCGCGCGTGAAGTTCGCAGAAGTGGCGGAGTCCTGGCTGGCCGCGCAGATCCACCTCAAACGCTCAACCCGGGCTCCCTACCGCGGCGTTCTCGACGTCCACGTGATCCCCAAATGGGGCACCACCCGGCTGGACCGCATCCACTTCGAGGACATCGCCGAGTGGCTCGCGGACATGCTGTCCGGCGGGGCGACCGGCGGCAGGGAGCTCAGCCCCCGTTCGGTCCGCACGGCGTACGTCGTCCTCAGTCGCGTTCTCGGCTACGCGGTCCAGCCCCGTCGTCTGGCCGTCAACCCGGCTGTCGGTGTGCCTTTGCCGAAGCCGATGCCGGCTGACCACGTGTACCTCGACGACATGCAGGTCGACGCGTTGGCCAACGCGTCGGGCGCCTACAGGGTGTTCATCCTGCTGCTGGAGCTCTACCTCGATACCCCCAAGAACCACGAGCGCTGCTCCGTGCCGATTCCGCGGTTCCTGGCAGAGGAGTTGAAGCCTCACATCCAGGGACGGGGAGACGAGGAATTGCTCTTCACCGCCCCGCAGGGCGGCCCGCTGCGTGCCCGCAACTTCCGGCAGCGCTTCTTCGCGCCGGCTGTCGTCAAGGCCGGGCTCGGTGACCTCAAGGTCACTCCGCACAAGCTGCGCCACACGGCGGCCTCGCTCGCCATCGCCAGCGGCGCGGATATCAATGTCGTCCAGACAATGCTGGGCTACAAGTCCGCAACCCTGACTTTGGACACCTACGGCCACCTCTTCCCGGACCGCCTCGACGAAGTGTCCAAGAAGATGCACAAGCGCCGCGCCAAGCAGCTCTCCCTCGCGAGGAGCGGAACGCCTGGCGACCTGTCCGCTCACGCAAACGGCCCCGGACGAGGAGTCCGAGGCCGAGCAGGAGCGTGGCACCTCGTGCCGGACTGTCCGCTCACGCATCGCTCACGGCCCGGGATGCTTCTCGTACTCATGGCCTCTGACGGCGCCGCTCGTACACGGTGACCCGCCGCCCGCGGACCTGCTCGTCCGCCACCACTCTGAAGTCCTCCCGCAAGACGGCGTTCTTCACGATGTCCCGCTTCGCGGATATGTGCCGGGCCACCTCGGGCGCGTCAGTGACCAGCATTATTCGCTGCTGCTCAAGCATCGCTGTCCTTATCCGCTCCGGGACGGCTTCCTCGCCCTTCAAAGTTCCGGACGTCGTCGGACTCTGCGCCAGCGCAATATCCCGCAGGCCGGCGAAGGCGTCGGGGGAGACCAGTTCGGTGTCGCGCCGGGCCGCCGGTATGAAGACCACCGCATCCCCAGACTTCTTCAGTTGCCGTACGCTCACGGCCGCCGACAGGACGTCGTCCACGCGACTGGCCGGGGACCTCTTGGCCAGGGACTGCGGCAACAACGCCACCACCGCCACTCCGATGACCACTGGTACGAGCCACGGCACCGCCCTGGGGAACCGGGGCCCGGCAACACGTACTGCCGTGCCGAGTGCTGCGCCGATCAGCAAGGTCAGACCCAGCATGCTGAACAGGACGTAGCGGTCCAGGAAGAGCGGTTGGATCAAGGAAAGGCCGATCAGTCCCAACTGCGGCACCGCAAGGAGCGGTAGTCCGACCGCCGCCACTGACAGCCGGCCCGCTCGTGGCCGGTCCAGCAGCGTTCCAAGACCCCCGATGGCCAGCAGGACCGCTGGGCCGATCAGCATGTGCCACGTCAGAGGCGGGATCCACGACACCTGCTCGGACTGGGTTCGGCTGAACAGGATCAACGGCAGGACGCCCGCCGTGGCGGCCGCCGCAGCCACCGACCAGCGTGCACACACCCCCCGTTCGGCCTTCGCCCACATCAGGGTCGTCCAGTGCGCGGGCAGCAGAAGCAACGACAGCCAGTTCAAGAACGCGCACACCAGGACGACGCCTCCGTACGCGGCCCAGTGCACCGCACGGCCATTCCCTTGGAGCACGGTCACCAGCAGCAAGGTCGAGATCGCAGACCCGGCCATGACCAGGGCGTACGGACGTCCTTCCTGGAGGTAGAACTGCACGGTCGGCAGCAGCCCGAGCGCCAGTCCTGCGGCCAGGCCTGCCCGGGCTCCGGTGAGGCGATGACCGATGACGGTCACGCAGGCCGCAGCTGCCGCCACGGCCAGGACGGAGGGCAGTCGCAGGACGGTGGTGCCGGGGCCGAAACATTCGAAGAGCACATGCATCAGCAGGTAGTAGAGCCCGTGCACGGCGTCCACCTGACCAAGCATGTGCCAGATCTCCCCGGCGGATCGGCGAGCCACCTGCCAGGTCGCCGCCTCGTCCCGCCACACACTGTGCTGCCGGGAGATTCCCCACAGGCCAAGGGCCAAGGTCCACAGCAGCGGTATCAACCACATGGGCAGGCAGCGCCGGAGAACAGATATGCGGCAAGTCATGAAGACGGTCGGGTCCTTGAAGTGATGGTGCGGACCGACATCAGGAACGGGCTGGTGAGAGCTGTCCGGTGGAGGCCGCGTGTGCGTGGGGGCCGGTCGGCAGGGACGCGGACGGGGGCACCCCCCTGGTCCGCGCAGCGGGAGGAAATCTCCAGGTCCCGTGCCGTGCCGAGCTCAGGCGACGAGAGAGTTCTCGTTGACGGCGAACACGGTGTCGCACCGGTCTCGGACGCGGTCGTCATGGGTGGCGATGATGACGGCGCATCCGGCATCGCTCATCTCACGGAGGACATCGATGACCGCTGTGGCATTGGCATGGTCGAGGGCGCCGGTCGGCTCGTCGGCGAGCACGAGGGCAGGCTCCTTGACGATGAGCCGGGCGAGCGCCACCCGCTGCTGTTCCCCACCGCTCAGGTAGTGGATCTTCTCGTCTCCTCGTCCTGCCAGGCCGACACGCTCAAGTGCCTCAGCGATGACGACGTTCGCCTTGCCTCGTGCAGACCGCTTCGGCTTGGTCGCGATCTCCAGATTCTCAGTGATGGTGGCGTTCTCCATCAGGGCGTAGTTCTGGAAGAGGTAGCCGAGGACCTCGCGGCGGAAATGGCGGGTATCGCGCCGTCCGAACCGCGTGATGTCCTTTCCCGCATAGCGGATTTCACCGGAATTAGGCTTGTCGAGGAGACCGATGCAGTTGAGGAGCGTGGACTTTCCGGCCCCGCTGGGACCGACGAGGGCGAGCATCTCGCCCTTGCTGACCGTGGTGGTGACGTCGGACCACAGGGTCCGGGGGCCGAAGTTCTTGGACAGGCTGACAATATCGATCATGACACGACTCCTGCTGGGTGGAGGGAATGCTTCCGGGCTTGGTCTGCGCCGGGCTCAGGCTTCGGCAGCCCGCTCCTTCACGGTGCGCCGGTGAAATGCCCCGAGAGCAAGGAGAACGGCTCCGAATTCGATGACGACGAGCCCTGCGATGACACCCAGGTCCAGTCCTGTGAGATGGACGGCCGGGAAGGGCGCGGGGATGCCCTGGGCCGCGAGCTCCTCAAGATCCTGATTCTGCTGCCATGTCTGGATCGGCACCCACCAGGCGAGGAAAGCTGCGAGAAGTCCCTCCACACCGAGAATGAAGCGATGGGTTGCCGTGAATCTCCAGCCGTTGAGGTACTGAGCAAAAGCTGCCTGGGCGTTCTTGCGTGAATGGATCACACAGACCCCGACGCCAGTGATGAGAAGTACAGCGACGGACGCGAGGAGGTTGAAGAACTGCAGTCGGAAGTCGTTGACTGCCGAACGCAGGCTCTCCGCGGCGTTCTGCCCGACGGGATTCACGGTCGCCACATAGGTCTGCAGGTCATGGTCGTCGGCCTCAAGGGGACCGAGGACGTCGCTGGGCTCGGGGAAGATGATTCCGTCCTGGGTCGCGAACGTGGTGTAGGCGTCGTCCGTGAGGATCTTCGATCCATTGGGAACCATGACGATTACCGGGTCGCGCACCAGGGTTCGGTCGTCGTCCGGACTGTAGGCGGTATTGGGGCTTCGATCCCCGGAGTTGTAGCCGAAGACGCGCTGACCGCTCTTCGCCGGAAGGGTTTCCACCGTGAGGCGCTTGCGTAGATCAGGATCCAGCCTGCCGAACACATCAGGGACCGCTGCCTTGATGGCGGATGCATGGCGGGCGAGCGTTTCAGGGACGATGAGTCGCACGGTGTGCGCGTCTGCGCTCTTCCCGTCGTGCGACAGCGGAGAGTACGGCCGTCCCCTCGGGTCGACGACGGGCTGCTCGGCGAGGAAGGTCTCGTTGACGATGAGCATCTCGCCCTGGGGAAAGCGGGCGTTCAAGGGGAGATTCTGCAGATCGTGGCGCCCGGCGACGACGATCTCGTCAGCTGCGTCGGCCTTCCGCAACCACTGGCCGACCTGGGCGACCACGTGCCCCGAGTCACCACCCCAGCTGCCGTTGAGGCGGATGGTGACAGCATCGCCGGCCTTGGCGTAGACATCCTGGTTGTCCTGGCGCACCGTCATGTGCTGGCCCGCCGAGACAACATCCATGGCGAAGCCGAGTGCGAGCAGTACTGCGGGTACGCGCACCAGATATGTGGCGGCGAATGCTGTCCGGGCCGGCAACTCACCCTTGAGCGCCCGGAGTACGTCGACCTTGAACGTGAGGGCGAGCGCGGCGGCGTGGGTGGCCACCACCAACAGCACGAGCAGGCCGACGAGGCAGGCGGCCACTGAGGTGAAGAGACCGAAATGGGCCAGCCCGTTGTAGAGGCCGAGAGATGCCAGGACCGTAGCTGCCACAGCGCTGGCGGCCACGGCCCAGAAGACCGCCAACTGCTTGAGATCGCGAAGGAGAAGTTCTACCAGGGACATGCCCTGCAGGCGCAGTACCCCGTAGGTCTTCGCGCCGAGCAGCACACTCGCGCCGGTCATCGTCACTGCGGCGAGTGCGACCACGCAGAAGGACCAGAACAGCGCGCCCTCGACGAAGCCGCGGGCCAGTTCGCCGGAAGCGAGGGGGTGTTGCACCGTTGCGCTCAGGCCGAGATCAGCGAGTCGGGCAACGAGGTCATCCGCGGCCTGCGGCGATCCGAAGACGTAATAGAAGCCCCGTGGGTCACGCTGTCCGATCTCGGCGATGGGGTGCACCGCGGTGTCGACGTGCGAACCGAAAGCCGGATAGCCGTCCGTCAGCCACGACTCCGCATCGGAAGCCGAGTCGCCCGAGGCCAGGTACAGGTGGCGGAGGCCGTCGGGATTCTTCACGTCGGGCAGCACACGAGCGACCGCGACCTCATGATGATCCGCGAACTCGGCGATCGCACGGGTGACCTGACCACCGCTGACGGAATCGTCGGACCTGGTGACCCAGATCTGAGCCGAACTGCCCAGCACCAACTCCTCGTCCAGTCCACGCACGAACAGAAAGGACAGCATCGCCGCGAAGAGGAGAATGGCGACATGGACGAATTTGATACCTCGGTGGAGCATCGCGTTACCTAGGTTCGGGCACTCGGGAGCGCATATCTCGTAAGGGTCGGCGTGAAGAAGAATCCGGCTGCGGAGCAAAACACGATGCCCCGCAGCCAGGTGCGACATTTTCAGAATTCAGCTGCGCGTACGATCCGGCTTCAGCAGGCCGGGTCGTAGTACGCCTTGTTGAGCTCCCATGTCGCGATCTTCGCCGAAGCCTTGGACCAGACCTTTTCCTTGGTGCAGCCGCTCTTGGCCCAGTACGCGCCCTCCACGGAGGACGCGTGGTAGTTATCCTTGTGGTAGTAGTTCGAGTACACGTAGTTCTCGCCCACGCCGTGGCTCCACTTTCCGCCGCCGGCATCTTCCGCGGCCAGCGCGGGTGCGGCAACGGCCATGACTATGACACCGGTTGCGGCCACGGCCTTGAGGCTGTTCTTCAGGCTCAACATGAGTTCCCTTTCCGTTCTGGAGTCTCGGTTTTCGGCATGCGTCGACCGATCCCCGTTTGTCTTGTGCGGTTTGCTAAATCTGTGATGTGCGACTCATGCCGCGATCCATGGGACACGGCAAGCGTGAGGTTCCAGGCCTTCCGGGCACAAACCCGTGATCACTGACTTGCGAATGGCACGCCATGTCTTTAGCGAGCACTTCAGATGGACGCACAGCTCGACCAGTTCTCGCGTACCGCTGCTCTGTCCGGGATGCTCCAAGCGCCACTGCTCCGACAGGTAGTCGTACACATCAGCGGTCGTGAGCTCGCCACCGAAAACGGTGTGGGTGACAGACTCCCTGACGAGACGGGCACTGCGGGAGTCGACAGCCTTCTCGATGAGCTCTCTGACCCACGTCAGACCCTGCTCGTCCGCATACAGACCGAACCTGAGCGTGCGCGTCCTCATTACGTCAGCCCCTAACGATCTTCTTCTTGGTGCAGTGCTTTGCGCGGTAGCCTGCGGGCATCTGGTCGTTGGCGTCCTTGATGGCCGCCTTCCACGCGAGATCCTGAGTCTTGGCCCACCCGTGGCCGTTGAAGTAACCGTGGCCAGAGCTGTCAGAGATGCGCCACTTGGTGCACTGCACGGTCGCATTCCAGCCGTTGGCCGCCTGTGCAGGCGCAGCGACACCAACGGAGAGCGTGGCCGCAATGGCAGCGGTGACGAGAGGGGAAATGGCAATCAACTTGCGCATGACTGCTTCTCCAAGGAGTGGTCGTTCATCTGGCAGGGGGCGAATCGGTGATGTGGCCCACCGGTGCCCTGGCGCTGCCAGGCACGACAGACAACGCCTCGGCTGCACAAGCCGAGACGGGATCTGAGCGTTGGTCCCCCTGCCCCCTGAGCGCACCCGCTATTGGTCAGTGAGCAGGCGGCCGTCACGAATGCTACGTAAAGAGAGCGATCTTGAGCGACTGATTACCCACGTGAGCATGATCACGACAAATTCAGGGAACCTCGAGCCCCTCGTGGCTGTCGCCTTCATTGAGCTGCGCATGACAAGTGGTGGAGGAGTCGATCATGGCGAAGTCCCGGGACATTGGATTGTCGCTGGCTGTGACCGCTGAACACGTCGCTGAGTTGGGACCCCGAGGCGGACCTGGCGATCGCCCAGACCGCGGCCCGACTTGTACCGCACGTCCGCGCCGCCTCCGACAACTCCGCCCCGAAGGGCCCCGGACGACGAGTCCGAGGCCGAGCAGGAGCCCTCCCTGGGGGAGAAACCCCAGGTCAGAAGCACCAACCATGATGCTTGACCCTGTTCGTGACGGCTGGCGCTTAGCCGTCCGCTCACGCATCGCTCACGCATCGCTCACGCAACGCAGGGACTTCTCAGGGGGGAAGTGGGCGGCGGGGACGCGGCGTTCGGCCCGGCGGCAGTCGCGGTCGTCACACTCGGCCATCAGCAGCTCGGCGAGAAAAGCCGGCACAGGACAGGCCCTCGCGTTCGGCGCGGGCGACGGTGTCGGCGGCCTGCGAGCGCATGGTGGGCAGCCGGAACAGCCCCAACTGCCGGCTATCGCGGCGGATCCGGTCAAGCAACACCTGCTTGGACAAGGACATCCACAGCACCCGCCCTCGGCGCACCGCAACCACCGTTCCATCGCAAGGCCCGAGGTGGGGCCACTTCGCCTCGCCGCTAACCCTCAGTGCCCACGAACGCCCCTCCCGCTGCGGCCCGTTGGAGTCGCCCCGGGGGGCCGCCGAACGTCGCCCTAGCCAGAGGGGTGATGATCGGGACGGGGTCAGTCGCCGTGGTAGAGGCGCGCTGGATCGATCAGCTGGATGGTGGGGGTCGTTCTCGGCGAGGTGGCGCAGTTCGTGTGTGAAGCCGGTGGCGCTGTAGCAGTGCGGCCGGGTGACGTCGGTGGCGGTGCCGCGCGCGGTGAGGAGAGCGCGGATGTGCTGGAGACGTTCAAGGTGGCCGGTTCCCATGACGTCGTTCCATTTGGCTTCGCCGATGGCGAGCAGGGTTTCGTGGCCTGTCGGTCTCGCCGTGGACCGCGACGTCGACTTCGTGGCTGCTCTTCGCGGCGGGATCGTTGACGGTCCCGCTGGCGACCCTTGTGACCTGCCCGCCGTGGGGTGCGGTGGACGCGTGCCGGCGGGCCCATTCGCGGCAGACCTGTTCGAAGTGCGGGCCGACGACCTTGCTGCGGAAGGTGGACTGGGCGCGGCGCCAGACGGTGGGGGCGCGTCCGGGGCGCTCCAGATCGCCCCAGGTGGGGCGCATGACCGAGTGGTAGAAGGCGATGAGGGGTTCGGCGATGCGGTAGGCGGAGCGGTTGCGGCGGAAGGCGTCGGCGTCGTGGGTGATCAGGCCGACGTCCTGGAGGACGCTGAGCGGGTGGGCGAGGTCGGTGGACTTGCGGCCGAGATGGTCGGCGATGCCGCCGCGTGCGGCGTTTCCGGCGGCGATGGCGGCCAGGACGGAGTGGTACAGCGCGGTGTCGTGGAGTTCGGGTTCCTCTGCGAGCAGGTAGCGGGCCTCACGGAAGAGCGGACGGGCGGGATTGAGGACGGCGCGGGTGACCCAGGCGTCGAAGTCGTCGGGCCCGGCGGGGGCATCGCCCTGGGTGAACTCGCGGCGGTAGGCGGGGGTGCCGCCGACGATGGCGTGGGTGAGCAGTGCGGTGCGCGGGTCGGTAATCTCCCAGAACTCGGCGGCGAGGCCGAAGTCCAGGGTGGGGACGACGAGTTCCAGGCCGGCGCGGCCGCGCAGTGGGGCGTTGCCGGCGAGAAGTCCGCCCATGAAGGACAGGGCGGAGCCGCAGAGCAGGAGCCGTACGGGGGTGTTGGTGTGCTGGGCGGCGGGATCGAGGGCGCGCTGGATGATCGAGGGGAGGGCGGGGGGACGCCTTGGCGAGGAAGGGGAACTCGTCGATGACCGCCATGGTGGGGCCGCCCCTGTCGGCAATGCGCATGAGTTCAGTGACGGCCTCGTCCCAGTGGGTGAAGCGGAACGGGGTGGGCTGGTCGCGATGGAGAGCGAGGGCTTCGCCGAACTGGCGCAGGGCGTCGGTTTCGGTGGTCTCGGTCGCGGTGAACATGAAGCCGCCGCTTGCCCGCGCGAGGGCGTCCAAGAGGAAGGTCTTGCCCTGGCGGCGGCGGCCGGAGACCACGCCGAGGGTGGCACGCGGGCCGGACAGGGCGGCGAAGCGGGTCAGCTCGGCCCACTCGAAGTCGCGGTCGAACATTTCAGCGGGTTTGTCCACTGCGCACCTCTGTAAGGATAGGTGCGCTTATTATATCTGGACTTATTCAAGAGCCTCACCCTCATGCGTGCGTGCCGTGGGTGCAGGGCCCTGCATGGCCTGGGAAAAGACCTCTCAGTAGTTCTCGTATGTTCGCGGGGTTTCCCGTCCCCGTGTGTGCCGAATGTGTTCTGCAATGCCTTCCTGGCAAGCCGTCAGTTGCCCATGCGGCGGGGCGAGGCGGTGCCTGTTCAGGTAGTCCGACAGGTCATACCCAGGTCTGACCCTGCAGTTCAGCTCCTGGTCCGACGCCCGGCAGGGGCGGCGAAGGCATCGTCATCAGCATGACGAACCCGACGACATCCATGGCCACCCCGGTCACAACGATCAGCGCCCGACTGCACGGCGCACTGCCCGTGGAGCAGTGGGAGGCCACCGGCTTCCCGGGACGTTGGGTGGGCGGCACTGCCATGGTGCTCGGCCCACCCCTGATGCTGGCCGGCGTGTTGTTGCGGGCCCGCTTCCACTTCTTCTACCCCGACCAGCTTGCCGCGTACGAGCGGCACCCCACCTTGATGGCCACCGCATACGGCCTCTTTGCGGCGGGTGGCCTGCTGCTCTGGCCCGCCGTGGCCGTGATGGCCGCACGCATCGGGGCCCGCAGCGCGGGTTGGGGACTGTGGGGCGGGGTGCTGGTCATGTTCGGACTGTTCGCCCGCGCCTTCCACGCGGGGGTGGACCATCTGGCCTTTCAGCTGGTGCGTTCCCAGGGGGTCGGGCCCGCCACCGAAGCGGTCTCCGCCGGCTACGGCGCCTTCCACGTCTTCGCCACGTTGAACCTCGCCATCCTCGCCGGGTGGGTGGTCCTTGCCCTCGGTGCGTGGCGCACCCGGGTGCTCGGCCCGGTCCGTGCCGTCGCACTCGGCCTCACCGCGGCACTACCCCTCGGCGTACTCAAGGGGACCACCCCGCTGTCACTGGTGGCCCTGGCCGGACTGTGCGCCGCATTGGTGCCGCTGGGCTTGGCGCTGCTGCGCGAAGCGCCCCGCCCCAGTCGGGCGGCGGTGCTGCGCTGGGTGCCGCTGACTCTGGTGACGCTCGGGCTGATGGTGCTGCTGGGACAGGCCGGCTGAATGCACGCGTACAGGTACGGTCGGGCCATGAAGTCCCGTGGGCAGCGACATCTCTACGCCCTCGACCTCAGCGCGGCCCTGGCCCTGACCGCCGTGTACGTCGGCTTCGCCCGGCTGACTGCCGACGACGGCCAGCCGGCCTTCACAGGACCGCTCTGGCTCGGCTGTCTGATCGCCGCCGCCGTCGGGCTGCCGATCGCCGTACGCCGCCGTTGGCCGCTCGCCGTCCTGGTGGCCGTACTGGCCGCCCTGGCCACGGCATCGCTTCTCGACATCCCCCGTGAGCCGTACGCCGCTGCCGGGCTTGCGGCCTACCTCGTCGGACTGGCCGAGCCCGCCCGCCGGTCCGTGTCCGCACTTGCGGTGGCGCTCCCGGTCGCGTGCGGTGCCGTCTACCTCGGCGAGGCGGTGGTCACTCCCGCAGAGGACTGGCGGGGCGCCGTCGGGGTGGCCGGGCTCGTGTTCCTGGTGGTCGGCGGGGCCTGGGGCGTGGGGTTCACCGTGCGCGGCCGCCGGGCCGAGGCCGCCCGGGAACAGCGGCGCCGGTCGGAGCGCGCACTGGACGAGGAGCGTCTGCGGATCGCCCGCGAGCTGCACGACATCGTCTCGCACAACCTCAGCCTGATCGCCGTCAAGGCGGGTGTCGCCGGGCATGTGGCGGAGGCCGACCCGCGGGAGGCGCGGGCCGCCCTCAAGGTCATCGAGGAAACCAGCCGTTCGGCGCTGGCCGAGATGCGGCGCACGCTCGGGGTGCTGCGCACGGAAAGCACGCCCCTGGCACCCGTACCGAAACTCGACGACCTCGGTGCGCTCGCCGCGGAGGCACAGCGCGCAGGGGTGGACGTCGACCTGACGGTCCACGCCACGGAGGACCTGGCCGAGGGGACACAGCTGACCATCTACCGGATCGTCCAGGAGGCCCTCACCAACGCGGTCCGGCACGCCGCCCCGACCCGCTGCCAGGTCACGGTCGAGGCGGATGCGCGAGAGATACGCATCGACATCGCGGACGAGGGACCACCATCCGCGTCCGGGCAGATCGTCGGTGAACTGCCAGGCGGGCATGGCCTCTTGGGGATGCGGGAGCGGGCGATGATGTACGGCGGCAGCTTCGAGGCCGGGCCCCGGCCGGAGGGCGGCTTCGCGGTGTCCGTCCGCCTGCCCGCCGAAGGGAAGCAATGACCATGACCGACGCGCTCCCGGTCCGGGTACTGATCGCCGACGACCAGGCGATGGTGCGCGGCAGTTTCCGGGTCCTCGTCGACCACACGCCCGGCATGACGGCCGTGGGCGAGGCCGCGAACGGAGCGGAGGCCGTCGAACTCGCCCGCCGCGAACGGCCGGACGTCGTGCTGATGGACGTACGCATGCCGGACCTCGACGGCATCGAGGCGACGCGGCAGATCTGCTCGGACCCGGCCCTGTCCGGCGTCCGCGTCCTCATCCTCACCACCTTCGACCTCGACGAGTACGTCTACGCCGCCCTGCGCGCCGGCGCCGCGGGTTTTCTGCTCAAGGACACCCCGCCGACCGAGGTCCTCACCGCCGTCGGCGTTGTCGCCGCGGGCGATGCGCTGCTCGCTCCTTCGGTTACCCGCCGCCTGATCGCGGAGTTCGCCCGCCGTCCGGAGCCCGCCCACCCGATCAGCCGCTCGCTGGACGGAGTCACCGACCGGGAGTTGGAGGTGCTCGTCCTGATCGCGCGGGGTTTGTCCAACACCGAGATCGCAGAGCACCTCCACCTGAGCCTGGCCACGGTCAAGACCCACATCGGACGCCTGCTCGCCAAGCTGCGTGCGCGCGACCGTGCCCAGCTCGTGATCGTCGCCTACGAGACCGGGCTCGTAGGGGATCGGCGGGGTGGAGTGTGACGGTCCAGGGGAGTTGTGTCATGGCCCCCCTCGCTGGCGACTCATGTGTGCCGCGAGACCGAAAGCCCTGCCGCCCGCTAGGACGACAGGGCTTCTGACCTGCTACTCCGCTGTGCCCCGGCAGGATTCGAACCTGCGACACCCGTTTTAGGAGAGAGGCGGGGCTGTCGTGCAGGTGACCTCAGGCTTCGATGCCTGCGGAGATGGCCAGCAACTTGACCGCTGGTCCCCCTCGTTGACCGTGGCCGACCCCTGCGTCTGGCACGGTAGTGGCACGAGGCTCAGCCGACGACAGTCCGCTACGACGGTGGGTGCGCCAGCCGATCACGCGCGCGTATGCCTCGCTGCACCCCACCGGCCTCAGCCACGCTACCGGCTTGTGTCATCGACCAGAGCAAGTAGCGACAGCCGGCCCCGTCACACGGTGCGCGAGCCCTCAGCTTGGGCAGCTCAGCGCGTCCAGGGCTTGTTCAAGACCAGGCCTACGGAGCCTTGTTGGCCGGTGTCGGCGCGTCGGGCGAAGGCGATGTTGACATGCCCGGCCGGCTTGAGAGCACCGCGGATCAGGTCGCGGACGGTGGCCAGGACGGCGGGGGTGTTATGGGCCCCGACAACACGCCTGGCGTGACCGCGCGTTTCATGACCCGCCCGTGAATACCGCCGCCCAACAACGGTTTCAGGCTGTGCCGGGGCCGTAAATCAGCCAAGCCTTGACTGCCACAGCGCCCTCATAGAAGATCTTTTCGAGCCCTCAATAACGGGGGCGGAGATAGGGGGAACGTGAAAAAGTTTGGGAAGTCAATACTTTTCGGCATTTTGGGCGCCGCGCTTGCGGTTTCCAGTTTTGCCACCCCGGCGGCGGCCTACGGCTCTCAGAGCGGAACCGGTACCGGCAATACCGTGGTTGAGGCCAACGGCGGCCTCATACCTGGGCAGCCCGTCATCCATAAGAGAGGTGACGGCGTCAACCCGCCAGCGGAGCTGGGTAACCCCTCCGAGTGGGGCGTGGTAAAGCTGGAAATCAAAGATTCGGCCGTTCAGCTGAAAGGGAATACCTGCGAGACCGTGACTCATGGCAAGTGGTGCTATGGGTACGATCTGGTGTCGGCTGGAAAGAGGTGCTACTCGAACTACATCGCGGATGTGAAGCACAAGTCAACGGTCAGGGTCCAGAACGTCGACCACTCAAGTGGCTGGGTGGCGAAGGGGGAGACTTCCTACGCCACCTCAACACAAGGTGCAGCATGGACTTGCTATGCATACTACGATAATGCATAAATGTTTCCGCTGTGATGAGGGTTGACCACCCTCGGGTGGGCCATTGCTCCGGGCGCACACGGGCCCGGAGTAATGCCGCATTAGGGCCGGAAGGGGAGAGAGTGAACTATTGGAGTGCTCGGGTCGCGTCGTTTGCGGTGCCACTCGGGCTTGGCTTGTTGCTTGGGCTGCTAGGGCCTACCGTGGAGCATTGGGGCGGCCGTCCAGGTGCGGCCGTGGGCGCCGTTTTCACCGGTGGGTGGCCGTGGGCGTGTTACGCGTTTCTGGTGGGTTATTTCCGCCGGTCTAAAATCGAATCGGTTGTTCTCGCACCTCTGGGGCTGGCTGTCGGTGTCGTGACCTACTACCTGACCAAGGGAAGCCTGGCCTCCCTGGATGGACTGGATTCCTCAGGTGCGGGATCATCCGGAATTGTCCTCTGGGGTGTGCTGGCATTCTTCTTCGGGGCACCCCTTGGGCTCCTGGGGAACCTCGCACGGGTGCCGGGCATCGGCGGCCTAGGCTTCCGGCTGCTTGTTCCCCTGGTGGCTTTTTATGAGACTTCCATGCGCCTGGAGACGGAGTCGCGCGGGCCGAGTCAGATTGTTCTGGGTACCTGGACCACCGTTCGGTTCACGGCTGTTGCCGTTGCGGTCGCTCTGGTGGGCCACACGGTCTGGGGTTGGTGGAGGTCTCGCCGTATTCGTTCCGCCGGGGTGGGCGTTGGCTAGCTTGAGTTTTAGCCTTCTTCGCGCCGTTGTTTGCCACGAAACGATCGACGCTCCCATGTGGGCAGCGCCCGCGATCGCCCTCTCCATGAGCGGCATGCGGTTTCGGAACACCCGCGGAGTGAAGCCTCGTTGCGTCGGTGTTTCACAACTCGTTCTTCGCAGAGCGCTGGGGCCAAGCGGGAGCTTCCTCTACGCCGTCGGCCTTACCCATCGGCTGTCCGCCTTCAACAGTCGGCGGATCGTGTCCACGTCCAGCGCCGCGTTCGCAGCCGCAGCGTGAGCCAGCTCCTCGTCGTCGAGGAGTACTACCAGCCGGGACTGCGGAAGCCTCGAGTGGCGCGCCGCCGCAGCCCTCACGGCATACTCCGGGTCCCGGGTGAGCCGCTCCACGGCTGTCGGCTCAGTTTCGGGGTCGCGTGCGGCCAAGGCCCGGACCTCAGGGTCCTCGTGGTCGGCGAAGGCTGCCAGTCCGCTGGTCGGGAAGTTCGGCCGGGTGGTGAGGTGGCTGCGCTCGGCGCCGGTGTACTCCAGGAAGCTGCGCAGCAGAAGTGACGCGGGGGCGTCCGGATGGTTCTGGGCCAGCAGGACGCGTACGCCGAGATCGTCGTCGGAGGCCAGGCGGGCGACGAGGTCCGGTGACAGCAGATGGTCCCTGGCTGCCTGTCGCCGCAGCAGGGGGTGGTTGGAGAGTGCGTTTCGGCGGACGGTCCCGGGATTTCGGGCCACCTCAAACACCGGGTGGAAGACGAAGGGCTCGTCCATGGGGACCTGGTAGTCGATCCGGGCCCGTTCCTCCTCGCTCAGTGCGGGGTGGAGGGACACGGCCAGCCGGACGCCGGGGTGGGGGTCCGTCATGAGCACGCGGCGCTCGGCCGGTGCCAGGTCCGCGTGGTACGCGACCTTCGTGCGCACGTCCGGGTCCGGATCGGCGACGAGTGCGCGGCGCTCGGTGGGTCCGAGGTCTGTGCGCTGCGCGATCAGGCCCCGTATCTGCGGATCCGGGTCGGCGGCCAGGAGGACCACCGCGTCGGCGGGGAGGGTGGGGTTGACGGCGATCATCGCCTTGTCCTCCTCGCCTACGGGCCTGGTGAGGACGCCGTCCACTACCGGTCTGCTGAGGGCGCGGTGGAGCAGCATGTCGGTACGGGCGTGGCACGGCCGGTCAGGGAGCGCGCTCTCCACCCACGCCGGATCCTGCAAGCGCGCATGGCGCTGCGCCCTCTCCCGGACCCCGTCGTCGGGGTCTGCGAGCAGTGCAGCCCGTATGTCCGCGGACAATGACGACCAGCTGCCGACGCCCCAACGGCGGACCTTCGCGATCGGATGTGTGGGCATGGAGCGGCGCAGCCTGGCGGAGATCTGCTGGTAAAAGGGGCCGCCGAGGAGTTCGTCGTCATACGTGCTGATCATGTGGACGACGGCCTCATCGGGCAGAGGCCTGGGACGCGCGGGGGCTGCCACTCGCGGTCCCTCGGCGAGGTGGGCGCGGACGAACCACTCGGGATCGTCCAGTAGCCGAACTCGCTGGGCCGGATCGACATGGGGGTTACGAGCGAAGAAGCTGCGGGTGTAGGTGTCGGGGTGCTCGATCACCGCGTCGACGACGGCGTCAGGCAGGATCCGGTCCCGGCACAGCACCATTCGTACGGCAAGCGGAGCGTCGGAGAGTAGCCACAGGAGGGCGCTCTCCGGCACGGACGGGTTGAGAGCCAGCCCGGCGAGCCGACGGGTGGGGAGGTCGGCGTCCGCCCAGATCTGCTCAGGTGTAGGCATGCCTTGTACCCCCCCCAGGTGTCAACCGGTCTAGTGAAGACTTGGTCCACGACCTTATCCGCCTTGCTTCCCGAAACCGACGCTGATGGAGTGCATGCCATGCGGACTGCAGAGTTCACCTCACGTGGGCCTGGCAGGCGCCGAACCATATTTATCGAGGTTAAAACTCAAGCTAGTGGCACGTGTGTGGCACGGACTCGAAGACGAAGGGCCAGCCTGGGAGGAAACCCTCCTGAGCCGGCCCTTTTGCTGTGCGCCTCCGTGACTCGCTTTCGAACCCTGGCGCACCCCTGTTGCGACTGTTCAAGGCGCTGGAGAGCGTCAACATGGCGGCGTTGCCACAGGTAGAGCCGCCGTTGGTTGAGCCAGGCGTCGCAACGAGCGTTCGTGAGTGCCGGATGCTGTCACCTGACGAAGTGGCGGAGCTGGTGGAGGCGTACCGACGCGGCGCCGAGATGAACGAGCTGGCTCGGCGCTACGGCGTCCACCGCCACACGGTAGACCGGCACTTGGAACGTGCCGGCGTGGCCAAGCGACAGATGACCAAGATGACACCGGCACGAGTGAAACAGGCCAAGGAGCTTTACGAGCAGGGACTGAGCACGAATGAGATCGGGAAGAAGTTCGGCATCAGCGGCAGCGCGGTATGGAAGGCGCTCAAGCGGGCGGAAGTAGAGATGCGTCCGCCCGTGGCGTAGTAGCTCATAGCTGTCTTGTTCCAATTAAAAGAACACCCCGCGACCAGCCAACGGACACTCTTCGTTGGCGGTGTGTCTCAGGCTACGCCTTCGACGCAGAGGGTTTGTTGTCGTTCCTTGCGTCAATCACGACGATAGACGGCTCCTTGTCGAGACCCAATTCCTTGAGCACCTTGGCGACCTTATTCTGGTGAGCCTGGGTGTAGCAGATGATGACCTTGATGGACTTATCGGTCCTATTTGCCTTCTCGTAGACGGGGACTTGGTTCTCTAGGTTTCGCTTGAGCGACGAATTGCTCGCAAGCTTGAACTCGATCAATGATTTATCGCCCGCACCATAGCTGACCTTGAAATCTACCGGCCCGCGTCCGTTGTTCGGTTCTCGGTTGACGTCAAAGTCAGTGCGACACCAGAGCAGGCCAAAGAACAGCTGAACCTCGTCCTCACGCGAGAACGGCTTCCCTGCACGGTTGATCAGCTTGTATCCGTCGTTGTCCTCGACATAGGCCTTGAAGAGATGGACGCGATCAAGCGCCTCGTCGTAGCTGGTCCACGCCTGGTCGTAGAACCTGGACTTCGAAGCAAGGTCGGCGACAGCCAGTTTGAGCTGGGTGACGAGTACTTTGTAGGTGTCGTCGACCTTTTCCGAACTGGTTGCGACAGCCTCGTCGCCTGAGTCTTCCTTGGTCTTGATGTAGTAATCGACGAGTTCTGGGAACTGGCGAATTGTGCTGTGGGCAGCCGCTGCACGATCTTTCGCTGTAGGCTTCCTCCCCAGTCGCTGGCGAAAGTAGTTGTTGACCTGCGCTCTAAGTTCGTCGTCAGGCACGGCAGACGGCAGCCTGTCAAAGCTGCGGATCATGTCCGCTTGACTAATCCAGGTGTCGTCACGAGTCAGGATATCGGTCGGCGTCAGCAGGACGAAGTCATCGCCGAGCCGAGGCAGGACGTACCTCTGTGCCTCCCAAGATTCGGTGTCATAGTTGAACGCAGCTCGCGTCACTGCGAAGGTCTCGACCTTTTCCGGAGAAAGGTGATTCTTGGCGAACGTCTGGGTGTAGTCGAGGAGGTAGTCCTTGATTAGATTCGTCGCGAAGTCGCTGATGTTGTCACGCCCGACACCAGGTTGGATCAGGGCCAGCTTCTCCAGATGGGAGCTCTCGGTGATTTGCTCGGAGCCGAAGTTAGTAAGAATTGACCCGAGTGACTCGTGCAGCGAAGTTGCGAACTTACCACCGAGTCCGCTGCCGCCATTGCCAAGCACCGTGAACCCGAACCAGTTCTGCTTGACCTCTTTGAACCGGTACCAGCTCTTTATCAAACTCGGATCAAGATCGGGCGCTGCCTTATCACGCAGAAAGTACAGGTACTTGAGGATCTGCTCATGGAGGGCTTGGTACTCGGGCTTTTCGCTGTTGAAGAGGAGAAATGGATCGATGAATAGTGGAAGGTCGGAGACGATGCTGACATCAAAGGCCCCGTACTCCTCCAAGACGGCGGGATCGACGCCGAAGTATTCGGAGAAATAGAGGTCGAAGTCAGTCATCGTCTAGCCCCGCTTATTTCCTGAAGAACATGCAGCGCAATCATGTCCATTGCTCCTCTGCGAGCGGTGCATTGTTCAGCTGGTCACGGAGGTTACGCCAGTTCGGCATGAACCTATCCATGAGCTTGGTGAAACGGTCGTCGTGATGGCGCGCCAGGTAATGCGCCATCTCGTGGACGACGATGTACTCCAGGCAGGACGGGTGCTTCTTGGCGAGCTCGACGTTGAACCAGATGTGTCCGGTCTCGCGGTTGCAGGATCCCCACTTCGTCTTCATGCGCTTGATGCTCCAGCGCGGCACCGATACGTCGAGGATCGGTTCCCACTTGGCGATCAGGCTCGGGATCGCATGTCGAATCTGCTCCCGGTACCAGCGATCGAGCAGCTCATGGCGCCGTTCAGCTGTCGTGTCGGCAGGGACGTACAGCAGCAGTCGCTCACCGTCTAGCTCGATGTGGGCTCGTCCGGGGCGCTCAACGACCTTCATTCGGCGACGAACGCCCCACACATAGTGAGACTCGCCTGTAACCATCTCTCGGGTTGACTGACGTGCGGCTGATTGAAGTCGTTCGCGCTGTTCTTTGATCCATGACAAGCGCTGGATTACCGCGAGCCGCACCTGGTCATCGTCGAGCTGGTGCGGCGCTGCTACCCGAACGCGCCCAAGGGGTGGATAGACACCGATGTGCAGGTTCTTGATGTTCTTGTAGATGACGTCGATGCCGATGCCACGGACGGTGAGATAGGCACTAGCGGTACTCATGACGTGCCTTTAGCAGTTCAAGCAGTTCATCAAGCCGGTCGAAGTCGGCAGGCAGCGCCTGAGCGAGCGCGCGCCTGACCTTCTTCTCCTTCATCGCGTTGCCCACCCATGAGTCGGGCTTGGTGTGGAGGATGGTGGTGTCCACCACCGCGGCCAGCTCCGGTGCCTGATCGAAGAAGTCGATCAGGGCGCGGCGGGCACCGTTGTCGGCCCACTCCGGGTACTCGGTGTCCGATTCGCCCTTACCGAGGTTGGACGCGTGCTCCAGTAGCTTCTCGAGGTACTCCTTGTAGTCCAGAGCACCTTGACGCCGCTCTTCGAGTATGGCGTCGAGTAGCTCCGACATCTTGTCGTAGTACTTCGGGTTCATCGGGCGCTCGTCGATGATCACCTTGCGCATGTTGTTGGTGATCGTCTCTGCCATCGCTTCGGGGTCCTTCTTGATACCCACGGGAAGCTTGTCGAGCGCGCCAGCTCCCATCTCGACGATCAGCTGGATCAGCCCGGCTTCCTGGAAGTCGGAAATTACCTCGGAGGGAGTGGCACTGATGTAGGTGTCGAGCAGGTGCCGCATGCCGGCCTCGTACTGCTTGAAGTCAACATTCTCGCCAGCACCGAGTTTCACCTCGTCGCGCACGTTGGCGTAGTGGGTGATCTCGTCCTTGATCGCTGCCGTTTCGGCGTCGCTGTACCCAGCGGCCTGCATTTCGTTGGCGAGGTTGCTGTACGCGCGGGTCACGGCCGCAACAGACTTATAGAGCTCAACCCGCTTGGGTTCGTTGGCCTTGAGCTGCTCGGCGTTGCCCTGCTCGCGGGCGCAGAAGTACTGCTGGTACTGGAGGGTGTCCTTCGGCGGTGCGACCGGCTCACAGAGCGCCCGGATCTTCTCCAGGGCCTCATCGAGATCCTCACGAGCCTTGTCGATCCGATCGGACAGCAGCCCCTCGACGTCCTTTGCCTCGTAGCCTTCGAGGGCGCCGACGGTGTAGTCCGTGATGGCGGACTCGAGCGAGTTGAACAGATCGCGGTAGTCGACGATGTAGCCGTAGTCCTTGTCCTCGCCATCGAGGCGGTTCACCCGGCAGATCGCCTGGAACAGACCATGGTCCTGCATCTTCTTGTCGATGTACAGGTACGTCGCGCTCGGGGCGTCGAAGCCGGTCAAGAGCTTATCGACAACGATGAGCAGCCGCATCTGACCCGGGTCGTTGATGAAACGTTCCTTGACGTCCCTCTCGAACTGCTCGACCTTGCCCATTGCCTTGTCGGCAGGCTCGTTGAAGTGGTCCGCGAGCATCTGCCGGTAGATCTCGTACTGCCGCAGCCGCTCGGTGGCGCCGTGGCCGGAGTCCTCCTTGGAGATGTCACTGGCCTGTGGCGTGTACGACGTGATGATGGCGCACTTGCCCTTGAACCCGGCCTGGGTGAACAGCTCGTAGAACTTGCACGCCTGATAGATGCTCTGACTGACGAGGATGGCGTTGCCGCGACCGTCCGACAGGCGCGGCTTGATCTCCATGTCGAGCAGGATGTCGTTGACTATTTGCCGGGCGCGCGGCTCCGAGCTGACGACCTTCTGCATGGTGCCCCAGCGCTTCTTGAGCTCGGCACGGGAGAGGTCGGTCATACCGCGGGTCTTGGCCTCAAACCACTGGTCGACCTTTGCCGGCGAGGTCAGGTCCTGGTCGATGTTGCGAGCCTCGTATCGCAAGTCGAGCACGACGCCGTCTGCAACACCTTCGTTGAACTTGTAGGTGTGGATGAAGCTGCCGAACCGCTCAACAGTGGTGTCCTTGTCCTCCTTGAGGAGAGGCGTACCGGTGAAGCCGATGAACATGGCACCTGGCATGAGCGCCTTCATGGCGTCGTGCATCTTGCCCGACTGCGTACGGTGTGCTTCGTCGACGAAGACGAAGATGTTGCCTTTGGCGTGGAAATCCTTGGGAACAGTCGCTTTCAGCTCACGAATGAACTCGCTCTCAGCCTCATCGCGGGCAGCCTCGTCTTCCGAGCTGCGGAACTTGTGGACCAGCGAGCAGACCAGCCACTCCTCGCTCGCGTTCAATGTGGCGAGGAGGTCGCCACCGCTCTTCGTGCGGTAGATGGCCTCGTTGACTCCCTGGAAGACCTTCTCGATCTGATCATCCAGTTCGGTCCGGTCAGTGATGAGGAGAACGCGAGCGTCCGGCTGGTTCTCACGGATCCACTTGGCCAACCACACCATCGTCAGCGACTTGCCTGAGCCCTGGGTGTGCCAGATGATGCCGCCCTCGCGCTTGGCGATCCGCTCCTGAGCCGCCTTGACGCCGAAGTACTGGTTGTGCCTACTCGTCTTCTTCTGCCCTGCGTCGAAGACCATGAAGTCGTGAACCAGCTCAAGCAGACGCTCCTTCGAGCAGAGCTGGGTCAAGGAACGATCGAGCGGGTCGGCGATGTCGGACGGTTCACGCCATGCGAGCCAGTACTTTTCCGGCGTGTCGATAGGGCTGTAGCGCAGCCCCTCCACGTCATTGCCGGCCATGACGAGCTGTACCGTCGTGAAGAACGGGCGAATGAACTCGGGCCGCTGGTTCCCGATGCTCTGCCGGATACCTTCAGAGACGGCGACCTTCGAGCGCTTGAGCTCGATCGTCCCGAAGGCGATGCCGTTAACGTACAGCACGATGTCCGGGCGCTTGGTGTGCTGACCCAGCACCGTCACTTCCTCGGCAAGAGCGAAGTGGTTGGCTTCGGGGCGTGCCCAGTCAACGAGCCAGACCGTCTCTGTCTGCTCGCCGACACCCGGCTTGACCTTCACTCCGTACCGGAGCAGGCCGTACACGTCTCGGTTCGCCTCGTACAGATCGCGACCACCACCGAGCGAAGCGTCGCTCTTCAGCTTGTCGATCGCCTTGTTGATGAGGTTGTCGTTGTAGCCCCGGGCGCGGAGGTTCTGAGTGAGCAGCTCAACATCAATGTTGGAGTTCGCCGCGCGATACTCCCAGTTGCCGAGGTAGTCGTAGCCCAGCGAGTCTCGGAACAGCTCGACGACGCGGTCTTGAGTCTTGCGCTCCGGCTGACCGACGTTGCTCATGCTGCGCTCTCCTTGGTGGGAAGGCGGGTACGGCCGGTCAGGAGCTGCTGGATCATGCCCGTCTTGATCGCCTCTTTCTGGGCATTCAAGCGTTTCAAGCCCTCGATTTGATGATCAATAGCCGACAGGGCTTCAGCGATAGCGTTTTGTTCGGCCATGGTGGGAGGAATCGGCAGTTGCTGGTCAAGGATATCTGATCGCGAAAGCCCTGGGATTAGGCCAGCTGATGCCGCCCGAATCTGTGAAGCGTTGTGCAGAAGGGAGTAGAAGAGAAAGCGTGAATCCCATTTCGAAGTGCGTACGGCCATGAGTTGCCGGCTGATGCAGTACTCTGCGTCAGCTTCGACCATGGATCCAGACCCTGACCCCTTGACTGTGATGAGGATATCTCCAGCTCTGCACAACGAGACCGGCCGAGTGGTGAACTTCGTCTGTTTGATCTCCCCATTGGGGAAGTCTGCGGGGCCGGTGAGATAGGGTGTTCCGATTCCTCGCGTATTGCAATCCCGCGCCATTACATGCGTGCCGGAAATTAGCGATACACCCTCTCGCAGGGGGCGGGTTTCCCAAGTTCCAGAAGTGAAGCCAGGGAGACGCACTTTTCCGGTGAGGAGACACTGCACCATGCCGTGCTTGATCGCCTGCTTCTTGGCGATCAAGCGTTCCAGCGTGGAGAGCAGGTCGTCGACGTCATTCATCGCTGACACGATCGCGTTCTGCGTCGCGATGTCAGGCAATGGCACTGGGAGTTGCGCATACTCGCGTCCATTAACGCCCGGCTGACCGCTACGAACAGATGTTCGGGCAATCCAGTCCCAATATTCCTTAGACTGCACGAAGAGTGATAGATACTTGGGATTGAGTCGCTTCGGGTCTGGTGCAATATTGATCAGGAATCCGGCGTATACCAACTCGCCGTCACGCGAGTCGTACAGGTAGGACTTGCCAACGCTGGCGCCAGTGCGCGCGAAAACAAGCTCTCCAGCGGACAGTCTGTAGTTGACTGCGCTGACGTGATCTACTCCGACCTTCGGATCAGGGGAGAACCTGCCCGAGTCGTTGATATCTGTGATTCGAACATAGGTCGCTACACCGGGAGCCAGCGGAACAGCCGCAGCGTTAATTCCGTAGCGAGGCGGGCGTAGCAGTAGCTGGCCGAGTGGCTTATGCACCGGGTTGGTCATTACTCCACCCCCATGCTAGCCAGGTGCTGTGAGACCTTGGAGCCGAGCATTTCCACTAGCGTGTTAAGCGCCCCCACGGTTTCGGCATAGCGCTCGCCGAGCTGCTGGATCCGTGACACGAGTGCGAGCGTGAGTGACTCAGCCTCAGACGCCACGCGGCTAGCGACGGTGGCATGCCACTTGTCGTCGAGTACGAGCTGCTTGATCTCAGGCTCGGTGAGGTCGCCGTATTTCTTGAGGGTCGCGAGATCGAGGGCGGCTTGGGCCTCCTTGGCCGCCTTCTTGGCAACAGACTCTTCGTTGTACAGCTTGACCAGGTGCTGGAGAGCTTTGATCTCCTCCGCGTCAGCTCCCTCGTGCCGAGCCACTTTGAGTCGCGCCGAAGCGAGCGCCTTGGAGATCTTGCCATCGTCCATCGCTTCAGCAAGCAGGCCGTCCTCGGCAGCGTGCTCTTCGATGTACTCCTCGACAGCACGGCTTGCCTCTTCGGCTGCCGCGTGCAGTGCGTCGGCCTCGGCCTGTTCATCCGCAAAGTAACGAGCTACGACAAGCGCCGGCGGGACGAGGTCCATCTTGTACTTGGTGACGCTGCGCCCGGAGCCAATGACGAGGTCCGGGGTCTCGGTGAGCTTGCGCTCCTTGTCCTCGATGGTCTTGCGCGGCTTCGCCGCCTCACACCATCCGTCGTTCATGACGAGGAAGACGTCGTCGTGCATGACGCCGTGCCAGTAGGTCATGAGCTGCTCGTAGACGTCGTACTCGTCGAGCAGGGGGGCGTTCTTGAACCGTGCCAGTAGATCGTCGCCAATACGAGCGATCAGATCCTTGGGGACAGTGTCCGCGTTGAGCGCTTGCAGGACTGGCCGGTGCGCGGAGAACCAGTCATCAACCTGGCCGCGGACGTCCGTGGCGAACTTCTGGAACTCGCTGGAATCCAGGATGGCCTGTTGCACCTCAGTCACGCCGACCGCGAGGTCGCTGTAGTCGGGGCGGTTTGGCTTGAAGAGCGTGGCACGAAGGCTCGGGAACGCCTCCCAGTACCTGTTAAGTGAGTCCAGGTCGCGGTCTGGGATCCCGCCGTGCATGTGGGCGTGAAGGTCCTGGATGTCTTCGGGCTCAGAGGAGTCGATGTACCGCGGGATATTGAGGTTGTAGTCGTTCTTCGGGTCGGCGATCTCGTGGAGCGGCACCATACGGGAATAGCGGTCGTTCTCGGTCTGCTTGTTGAAGACGTCGACGATCTTGTGGATGTCCTGGCTCCGGAGGCGATTCTTGTTGCCGTCCTTCATGAAGCCCTTGGAAGCGTCGATCATGAAGACGCCGGTGCGCGCCTGGGCGTTCTCCTTGTCGAGGACGATGATGCAGGCCGGGATACCGGTGCCGTAGAAGAGGTTCGCGGGCAGGCCGATGATGCCCTTGATGTAGCCGCGGCGTAGCAACTCCTTACGAATGCTCTCTTCGGCGTGACCGCGGAAGAGCACACCATGCGGCAAGATGACTGCGGCTTTACCCGTGCTCTTGAGTGACTTGAGGATGTGCAGCAGGAAGGCGTAGTCGCCGTTCTTCTCCGGCGGCCGGCCGTACTCGAAGCGGCCGTAGTCGTTCTCCAGGCCGTTGCTCCATGACTTGATCGAGAACGGTGGGTTGGCAACGGCAAAGTCGAAGGTCTGTAGCCGTGCGCCCTGGGTGAACTGTGGGCTGGTAATCGTGTCACCCTTGCGGATGTCACGGTCCGCGTAGCCGTGGAGGATCATGTTCATCTGGGCCAGCGCCCAGGTGGCGTTGTCCTTCTCCTGGCCGTAGATGGTGAGGCCGCGTGGTGCCTCGTCGGCCACTTTGAGGAGCAGCGAGCCGGAACCGCATGTGGGGTCGTAGACCGTGTGGTCCTGCCGGGTGCCGGGGCCGATACCGACGACTTTGGCGAGAATGCGTGAGACCTCGGCCGGGGTGTAGAACTGCCCCTTCGACTTGCCCGATTCCGTTGCGAAGTGCCGCATCAGGTACTCATAGGCGTCGCCGAGAAGGTCGTCGCCCTCAGCGCGGCTACCCCGGAAGTCCAGGTCAGCGAAGATCGTCACCAGCTTGGAGAGGCGATCCTGCATCTCCTTGCCCTTGCCGAGCTTCTCCTCGTCGTTGAAGTCGGCCAGGTCAATGACCTTCTCGAGCCCGTTGGCCTCGGCGAGCTTGCCGATGATCTTGTTGACACGATCGCCGATTTCCTTGTCACCCTTGAGGGCGACCATGTCATCGAAGGACCCGCCGGCGGGGACGTCGATCAAGGAGTTCGGGTCGGACTTGGCCTTGTCTGTCACGTACTTCACGAACAACAGCGTGAGGATGTAGTCCTTGTACTGGCTGGCGTCCATGCCGCCGCGCAGTTCGTCACAGCTCCGCCAGAGCGAGCTGTACAGGTCCGACTTTTTGAGAGCCACTACCACGCCACCCCCTTGCCTGCATCGAGCCCAGAGCCTGACCGCGATCCTGCGGCGAGGTGTACGCGTGACCTGTCCATCCTTCGGGGCCCATCCTTCGCGTGCCAGTGCGTGACAGCAGTGTCACTAGTGGTGATACTCCAAGCGAGTGCCTCAACGATAGCGCCGGGTACTGACAGGGGATGCGGTTGCCGCGCATCCCCCATGGGCTTGACTACCTTCAGCGAGTCGATCACGAGAGTTCCTCGTCGAGCACCCAGACGAAGGCCACCCCGCCCTTCGGGAACGTCCAGCCCTCGTAGGCCACTTCGACGCTCGGGGATGGATCAGAGGCTTCGAGGTGCCGGTACCGCGGCTGACGCGGGCCGGACAGGTAGTCGATGACGTTCATGCGCCGGATACCGCAGTCGCCGTACCAGAGCTCTGCCCGGAAGTCCTTTGTCGGCTGGGCAAGGTCGAGGTGCAATGTGTGACCGTGCCGTTGAACCAGGACGCGGTAGGTGTAAGAGATGGTCACCTCGTCGTTCCTACTCACTTCATCGTCGAGATTGCAGGTGAAGACCTGGCCGTCCTTGCGGACGCTACGCCTGGCCCTCAGCGGCTTACCGTTCACAGCGACCTGGACCAGCTCGAAGGCATCAGGCGATGAAGCGTCCAAGTCGCGTATGGGCACGAAGTACCAGGCGGCCGTGGAAGTTGGGTCCACCGAAAGCTCTCGGAAGGTATCGAGGTCTGAGACGCAGGAGAAGCGAAGGACCGGACTCGACGGGATGAAGCGGTACTCCCACACGACAGTGGCGACGAACATCGAGCCGTTGCCTGAAGCCGGCCCTTTCTTCCATGGCGCGAGTGCCACGGAGACATGGGCGTCCTCCCAGCGCTGCCGTGCCCCTATGATCTGCTCCTTCAAGTCCCGGTACGCGTCGGCAGCAAGTTCCTTGTCACCGAGCTGAATGCCCAAGGTGTTCTCGACGATGCGATCGAGGGTCTGCTTGGAAGCGACGTTCGTCAGGGACTCCGGGGCGAAGGCGAAGCCGTCCACCACGGCGTCACGGATGGCGGGCGCCTCCTCGACGAGAACCTTCCGGAGCCGTTGGTTGGCGCGGGCCTCGGCGTCCGCCTGGTCGATGTACTCGAAGAAAATGGCGATGAGCCCGGTCGTGAAGAGCGCCGAGCCGATATCCATGACGGGCAGGTTGTCGAGCCAGTCCCAAGGAGCGTTGCCGTTCGCCCAGTGTGCGAGGAGCATCAGAGCAATGCCAACCACCGTGGCAACGGTCGCGAGCAGTGCAAGCTTGGTCTTGTAGAGACGTTCTAACGGACTCGACATATACAAGATCAATTATACAGAAATTGCAGTTCAGGGCAATGTTTTGCCCAGCAGAAAGCCCCGAGCCGCGTTGCCGAACTCGGGGCTTCCAGGGGTGCGCGGGTACGGGCGTCAGCGCCTCGTGCCGCCACCACCACCGTTGCCGTTGAAGCACAGCATGACCGTCACCTCCCTCGCGTTCCGGGGTTGCGAGAAGCAGCATAGGACACATAGTCATGGGATGCAGAGAGTTGGGATACATCGTCTCTGGATCTTGAGGCTTGGGACATATGGGCTAGGGCTCGCCATGGCAAAACAGCCCATCTCAGACGCAGCAGAGACGTTCGGGGCGCGGGTGCGCGCCCGCAGGAACGAACTCGGCAAGAGCCAGGAGGGCCTTGCCGACGACAGCGGCATGCACTGGACGTTCATCGGGCAGGTCGAGCGCGGTCAGCGCAATGTGTCGCTCCACAACATCCTGAAGATCGCCGAGGCGCTCGGCATGGATGCAGGGGACTTGGTGCGAGGGCTGAAAGCGCCGCCCGCGGGCTCCGAGAAAACCGGGTGATCCCGCAGTCCCGAGCGATGGATGACGCCCATCCCCGACGGCTGACAGCTCCGTGTTCGGCGTGCTGCATGAAACCAGGTGGAACCTGTCATACCCGAGCACTACCGTTGATCCATGACGGACGATCAGCTCACATCACTCGCGAGACCCCGGCCGCTTGATCCCTACAGTTCACGCGCGCCGCATCTGGTCGCCGTCGTCGACACCAACGTACTGCTCTCAAGCATCGACAACGACTGTCGCAATGAGGCGGAGGGACGGCGATCACGTCTGCTCCGTATGAGCGATCGTGGCGACGTGGTGCTCTACGCCGCCGACCACGTGCTCGATGAGGTCTATGAACACCTCCCGACGATCGCGGCGTCAAGCCCGGTACCTCTCGCAGCGCTTCGTGCCCGCTTTGAAGATGAGTACCTACCGGCACTCCGCTTCGTCACCATGTCCGACGTTGATGCTCCCGACCCTCAGGTACTGGCGATCACGGATCCGGACGACGTGCCGACAGGCAGGCTCGCCAAACTCATCGCGCCGTGCGTCGTGTTCTCGGACGACAGACACCTCAAGAAGCCCGGGTTCGCTCCGAAGCGGTGGATCGACTCGGCCGGGGCTGCCGTCGAGGTTGCCGACGCCTCCTGGGATCAGCTCCTCACCGCGAACACCGCCATCCTCCCCTTCCGAGGAATGGTCGGCCTGATCTCCTACACGGGCCGCAAGATAGGCATCTCGCCGTGGCTGCTTGGTGTCGTCGTCCTCGGGGTGGGCGCGGTCCTCCTGAAACGGCCGGACCGTCGGAGGTCAACGCTCCGGGTGGTGGAGGCCGTCTTTGAGGCAATCGTGAGTCAACTGGCTGTTGCTATGGAGCAGGAGCGACGGGGTGTCGAGCGTCTCCGCAAGGCCGTTCTCGACGTACCGGCAGAGCCGACACTTCGTCAGCAGGTGGCGATCGTCCTGGCGAGGCAGCACGAACCGTTGCTCGCCGCTGAGGTGCACGGCCTGATCTGTGAGTGGTTCCCCGACGCACTGGGCGTGAGCATCAAGGACGTGTGGTCCATTCTGGCGGACGGGACGGAGTTCGTGCGTGTCCTGCGGTACCGGTGGCGGCTTGGAGGAGTGGTCGCGCCAGCCTGCTGAACGCGCTGGTCCTATGCGGACATGGGCTACAGCGAAGTCGCCCGACTGGCAGTGTCGCCGTGCTGCGTGGTGTCGGACAGGAAAGAAGCGCGGCCGGCTACGGACAGGTCGAGGCACTCAGCGAGATCGGTTGTTGGGGGACGAATGAGAGTCTGCTTTCTGATCAACGAAGGTTGGAGCTCGCCGGCGGGCGGAACGTGGGGATGGCTCACCATGAGGGAATCCCTGGTGCGAGCGTTCATGGAATCCGTTCCACGTCATAGGCGCCATGCCCGATTTTCCACGGGAACTCTCCCACTGTGGCAGCTGGCCCAAGAGGTGGGCAGTGCCGAAGACGCTGCAAACAGCGTTCTCGGCGAGCACTGGTCAGTCTGGAGTACCTTCCTTGGGCCGGATCTTGCCGAGCACATCGCGTCATTTGATGTCGCAGGTATGGTCGTGGAATCTCTGACTCCGTCGGACGCTCGTGCCATGCATATCCGGCTAAAAGGCGCTGAATGGTATCTGGGGGCTGTGCAAGTTCGTCCGGAGATTCCGGAGCACTGGGCGGTGTTCCTGAAAGGCATCCCGAGCAGGTTTCGGATATTCGAAGACTCCCTCTATTTGTTTCATAGAGGGTATGAGTTGGAAGTCGAGGATACCCGAGATTACGTGGAATATCGCGAGTGGGAAGCTTCCGGCCTCTTCCCCTCCGTTTATTGGGAGGACTCCGGGGCACGGGAGACCATCTTTGATCCGTACGACAACATGCAGCACTTTCGCAGGCTCGGTGAGGCGGACGAACTGCTTCATGGCCAGTTCTCATCCGCGCTGGGTGAGACCCTGATGCGCTGCTCAGACCTGGACCCGGATCTCACTCAACGGCTGCACGCTGCCCTCAAGGCGTTCGAGAATCACGAGACAGCGGAAGAGCTGGCACATGTGTCGCTGTCCTGCCGGCGATTCACGGAAAAGCTTGCCGACTGCCTCTATCCCCCGCGTGAAGAGAAGGTCAACGGGCGAAAGGTCGGCCAGGCTGAGTACCGGAACCGCCTGTGGGCGTACATCGCGGAAAATGTCACCTCTGACACCACACGAGAACTACTCATCGCGAACGTCGAGGACTTGGGGAAGCGTGTCGATAGGCTGGATAGTCTGAGCAACAAGGGCCTTCACTCCGATGTTTCGTCCTCAGATGTGAACCGACTGTTGCTCTCGCTCCTCGTCGTGGCACATGACTTGATCTCGCTACGCCCGCCCGGCGGAGCTTTCTCGTACAAGCCGTACGAGACCACGATTCGTGTCTTTATGGAGGAGGTGCTGCACCAAGAAGAACGTTCGTCACAGGATGTCGAGGAATAGGGCTGTCTAACTGGTCGTGCGCTCAACCTTGCCATTGGCGGCGTCCTCGAAGCCCCTGATGAATTCTCGGTGCCTGTCCTCGATCCCCTTCGCGCTCGCCCACTCGGAAGGGTCGAGGTCTTCGGGCTTCTCCAAGGGAAGTTGGTCGAGGGCAATGAGGACCTTCACCTGGCAGACGGAGATGGTTTCCTCTACCGGATCCTCGATGCCTTCCGCTTCGGCTACCTCCTGAAGAACGGGCAGCTTATACATGGCGAAGCTGTATCCCGCGGCGTACGGGTCCCCGGTGACGGCGGCTGCCTGGTCCCATATCGACACGGTAGTGGGCTCGCCGTCGAGGGCATCACTACAACCCTGCTCGTACGCATCGAGGGCGCGGCCGGGATCCTTCCCGATCTTCTCCTTGAGAGCGTCGTACGCTTCGGTCTCCGCGCTCGTGATCGGGACACTCCCCTGTACGGGAGTGAGGCCGTTCGAGCTGTAGAGACGCTCCCGTTCGTAGTCAACGCCGTCTCCGCAGGCGCCTATGGCCTCGTCGACGTCCGGCTCCTCGCCGTCGTAGGTGTCCTTGAGGAGATCGCTACCGTAGTCGTATCCGGCACTGTAGGTGGCAACTTGGGCGCTGCCGCTGGTGTCCGCGCTGTCGCAAGCGGCGAGGCTGATGGCCCCGATGAGCACGGCAACTGGGAGCGCGAGTCTCTTCAGGTTGATCAACGCGTTCCCTAGTCTTGCGTCCCCTGTCAGTTTATGATCTTTCTGCCCCCAGGTGCTACCCGCCACGTCGAGCCCTCGCCGCGAGAGCCGGAATCGCTTCAATCTTCTCCGCCGTGAGGTCGTTCCAGACGAGCCCACGGGGCCGGCGCCGGTTCGGGCACTCGATCACCTCGTCCGGCGTGACGATGAGGTCAACGCTGAAGTCGTGCTCGGTCTCGGGGATCTCCTCGTTGATGACCTGCAACTGGTGTACGGGCGCGACAATGACCGTCTCGTCGGTGACAAGGCCAGCCTCGATGAGGAGTGCCACCTCGATGTCGGAAAATCCGGCGCCCTTACCAATGCGCGCCCCGGAGCGGTTGACCGCCACGCTGCCGCAGATCACGACATCGATGGGGCGCATGTCTTCGACGCCGACACGGCGAGCAACCTGCGCCGCCCCCTTCTTCTCGGCGGCCTGCTCGGGAGGTAGCTCCAGCGTCGCCGGGTCGAGTAGGAAGAACGGCTGGAGGCTCGCCATTCTCGGCACGGCCATATAGAGGAGCTTGCCGTCCTTGAGTGCGCGGACACGGACAGGCAGTTGGGCCCAGTCGGGGTTCGCCTTGACCGTCCGGGCCTGCTTCCACGCGTCCAGCTCGGCCAGGCGCTCGGCCGTCGCCTCAGAGCCGTAGAAGCCGGGGATCTTGCCGTACGAGCCTTCCGGCACCGCGCCTTCGCGTTCGAGCAGGCGCCATACCTGGTCGCGGACGGCTTCCTTCGCCTGGTCGATGTTGCTCACGTGCTCCTACCGGTCCCGTCAGATCGCTGCTACGAGAGCCAAGAGGCGGTCGTTGAGGTCCTGCACCCACGGCTCGTGCCGCCACTCGCGAAGCTCTCGACCAGCGGCGAATGCCAGGTTAAGACCGCCGCCCCCGCGTGTCAGCTCAACCGTGTCGATCGTCCGGTGCAGTGAGACGGCCGCCTCGTCGAGCTTGCGCTGCCGGATCAGCGAGAGCGTGAGGTTGCCGAGCGCGATCGCCTGGCTCTTTTGCTTCGCGCCGAGCGCTCCGGCCGTCGTGCGCAGGACGGGCTCGGCCCGCGCCGGCAGACGGAGAAACAGGAAACACGAACCAGCAAGCCGGTTGAACTCGTTGATCGTGTAGTACTCCGCGGCGACGTCGTCCCCGTTGACCCGGTCGAACTGCGCCTCGGCCTTCTTCAGCGCTCCCTCGCATGCCTTGAGGTCCCCGGACATGGCATGTCCTTCGGCGACATGCAGGAGCGCGAGGCCCGTGAGTGACGGGCTGGCGGGCCCGGCGACCTCGGCCGCCGCCGCGGCAAAGGCAGCGCCTTTCGCGGGGGCCTTCTCGCCGTAGAGGGCGACATAGCTCTTGCGGAGCGTTGCGTACGCCTCGGTGCAGGCGTCGCCCACCTGGCGGGCGGCATGCACTGCCTCATCGAGGTAGCTGATCGGTGCCTCGTGGTCGCGTCTCTGGCTGGAGTCCCAGGTGAGCTGCCCCATGAACGTGGCGGACTCGGCTTCGACTTCGAAGAGCGCCCGGCGGACTCGAGGGTTGGCCGCGTTCTCCCGCAGGAACTTCACCTGGCCGTGTACTTGGCCGGCGGGGCCGAGAAGTGCCGTCGACGGAACCTTGTCATAACGCTCGTCGAGCTGGCGGACGCGTTCGTGCAGGTACGCCACGGCCACCAGGTCGGCTGACGAGGGGTGCTCCAGCATGTAGTTCATGCGCTCGCTCGGCGCTGCCTGAATAACCGTCACATCGTCGAGTAGCGACTGCAGTTCGTCAGCGGACACTTTGAGTACGGCGGCGAGCTTGGGGCGCACCCAGGGCTGCGGTTCGGTCTCGGCCCGCTCCCAGCGCACGACCGTCGACCGTTCGATGCCGAGGCGTTCGGCGAGCTTCTCTTGGCTGAGGCCCACTGCTTTGCGCCGCTTGGCCAGGCGAACGCGTTTCGCCGCCATCGCTCTTCCCTTCCGGGGTTCGGGGGCCTCGCCACCATAGCCAGGGCGGCGCCATTTGCGCAGGTCAACGACTGCCCTGCCTCATTTTTGCCCCCTTTCCGCCCCTCCCATGCTCTGGGTTTTGGCAGGTCAGCGGGGCTTTTCTGGCTACTACGCCGGTTCTGCGGTGTCCGGGGCCCCGGGCCGTCCGCCGGACTGGCTACCCCCAGGAGCCAGAAGGAGTCCCATGCGCCCCGCGATCTACGGGTACATGCGCCTCGTCAGCAGCGACGAGGCCGATGACGAAACCGAGCGCGTCAAGCGCGAGTTGGCCGAGTACGCCGCACGCGAAGGGTTCGCGCTCGACCAGGTGTTCACCGAATGCATCCGGCGATCCGAGTCGGCGTTCCACGTCATGCTCGAGGCGCTGAAGCACCACGAGGTGAGGGATGTCCTCGTCCCCTCGCTCTGGCACTTCGCGCGGCTGCCCGGCCTCCAGGACGCCATGCGCCAGCACATCGAGCAGGAGACCGGCGCTCGCATCTGGGTCGTACAGGGGCGGCAGCGATGAACGATGTACGACCGGTGGCCTACGGCTACCTGCGCGCGACCGCCGACGCTGATGACAACACCTCTTGGAAGCTCGAAGCCGAACTCAGGCGCTACGCCGACGACCAGGGCTTCGAGCTCGCCGGTCTCTTCTACGAGAACGTCGCCGGCTGTTTCGCCACCTGGGACGCGCTGACGCAGGAACTCCGCCAGGCGAACGCCCACCACGTCATCATGCCGTCTTTTTCCCACCTGACACAGCACGAGTTGCTCCTCACGAACCTCCTGGAACGTCTGGAGCGGGGCGCAAGAGCTGAAGTCCACGAGTTGAATCCTCGGTAACGACAGGAACCTGCACATGCTCAACGGCGACCAGTTCCACGTGGTTTACGGGTCACCCTGCGCAGCTCTTCGCGGGGAGGGCTGACCGTCATGCCACCACCGCGCTTCAGCGAACAACTCGAACTCGCCGCAGTCCTCACCGCCGTTGGCTGCTCACGAATGTTCGTGGAGACGACGCTCGTCAAGTGGGGCGCGACTCCCGTCATCGACGATGCCCTGCTCGTCGTCTCCGAGCTGGTGACCAACTCGGTGAAAGCGACAGGTGTCACAACGCCGGACCCCAACTGGGCCCAGCTGGGGAAGCTCAACCTCATCGGTGTGCGACTGCTCGGCCTTGAGCGGTCCATCGTGATCGAGGTCTGGGATATCGATCCCCGTACGCCCGTCGTGCAGGATGCCGACTTCGACGCCGAGTCTGGCCGTGGCCTCTTTCTCGTCGAGACAGTGGCGAGCCGGTGGGGATCGCGACCGGCCGAGCCAGGCAAGGTGGTGTGGGCGGAGCTGCCGATCCAGCCGAGCCCAGGGGAATCATTCCATGAATGACGAGAGACGTCTCCCTTGTCGTGAAATGGGATTCAGCCGCTGGCCGAAGCGGCGCGGCCGACAGAGCCAACGAATGGATCCGGAGATACCGCTATGCCTGATGGGTGCATTCCAAAAAGCCTATAGCCGAGCGGCTAATTCAGCATGACGCCATCTGCCCCGTCCTCACGCTTCCCTTTGTTGAGAATGCCCTGGGCGAGGATTTTTCTATTGACTAAATGATCTTGATGCTGCACAGTATGTAGCGGTCGCTTCGCGCATTTCAGTTCGCGCGGAGCCTACAATGACTCCGCCTCCCGTTCACACTTCCAGCGGTTGATGGCGGAAACCCCCGTTCTGGCAATCCAGCCAGAACGGGGGCTTTTCTTTTCTTCCCCTGCTAAGTAAACGTGTTGTAAATTCTACTTCTTCTCAAGGAAGATCAAGTGTGTAATAAATAGTTCTTGGACTCGGAAGTGTAGTCCTACTTATCTCAGGTGGAAGTGCCTGTGATGGGTAACTCTCCGTCCGCGTGGAGACACGCAGATTGGAAAGGGAACCCTGTGGGTTTCTGGTCTGGCGTTGTGCATATGCTCCACGGCATTGCCAACTCACCCGAGTATCAGCGTAAGCACGCTGAGAGGATGCGAGAACTTGATCGACAGATCGAAGAGCGGCATCAGCGGGAGGAAGAAGAGCGCAAGCAGCAGTTTGGCCGAGCGGCCATCCGAGCGTATCAGCGTTCCCGCCAGCAGGCCTCCCAGCGAGGCCGAGATGTGCAGTACGAGGACGGCGACCACAGGATTGAGGTGAAAAATGGGTATCAGTGGAAGGGGGATAAATACACCACTGATGTCATCTTGACCGATCGACGCTCCCGTAAGGGCGCACACTGGCACGTCGTATTCGATGAGAATGGAAACATTCTTCATCAGGGATGGAAAAACGGACGCTGATAAAACGTCCGCGTAAGGTCGCGTCTTGATGTTATTAGACATCAGGACGCGACCAATTATCTAATTAACAGTAGAAGTATGAAAGAATTTAAACAACCAGATTCCCTAGAGGGAATCGCAAAAGCCCTAGAAGTGGTTATCGCTAATATAGCCGTCTCTGGTCGAGAAGATGCACTTACAACAATTGTCAGTGGCATCCTATACGGCAATAATGCGATTGATGTGCGTCAATTCTTTGACGAGTATCCGGAGTTGGTAGACATAGCTGAGTTTGCCCTTGAGTTTGATATAGAAACGGACGCCGCGTACCTCGATAACCGCTGGAAGTTAATCGTTGACCGTGTCCACAGTTTTACCCAGCATGTGCAGAGAAATCTTGAATGCCAAGCTGAGCTATAGCGGCTCGGCCAGGCCCTCTTTGACGTTGCCAAAAGCCGGGCAGGTTAAAGCAATCCGCGGCTACGGCTCCAAGGGGTTAGGCGGTAGCGCTAAATTACAGCGTTTTGGTTGCCCATCGCTTCAATGTGAGCGACGGGTAACCGCAGAAATACTTCAACATGATGAAGACGACTAGAATAGTCATAGGTTTACTAATCACTGCTTGCGGCCTCGGGGTCGCAGGCTTTAGTGGGTATCTTTTCTTTCAAGGTGCCAATATATCAGCGCTGCTGCTAATCGACGGTCTCCTCTTTGGCGCCTTGCTTGCGTTAGGGGGCATTGCAATCACCAGAGGTGAGAGCGTGCGTGACGTTATTGACATATTTCTAATCGGTGGCTGACCCCTCTCGTCGGCAAGAAGTAGGGCGATCGTCGCACCGTCATCGCACGCCAAGTAAAGCGAACGCGACAGGTAGAGGGATGGCCGAGTCGTTACGACTCGGCCATCCCTCTTTTCATGAAATACAGTCCCTGGCTTTTATCCGGCCGGGTTGTTGAGCGAGCGGCCAGCGTATGCGCTGCTCAGATGGAATTCCACATGCCGGATCTAAAACACCGCTTCACCCAGCCCTGCACAGTCACCGACTCAGAGACCGCGCAGCTCCCGGCACTTCACCAGCACGCCCTTCACCGCGTCGGTGACTGGAAGTTCCTCGGCGAGGGGGGTCCACTGATAGTGGTCGTGCTCCATGAGCATCACTGGCTCTGCGGCCACGACGTCGACGGCGAAGTTGAACTGTCGGCTCTTCTTGCCGCTGCCGCTCGTGTAGTCGAAGTGGCCGAGGTAATCGGAGATGTCCGCGACGTCAAGGCCGGTCTCTTCTGTGACCTCGCGAGTCAGAGCTACGTCGAGCGTTTCACCGACCTCAACCTTGCCGCTGGGCAGCTCGAAGATGCCGCCCATGAAGTCGTCCGCGGGGCGCTGGAGCAGTAGGACGTTGCCGTCGTGCTGCACCACTGCACCGACGACGAGCTGCTGCACGCCGTCCTCTTTGGCTTCTGCAACGAGGTGTTGCAGGAACTGAGCATCAACCATCGTTCTGTTCTACCAACTCTCGGTAGTTGTCGGTCACTTTCCGGAACGCCTCGACGTAGCCCTCCACCAGGTGCATGTCCTCTTCCCGATGCCAGACGGGGAGCTTCAGGATGCCCTGATGGAACGCCTCGGCGCGTGGGAAGTCGCCCGGGGCGTAGCTGAACTTCCCCTCGTACTCGGGGAGTAGCGGTCCAGGCTCTTGGAACAGCGGCAACAGATTGAGCGGGCACGTGGAACCGGGGCGGTCGACCTCGCAGCACCCTTCGGCCTGGAGCGCCTCGTGGAACCGCTCGATGGGCAGGTCGCCGAGTTCCTCCCCTCGGTACTGGAGGATCAGGCCGTACCAGGACGAGCGTACGTCCCGATCCGTGCGCAGTACGACGACCCCCGGCACGCCGTCGAGTTGATCACGTAGGTGGGCGGCGACGCGCTCGCGGCCGTCCAAGTACTCGTCGAGGTGGTCCAGTTGATCGAGCGCGATGCGTGCGGCCAGCGGGTGAATACGGTGCTTGAGGCCCATGCCGGTCACGGCGTAGCGATACAAAGGATGCTTGCGCGGCAGCTCGCTGCGGCAGCGCTTGTTGTACTGCCCGTGGAGCAGCGCCCGCTGGTAGAGGTCATCGTCGTCGGTGAGGATGAACCCGCCTTCGCCGGCGGACAGAGGCTTCGGACCGTTCATGCTGAAGGCAGCGGCTCGGCCGAACGTCCCGACCTTCTTGCCGCCCACACTGGCGCCGTGGGCGTGGGAGCCGTCCTCCAGCAGCATCACCTCATGATCCTCGGCCACAGCGCGCAGAGCGGCCACGTTGGCCGGCATGCCCCACATATGGGTGACCACGATCGCCGACGTTCGCTCGGTGATCCGTCCAGCGACGTCCTCCGCGTCGAGATTGCCCCGCTCATCACAGTCGGCCAGCACCGGAATTGCGCCCAAGTGCAGCAGCGGCGTGACGGTGGCGAAGAACGTGTAGGCAGGCACGATGACTTCGGTGCTGGGGCCGATGCCAGCCGCCGCGTACATCGAGTACAGCGCAGCCGTACCCGAGCTGGTGAGCAGCGCGTGCCGGACGCCGTGGTACTCAGCGAGCACATCCTCAAGCTCGGCTATGACACCGGAACGGTCGTAGATGGAGATGCTCGTAGCGAGCTGCTCGACGACCGCCTTGGAGGTGTCCTCGGTGAGAGGCGGCCAGACGAAGTGCGGCATCGGCGCATCCACCGTCGGCTGCCCGCCGAGCAGGGCCAAGCGCGAGGTCACAGCAACTCCTTGGGGTTGACGTAGGTACGGGAACGCGCGGACTCGTAGCAGGCGGCGATGAACCCCATGTGCGCGAGGTTCTCGGTGGGGCCGCTGACGTTGGGGCGCGTGCCGTCGATCACGCGGCGGAAATAGTCGATCTGGCAGGCCGCGGCGGCCGGCCATGCCTGGTCGCGCGACAATGACTCGATGACCTTGCCGCTGTTGCTGAGCCGCTGAAGCCGCCCACGCTCCAGGCGCACCATGCCCTTGGAACCGACCAAGCGGATCTGTTCGGTCTTCGGGCCGATGTAGCGGGAGAGCAGCAGCGAGCCGTACAGGCCGCTGTCGTAGGCGAAGTGGATGAGCGCCGTGTCCTCGGCGTCGTAGTCGCGATCGGGTCGCGCGCTGACGGACATGTCCGCGAGCACCCGGTCCGGCAGGCCGAAGTACCAGAGGATCATGTCGATCAGGTGGTAGCCCATGTCGATGATGCAGCCGCCCCCGGCCTCCGCGGTCCTGCCGCGCCAGCCGTCAGACGGGTCGTCGATGTGCAGGGTGTACTGCGCGTCCACCATGAACGGCTCTCCGACCTGATCGGCGAGCTGGGTGAAGCTGGTGTAGATCGGGTTGAAACGTCGTTGCAGCGTCACCATGAGCTGGACGCCGGTCCGCTGGCAGATGTCCACCAACTCCCGCGCCTCCTGCATGGTGGTGGCGAATGGTTTCTCCTTGAGCACATGCACCTTGTGCTCGGCGGCTGTCTCGATGACCTCCCGGCCGATGTGGTGCGGCACGCACACCACCACGAGGTCCAACTCCTCGGCCTTAAACATCTCGTGGAAGTCGGTGTAGCCCTGCACACGGTGGTGGTATTGCTGCTCCCGTACGACTTCGGCGTCCTCGTCGCAGATGGCGACGAGCTCGGCACTATCCGAGGCATGCAGGCCCGGTATGTGATCGTCCAGAGCTTGTTTACCGAGGCCCACGACCCCAGCGCGAAGCTTCATCGAACATCCCCCTTGTCTCGGTGTTCACGGCAGTCAGGCCAACTCGCCTTACACAACTCCGCCGAGTGCGTGGGGGCCACAGCAGACGTGGCGCACACCTGTCGCATTTCTGATGCATCGGGGCTGCTGACCAGGGGATATAAGGAGCAGCATCAAGCAGGGGACAGTCGTCTTCCCCCGATGGTCCGTCTCGCTCGACCCCGTGCCGTGGAAGATCATGTCCCCGCGCAGGCCGTGCGCGCCGCCAGTCTCCGGTCAGCCCCGGGCCTCCTCGTAGGCGCCGCCGCCGTGTGCCATGCTGTGCCCGGTTTCAAAGGGGAGGGTGAGATGACGGAGAAGTCGCTGACGCACAAGCAGGCGCTCGCCGCGGTGATCCAGGCGTTGGGAGGTACCTGGGACACGAAACGCGCCGTACTGGCTCTTCGCCTCGCCGGGTATGAGCCGACGAGCGATGAAGCAGCGGGCAAGGAAGCCCGCCACAACCTCCGCGAGCTCGCCGAGGACGGCCTGCTCGTGAGGCCGGACCCGGACCAGGCCGTGTATCGGCTGACGTAGCCGTTGCCTCCAGATCCTGCTGTCCGCCGAACGCGGACGGCACGCTCCTTACCAGTGCGGGGACCCGTTCCCAACGAGCCTCTGAGCACGGCCCCGTCAGGAGCTGATGGGCTCCTGGAAGCCCTTTGCGGTGATGTGGGCGACGGCGGCCGGATGGCTGGTCAACCACTCCCCGCAGACCCGCCACCGGGGGCTGGTGCCGTCGCTGAACTCAGGGCGCACCTCAGCGACGAGTATGTGGTCGCAGTCGCCGCGCGAAGCCATAGAGCAGATGACGTCGCCGTGTTGCTCAAGGGCAGGCACGTATGGGTGGATCGACAGAATTGGAGAGCGCATCTCCCGCGCCGCATGATGCATGGGTGGAGAGTAGCGACCCGACCGACGCATCGCTGCACCACCGGCAAGTCGCATAGAACCTCGACGGAATCGCCCCCGAGGAGGACCAGGAGGTTGGCGCGAAGCCGCCCGGCTACTGGAGAAACTCGCTGGCGCCCAGCTCAAGTTGGTGGCAGCGAGTCGGCTCATCTGCGACATCAATCTGCTTGCCCCGATACACGCAAAGTGTCCGAAAATGATTGACTTTCGGATCTTCTTCGCTCATAAATAGGGAGGCTGACGGTCGGCACCTCCGGCGTCCCGCAGCAGCACCCCTCGTCGCTGTTCTGCGGCTTCACGAGGCAACCCGGGCATGGGTTGCCGGCCGCACGCACCGAGGAGGTAGCTCGATGACCGAGCAACCGTCAGGCGACGAGAAGAAGGTTGTCGCTATCCGCGTTTCGCCCACGTTCAAGAAGCAGCTGGATTCGGTGGTCGAGCTCACGAGCAAGACGCTGAACGAAGCGGGCGTGGAGGCGCTGGAGGACTGGGTGGCCAAGACCCTCTCAGATCCAACCATCCGCGAGAAGGCTATGCAGAACATCCAGGCGGAGGAGCAGGCACTGCAGGAGCGACGACGAGCCCTCCAGGACATGCTTGGGGAGGGCGAAGCTGCGGCGGTGAGCGAGAAGCAGCCGGCTCCGGCTGAACGTCCGGCTGGCCGGCGGGGCAAGACTTCAGGCGAGTAACGGCTTTACCCGCGCATGCTGTGGCGTCGCAGAGACGCGTAAGGCAGGAGCCCTAAAATTGGGGGCTCCTGCCGATCTTTTTCTGATTGCCTCAAAATTTATGGCAAAAATTGTGCATTGCCCCATACTGCGTACCCGACGGCTTTCCCGTCCACGTCTCGGATCGTGGTGGTCAGCTCGACGGTTTGGGCACCCGCTACAGGAATCGAGACCTCTTTTTCCTCTCCCGTTGAAATGGTATGGGTCTCGCTAGAATTGTTCGTGGAAGCCTTGAACTCCACCGACGCTCCGAATGGGCTGCTGACATGCAGTGTTGCATGAAAGGTATTTGCACCCGACTGGATGGCGTATCGGGACACTTGAGGCCGTTTGCGAGTGCTTTCGGTAATGGGAACAAGGACACTCTTGGAACAAGGTGTACTCGTGGTGCCGTTTGAGAGTTGGAAATCAAGCACTTCAGGCTCGTCTCCTTCTGGCTTAATACCGGCCAGGCATGGCTGGCCATCAAGCACAGGTTTCCCCGTAGAGGCTTGGTTACCTGACGCGGGCATCTCCGGGCCCTTGCCTGAAACCGATGATTCTCCGTTCCCCACCGACCATGAAATGATCACGATGGTTAGCGCCAAGAGAGCTCCGGCGATGAACACAGCAACAGTCTTCCGGATACCGGCTATATCGCGGGTCTGTCGCCAGATGTGAATCCGGGAGTCCGATGCTTGCTCACGACCCGATTCACCTTCATCTGCCGGTTCCCTGCGATTAGGTAGCTCATGCAGCGTGTTCGAGGCTGTCCTCGAGTTGGATTGCGGTGGCTGCTCAGGGGTTGTGCACAGCACATCTCGATCTCCTGAATCTAGGAGCAGCGCGTCAGCTGTTTCAGCTAGAGACCGACTGCCCCTCGCAGTAGCAAAACCAGCTGGCGGGACTGAACTTGCGACAGCAGACTCGAGGTGGTCCGTCACGAAGACCTTGAGCTCTTTACGATGAGCCACAATATACGTTTCGAGCTCCGACTCGAAGGCTTTGATAAGGTCCTTTTCGATTCCCCTTACGCAGCTGCGGCTTCGTTCGAACCATACCCCTGCGCGGACCTGTCTTCCTCTTCTTGAACCCTCATTGCCTTTATTCTTGAGCTCCTGTGAAATTTTCTCGTAGCTTTTAGAACCACACCATTTTTCATACTTCTCTTTAAAGGATTCTTCATCGGTTAGCCCAAGGATCTCTCCCGCCGCCGCGACCTGGAAAATTGACTCTTCACGCTGCTTGACAAACGGACTCTCTGCCGTTCTGCGGAGTGAGCGCCTCCTTGCATCATCAGCGACTCGGCTCAGGAGTTCTTCCAGCACAACGCGGCGACTTCCATATGACAGACGACCGTCTACACCCAACAGCGCAAGGAATAGTCGCTCGAGGCCCGAACTTTGTTCCAATGCCTGCGGCGACTTCACCCCCACTTCTGCCAAGCGCGTCAAACTATGAAACGCGCTCTGCTCGGGTGACGTCTCGTCCGTCATGTTGCTACCCACCAAGCCCTTCCCTGTCGAGGGACAGCGTAACCGGAGTCGCCGGTTACCAGAGAAAGCATCTCGAGAAGCATGCATCGTATCGATGTGCATCAGGCCACCCCAACGACCGCATGACTTCGCTATTAAAATAGATATGATTTATGCTATAAATTAGATGGGGTCGGTCTTCATCCTCAAGGAGGTCGACATGTCAAGTGCATCCATCGCAAAGCGTGCGCTTTACGACTTCACAGATTTCACAGCCACAACCCCAACGGAAGACCTGCACCTCGACGACCCGCCATGCCTGGCGGACTACGTGTGCGACTGGGTCCGATCGGGGCGGGGTGTTCGCGCTTGTCGAGGAGATTTCACGACGTTCATGATTGCACTTCCGGCGATCATCGACGAGTGGCTCAAACATGAGAGCTCTCTGAATTACGTCAAGGAAAACCATGAATCTGATGAGTGCGAAATCGTTGAGCGCCGTGTAAGCAGTATTTTCGGCAGACTGAACAGCTACGGGCACCACGTTCTCGACCCAGACTTCTTCGCCATGTGTACGTTCACTGAGTTGCATGGCAGGAAAGCCGGAGAACCTCAACTCCACTGACACATTTCCGCCTGGCCGACCCCACCCAGCCCGCTCCACCGTGGAGCGGGCTTTTCCATGTCTCGAAGCTTGGCCCAAAAGCAGCCCAGAGCTGACCCGGACAGCTGTGACCTGCTATTTCGCAGGCTCCGAGGGCCAACTACGGGTCGCTCTTGGGTCATACCACCCATGCCATCGCGCTACCTGGTCTCGTAGTGGTGTGCCCAGCGAGAACCGCTTCCTTGCGGCGCTCAGGGCTGCCGCCTGAGATATCTGGCACCTTCCGCACGCACGTAATTGTGCGGCGCTCACAGAATCAGAGAGGAGCCCACCCATGCCTCGAAACAGGTATACCCCGCGCATTCGCAAGGCCGAGCGTGCACAGATCGCTCGACAGGAGGAGGAGGCAATCGGTATCAAAAGGGGGCTTGCCCGCGAGATCGCGGAATCCACCCAAGCGCCGGCCCTGAACGTGGAAAAGACTCGCCGCTCCCTGCGCCTCGCACGGAAGCGAAAGCACAAGGCAGCCCGGGTCTCTGCTGACGCGAAGTAATAGGTCATCGGGTAGGTGGGGGCGCAGAGCCCCCACCTCGCATTCGGTCTCACCAACTCAGCCAGAAATTCTCCACACACGAAGGAGGCGCCCTTGCGTATCAGCAGGAACATCAAAGCCCAGACCGCCGCTAGCCGTATCCCCACCGCTGTGTCTCGCGGTACCCGCCGAAGTCGCGGTGTTGCGTGTGCACTCGCGATCGTGGCCACGATGACCGCATGCGGCGTTGGCTCCACGCCTCACGGCGAGCTCGCCCAGGACAAGCGGACCCTGAAGTCGTGTTCCCCTTCTGCTCCGCCTGCTGCGGACATCCACCTTGACCTGTCCGGCAGCAGCAACTCGAAGTCCATCGCCGAGGAACGCCTGGCGACGGTCGAGGAGATCGTGCGTACGACGGCCATCTGCTCGGGTCGCTTGCGAGTTGTGGTCTTCAGTTCTTCGAGTGCTGCGGCCACCACACTCTTCGACGAGCCTCTCGTCCTGCGCGGCGCAACAGACAACGCCCGGCTCAAGCGGGTCCCTACGGTAGTCGACGACGTCATGACCAAGATTCGGGCTGCATACGAGCCTGCGGTCGCCGGCCTCAAGGGCAAGGGCAGTGACATCTCCTCCCAGTATCGGCTGGCCGGTGAGTGGGCCAACCAGGTCGGAGGCGGCTACCAGCTGCGGCTCGTCATCCTCACCGACGGGTTTCAGACCGTCGGCGTCGACCTCTACAAGGCCCCTCTCACCGGGCAGAAGGCTGCTGCACTGGCCGCCCGAACGACGGTGCCGAAGCTCACCGGAGCCTCAGTAACGGTGGCTGGCCTCGGGCGGGTGGCTGGCTCTCCGCCGCCGTCGACGGTCGTCGAGGGCTTGGTCGCCTTCTACGACGCCTTGTGCAAGAAGAGCAGTGCGGCCAACTGCCTGTCCGTCACCGACTACGCCGCAGCGGGCCGGTGAACGGGCAGATGCGCTCCGGCAAGACCAGACCGCTTCTTCCGCGGGCCTTCGTGGACGCAGCGTCCGCGGAAGCTGACGCTGTCGTTCTCCCTCGCCTTGACGAGGTCGGTGGGCACCCTCGCCCTTCCGGGATCGGGGTCACGTACGCCGAGCATGAATTTCACACGCTGGCCGACGAGCAGGAGCTGATCTGGCCGGCGGAAGGTGAGCATGCAGCCCGGTCGTTCCAGGTGCGAGCACGGGGCCTGGATCGCCTGACCGCGGCGACGGAGTTGCTGCTGTCGGTACAGGAGCAGGAGATGCGGCAGGCCCGTACCGACTACCAGCATGCGGCCTGGGTCCTGACCCCATTCGCGCGACGCGAGCCGTGGGCGAAGCTCCGGTACTGGGTGTGCTGGCCGGTTCTTTGGTTCGGCGACACGGCTGGCGTCTGGTCGGCAGCCGTCGTCAACGGGGATGTGCCGTTTATCGCGTTCGGGCAGTCGCTCGCCTCTGGTCTGGCCGCTGCTTGCGCCGGGTTGGTCGGGGCGGAGCTGAAGTACATCCGCATGGCGAAGGCCAGACGTCGCGATCCCGAGTCCCTCTCCGAAGACGAGCAGCGGTATGCGCAGTTGTTCGCCTCAACTGACGAGGGATACGGCATCGTGAAGTTCATCGGCTGCTTCTCGCTCGTGGTGGTGGCACTGCTCGCTGTCGGAATCTTCACCCTGCGCGCAGGGATCGAGGGCAGCGCGTCGGGGCTGACGTTCGGGTTGTTGGCTGCGGCCACGGCGATCGGGTCGGGCTTGCTCGGCTACTCGGCCGCCGACGAGGTTGCCGATCTGCTTGCCGCGATGGAGAAGCGCGCTCACAAGGCTGAGCAGCGTTACCTCAAGCTGGCCAAGTCATCGGCGTTCAGGGGCAAGGCGCAAGCCGAGGAAACAGCGCGCTCGCTCCGGGACGAGTACCACCTACGTGGCCAAGCCGCTGGCAAGCGGGCGGAATCACTCGCGTGGCGAGTACAGCGCCGGAACCCCCAAGCCCTCGGACACGGCTACCCGGTTGGCGATCAAGGCGGGATTATCGGAAGGCGGGTTCGGCGAGGTGGTGGAGCGTGATCCACTCCCGTCTCCTGATCAGTCCCCTGCCGCGAAGCCAGGTGCTCGGCTCACCGTCGCGGCGTCGTACAGGCCGCCGGCCTGAGCTTGGCTACGCGCTCGGCAATCCAGGGCGGCCCGCCCGAGTGCCGACGCTGCTCATCGCGATCTTCGACGACTCGGGCTCCGTCATCAGTCCCGCGGGAACGGATCCCCTCTCAAACCGTTACGCCGAGGCGGCCCGAGCCTTCGCGGCGGTCGCCCGCAAGGGAGCCCGCCACGAACTCGGCGCGGTCCTGCACTTCGACACCCCATGCAGCGGCGACGCTGGCCCGGTGCCCATCACCCGGCGTGGCCTCCTGACGCTGCGATCCGGCTTGCGGCTGCCACCAGATGCGCGTGGGTCCAGTGAGTTGGAGCCGAGCCTGCGGCGTGCGACCGAGATGGCCGAGGCGTATCCGGACTACACGGCCACACTCATCGTCGCCTCCGACTTCCTCCTCATGGACGCCGAGCCAGCGCAGGTGCTCTCGGAGTTGGCGGCGTTCCCCGGCCAGGTCCATGCGGTCGTCCTCGGTGCTCGGCTCCCCGCAGGTGTGCTGGAGGAGCGCATCACCATGACACGCATCAGGAGGGATGACCCGCCCGGCGCCGTGGCACGGGCGCTGTTCTCCAGCATGGTCATCCACCGTCCAGGCAGCCACGTCGAGGCATATCCGAAGTGCCGTTCCGACATCTGCTGATGTCAATTCCGCAACGGGTGTTCGTGCACCACAAACGCCGCACGTACGGCAGCAGCGAACAGAGGTGAGCCGCCGTTGGTTCGGGTGAATATTCGGGCGAACTTTCGCCCGAGCCAACGGTTTCCCTCCGACATCCGGCCCGTCATAACTGATCGCGACCCCCGAGTCAGCCGCATTTTAGGACGGCAACAACACGAGTTGCTATTTCAAGACCGTGCGCACTGAACGCGGGGAATCAGAAAGGAGAACGAATCACTTGACGAACTCGACCAACCAGCAGGTTCAATCCGCAAGTACGGTGAATTTTCGTACCATCCTGGCCGACCCACCATGGGATGTACAGCAGAAAGGTGGGCGAGGTGCGGAGCGTCACTATTCGCTCATGTCCCTCGACCGCATCAAGAGGTTGCCGGTCCAGCACCTCGCGGAGCCAGACGCGCATCTGTGGCTCTGGGTCACCAATGCCACGTTGAGGGACGGCTACGACGTGGCCGAGGCGTGGGGCTTTACAGTCCGTTCACCACTCACGTGGATCAAGTTCAGGCTCGGACTCGGCGCGTATCTGAGGAACACCACCGAGCACCTGCTCTTCGCCACCCGCGGCAAGGCGCCAGTCCAGTTCCGCGCACAGCCAACGTGGATCAACGCTCCTGTCCAGGAGCACTCCGTCAAGCCGGACGAGCAGTACGCCGTGATCGAGCGGGTGTCACCTGGCCCGTATCTGGAGCTCTTCGCCCGCCGCCGGCCACCAAGCAATCGCCACTGGGCGGTATGGGGCAACCAGATCGACTCGGACATCTCGATCCCTGGCTATCCCGTGCCGAGCGACGCCAGGCACAGCCACCGAGTCAAGGAGGCCGAGTGACGGGCGGCGGCCAGAAATCCGACCTGCCCGTGGGCAATCCGATCGCATGGTTCCTGCGCATCTGCTTCATGGTGCTGGGTGCGGCTATCGCGCTCAACCTGGCCGTGGCATTTCTGCGCCCTGTCCTGCCCTGGATTCTCTGCGGTGTGGCGGTGGTGGCAGGGGTATGGATCGCGGTCGTCGTCGTGCGGTGGAGACGGTCCAGATGGTGAGAGAAAGAACAGCGGCGCCCGACAGAGGTCAAGCGTTGTGTTATTCACAATCTGGCTTGACGAACCGTCAAAGAGGGTTCATAAGTTGTGCCGGTAAACCAGCGCTGCTTTCCGGCAGCACCCGGCACGTGTAACTAGGAAAGGAGGTTGCCTTTATGGCACCAAAGAAACGAACCAGAAACAGAAATGCTCGTCGAGAAGAGCGCCGACTGACTGTGCGTGGTATCCGACGGGATCCACCCGACATACGGAAGTTGGGGAAAGCGCTGCTGTACCTGGCTATGGCCGAGGCCGAGCGCCAAGCCCAGGCAGAACAGAGCACCCGCGATGGTCAGCCAGAGGCCGCTTCCGGCGATGAGGAGCAGACGAGGAGGTGAGCACCATGCGTTCCCGCAGCGACTTCATGTTCTCACGGCTCCACCTGCGGCGCCCACTTGATGCAGCAGCCGTCAACGGGTTCTTGACCCGGCTGGCCTCGGACCGCGACGCACCGCGTGTGGTACTCGAGGTCCGTGCCGATACGGACGGCGTGCGCCATCTGCTCGGCTGTCGGGCGACCGACGTCCAGTCGCTCCGCCGGATGCTCGCCGACCTAATCCCCGGCAGCTTCCTCACCTCGCCGGGCATCGGCCAAAGGCAGCCGCGCCCCGAGATGGACGTGTCCGCTCGGTTGCGAGTCCACCCCGCAGCGCTTCCTCTCCGCACCGACTCGGCGGAAGCCACCACCAGGGCGCTGCTCTCCAGCCTGGCGACCCGGCTCCATGCCGGGGAGGCGATGGCCATGCAGGTCGTGCTCGGGCCGCGCCGTTCTCCCCGCACAGTGCCCGCCAACATCCCGGAACCCGGTTCGACGTTGGTGCAGGCCCTCGCCTACGGTGACCGCCCCGCGACTGCTGACACCCGGTCCCGGCTCAAGGAGCGCTACAGCCACGCAGGCTTCGCCGCCACTATCCGACTCGGCGCGGCCAGTTCGGACCCTGGCCGGCGCCGCCGGTTCATCATGAGCCTGCTCGGCGCAATCGCTACGGCCCAGAGCCCGGAGGTGCGAGTCGACCTCACTCGCGAGAACGTCGCGCACCTGGACGGGCCACGACTGCCGTGGCGTTGGCCGCTACACCTGAGCACGCCCGAGCTCGTCGGGCTGCTCGGCTGGCCGATCGGGGAGGGCGAGCTTCCCGGCCTGCCCCCGGCTCACCCCAAACCGCTGCGCGCGGCCAGCAACGTCCATACCGGACCACGCGTCTTCTGCGAGAGCGCGGCGCCCGGGGACGACCGGCGGCTCGGTATCTCGGCGAAGGACCAGACGTTCCATGCAGTTGCCTACGGCCCCAGCGGCTCCGGCAAGACGAATGCCCTGCTCCACCTGATCCTCGCGGATATCGAGGCCGGACATCCCGTTGCGGTACTCGACCCGAAACGCCAGCTCATCGACGACGTCCTCGCCCGACTCCCTACGCATCGCATGGGGGATGTCGTCGAATTGAACGCCAGCGACGAGACCCCGGTCGGCTTCAACCCGTTGGACGTTACGGGCCGCGACCCCGATGTCGTGGTCGACGGCATTATGGCCGTGTTCGAGGCCGTCTTCCATGACGGCTGGGGCCCTCGCTCGTCGGACATCTTCTCGGCCTGTCTGCGCACCTTGGCGCGCGCCAGCACTCAGGGGCAGCCGGCCACCCTGGTGGATCTTCCCCGCCTGCTCACCGATCCCCGCTTCCGACGCCGGATGGTTGGGCGCGTTCAGGGCGACACAGCGCTGGCCGGGTTCTGGGCTTGGTACGAGGCCCAATCGCCGCAGGCCCAAGCTGCCGCGATCGCCCCGCCGCTGAACAAGCTGCGTCAGTTCCTGCTGCGTCCCGCTCTGATTCGCATGCTGGACCAACGAAGCTTGAAGTTCCGGCTGCGCAACCTGTTCCGTGAGAACAAGATCGTTCTCGTCCCTTTGAACGAAGGGCTCATCGGACCAGGCACGGCGTCGCTGCTGGGCAGCCTCGTCATCGCTGACCTCTGGCAGGCCACCCAGGAGCGCGCCAACGAGCCGGGCGCCGACAAGCGTCCTGGCACGGTCTATGTCGACGAGGCACCCAGATTCCTGAACCTCCCCGTCTCCTTGGCCGATGCCCTAGCGGTCTCGCGGTCGCTCTCGGTCGGCTGGTTCTTGGCGGCGCAGTTCCGGGGGCAGTTCCCGCCCTCGCTGCGCTCTGCGGTCGACATGAACGCCCGCTCGAAGATCGTCTTCGCCACGGAGTACGAGGATGCCCGCGATACCGCGAAGCTCACCCGCGACCTCACGCCGGATGACTTCATGGCGCTGCCTCGATTCCATGCTTACTCGAACATGGTGGCGGACGGGATTCCCTCCGGCTGGGCTCTCGTGAAGACGCTCCCACCTCCACCGGCGATCAGTGATCCGGAAGCCGTAAGAGCCATCGCTCGAGCGAACTACGCGCCCGAGCCTGTAGCGGTCACACCTGACTCGGAAGGCGGAGCGGACGGCGACGATGCGACGGCCACATCGAAGGAACCCGTTGCCACTCCTGCCGCGACCGGACGAATCGGCCGGAAGAGGAGGCAGCGATGAAGATGCCGATACCCCTCGCAGTCCTCGTGTTCGCCCGTGTCTTCGCCCGACTCCTCGCGTCGCTGACTTTCCGGTGTTCTCCCAGTTCAACCGGCCTACCCTTCCCCTTCCGGGATGGGACTGACCCCCTACTCGGGGGTCACGGGGCGGGCCGCAGCACGTACCACGTCGCCCGGCATGAAGCAGGAGATGCATCGTGAGTCCCGTCGATGTCGCCAGCCTGTTGCTCCGGCTCTCCGAGCGGGATGTGGCCGTGCTGGAGTCCCTGCGGGCGCACCGGCTTCTCACCACCGCCCTGATCCGTCGCCTCCACTTCGCTCACGGCCACGCCACGGTCACCGCAGCCGCTGGCGCCGCCATGCGCGTGCTGGCAAGGCTCGAGTCGCACGGGCTGGTGGCTCGGCTGGAGCGGCGTATCGGGGGTGTACGCAGCGGCTCGTCCGGCATCGTCTGGCAGCTCGGTGCGACTGGCGAGCGGCTGCTGCGGACCATGCGCGGCGAGACGAAGCGGCGGCGTTACGTGGAGCCGTCTCCGGCATTCACCGCGCACACCCTGGCAGTGGCCGAACATGCCGTCACGCTCCGGGAGTTCGCCGACGAGGGTTCGATCGAGCTCGTCAGCGTCGAGACCGAGCCGTCATGCTGGCGCTCGTTCGTCTCACCGCACGGCACACGCGAGTGGCTCAAGCCCGACCTGTATGCCGTCACGGCCAGCGGCGACTTCGAGGACCACTGGTTCTTCGAGATCGACCGGGCCACCGAGCATCCAACAGCCGTGGTCCGCAAAGCCAAGGCGTACCAGCGCTACGCGGCCACGGGGGCCCACCAGGCCCGCCACGGCCTATATCCCGCCGTGGTCTGGGTCGTGCCCGACAGCGCCCGCCGTACGGCCCTGGAGGCCGCCCTGGAGGCGGACAAGGCCGTACAGCCGGAGCTGTTCCAGGTGATTACGACGGACGGGTTCCGCGCGCTCATCACAGAGCAGGAGCCGACGAATGTCGAAGAAGAAGCGGCGCAAATTTACCCGGCGAACAAGAAAGCCGCCGGCTACCGCGAATCATCGCTGTTCCTGCCTGGAAGCTCGCCAGTGCCGTCGTAGCGAGTGCCGATCTGTGAGCTGCTAAAATTCCAGAAAACGACCCCTTTGCCTTGTTGCGGAATAGTCCACAAGCGCTGTTTTTGGGCAGCGGTGGAGGTAAAATAGACAAAGCAAAAATAAATGGAGGGTAAAAGGAATGGAAGACGGTACGAATAATGGCTTCGGGGGGTATGTGAAGCAGCTGCGCCAAGAACGCCAACTGAGCATTCGGGAGCTGGCTGCACGGATTGGCCTCGATAGCGGGGCGTTGACCCGCATCGAGCACGGAAAGGTCGCAACTCCGCGGCCCGGAACGCTCAGGGGGTTAGCGACTGCGCTTGATGTGCCACCGGCTGACATGTTCGCGAGGGCTGGTTATGTGACACCGGAAGAGCTGCCAGACCTCGCCACCTATCTGCGCCTCCGATACGGCAATTTCCTCTCTGAGGATATGTGCATCTTGGCCGAGAGGTATCTTCAGCAAATGCTGGAGAAGATGACGCAGGCTGGGGAGGTGGCTCCTCGGGTGAACGGGAGCCGAGGTGTCAAAGCAACAGTGAATGAATAGGAAGGAGGACTTTTTGAAGATTGAGTATTTTTACATCCAGGGCTCGACACATCGACGCGTGATCCAGAAAGGGGGTGTCCGATGAGTGGTGCTGTCGTGGCTGGTAGTGGCGAGACTGTGAAGGTGGCCGTCGCCTACCTGCGGGTCTCGACCAAGGAGCAGGCTCAGAAAGGCGGGCAGGTTGAAGGCTTCTCCATCCCTGCCCAGCGGGAAGCGTTGAGACGAAAGGCGGAGGTGCTCGGTGCGCTTATCGTGGCAGAGTTCGTCGATGCCGGGGAGTCGGCCAAGTCTGCTGACCGACCTGACCTCAAAAGGATGCTCGGCTATCTGACCGAAAACAGAATCGACTACGTCCTGGTGCACAAAGTGGACCGGCTCGCAAGAAACCGTGTCGATGACGTCGAGATCACCATGGCGATCAAGAAGGCCGGGGCGACCCTGGTATCAGCCACTGAGAATATCGACGAAACTCCGTCCGGGATGCTGCTGCATGGAATCATGTCTTCCATCGCTGAATTCTACTCGCTCAATTTGGCCAGTGAAGTTCACAAGGGTATGTCCCAGAAGGCTAAATCTGGTGGCACTCCAGGTAAGGCTCCGCTTGGCTACTGTAATGTCGGAATTCGTACCTCTGGAGGCTACGAAGAACGCACCGTCGAAGTCGACCCAGAGCGCGCCGAGCTGATCACCTGGGCGTTCGCTGCCTACGCGACAGGAGTGTGGACTCTACGCTCTCTGGCTGACGAATTGGAGACGAGGGGGCTCACCACCAGAAAGACGCCAAAGATGGCCTCTCGCCCAATCAGGCCGAACGTCTTGCATTCCATTCTTACCAATCCCTACTATAAGGGAGAGGTCACCTACCGCGGTGTCGCCTATCCAGGCAACCATCAGCGCCTCACCGACCCTGTCACTTGGCAGAAAGTGCAAGACGTCCTTGCCGCCAACCTGGTCGGCGAACGGCAGCGGGACCACCCGCACTACCTCAAGTCCAGCGTCTTCTGTGGTAGCTGCCGCAATCGATTGATCATCACCATCGCCAAGAACCGTCACGGCGTGGTGTACCCCTACTTCGTGTGTCTGGGGCGACATCAGAAGATCACCAGATGTACTCGCAAGGCCCTCCTTGTCACAAAGGTCGAGAAGCTGGTCCAGGACCACTGGGCGACCGTCCGGCTTGCTTCTGGCCTACGCGACGCGGTTGAGGAGGCGCTGCGTGCTGAGCTGGTCACCTATCGCAACGAAGCCCAAGAGGAGCACAAACACCTGTCTGCGGAGAAGACCAAGCTCACCGAGCAGCGACGGAAGTTGGTCGAGGCGATTTACAGCGGGGCGGTGCCGTTGGATCTCATCGCCGGCGAGCAGGACCGCATCACTAGTCAGCTTGCTGCCATTGAACAGCGGCTGAGCGCAGCGGCAGCTGAGTTCGACAAGATCGAGGCCAACCTCACCCGCGCACTCAACCTCGCCCGCGACTGCCACGCCGCGTACCTGGCTGCCGACCATCTCGTGCGCAGGCTGCTCAATCAAGCGTTCTTCACCCACCTCATGCTCGATGAGGACGGTGTCCGTAGTGAGTACGCCGAGCCGTTCGACACCCTGCTCGACAGCGATGTCCTGGAAGCGGGGCGGACAGTCCTGGCCGATCGTGCAACGGGGCAGGCCAGGGTGCGCGAGATCCTGGGGCGTCCGGCCTCATCCACCGACGAGAAGACCCCCAGCGCGCTTGCTGGGGGTCTCTCTGTTCACCGTTCCACCCCCGTTCGGGGTGTCGAAGGTTTGAATATGACTACTTTGGTGCCCCCGGCAGGATTCGAACCTGCGACACCCGCTTTAGGAGAGCGGTGCTCTATCCCCTGAGCTACGAAGGCGGGGGCTTGTAGAAACCTTGGAGAAAACCCAGCGAGTGGATCTTCGGCCCAGGTGTACAAGCCCGCTGGTCAGTGGAGGTGTGCTGGTGCTCGCGACGGTTTCCCGGGCGGACATCTGGCGCGACCTGACCGCTGACGTGAACAGCGTAGCGGATCGGGGCGGAGCGGAGGTGCGGAGTAGGGAGGTGGGACGCTGTGAAGGGCTTGACCAGCGTTTTTCTGTGCAGGGCTGGCCAGTGCTTCGTCTACGTCTGCGCGGGGCGGAGGCTCGGGATGTCCGTTCCGTCGCGGACGTGGAGCGATGTCGTGTCGGATGTCGGTCTGATCGCCGCCGGCCTTTCGCAGCGGAGCGCGTCGGGTCAGATCACCTGACGCCTGGCTGATACCGAAGCGCGGATCGCTGCGGGGCCGGGTCAGAGTTGATGGTGGAGTGCGTCCTCCAGGCGGGTCAGGGTGCCGATGTCCGGCAGGACGTCGCCGTTGAGGACTCGGGCGACGGTGGAATGCGCGACGCAGGCCACGTCGGCCAGTCCGCGACGCGAGAGCTTGCGGGAGCGCATGGTGCGGTTCAGGTCGCTGGCGAGGAGCAGCCCACAGTGGGCACTCAGTTGAGCGTCATCGGTCAGGGTGACCTCCGGCCAGTCTCCGTCCGCTACGCAGTACAAGCAGTACAAAGGGTGCTTGTCGTTGTTACTGCGTGGCATGGCCTGATCGTGCCACGCGTCAGGGCGGCCGATCGGGGCCTTTGCGGCGGCAGGGGTTCGCTCCCGGCAGAGGGGTGCGCGCTGGGCGCCGTGATCCCGACGGCATGCGGCTGGTGGGAGCTTTGCGGGTCGCGGACCGAGTGCTGAGGGGTCAGGTGCCCCGGGTGTTCGGCCGGCTGGATCTGGTGTGTCACCAGTAGCCGTGCGCAACAGGCGAGTTATGCACGGTTACGCGTTGCCGAAGGACGCATTTCCTCCTCTCTGCCGACCCGTCAAGCCCCTGATCCGGCACGCGTCCTGGAGGCCGTCGCGCCGCGCCGCTGCTGCGCCGCACGGTGCCGAAAGGCGTGACGGTATGACTGCGGGGAGACACCGGTGAGCCGGCCGAAGTGGTACCGAAGGTTGGTGGCGCTGCCGAAGCCGGTGCGTTGCGCGACGCTCTCGACCGCGTCGTCAGTTGTCTCCAGCAACTCCTGGGCGAGCCGGACCCGTTCCTGCAGGATCCACTGCAGAGGTGTTGTTCCGAGCGCCTCGTGGAACCGGCGCGCGAAGGTGCGCTCGCTCAGCCCCGCCTCCCGGGCGAGCTGCGGCACCGTCAGCTGCTCGTGCAGACGCCGGCGGGCCCATTCCAAAACGGGCGCGAGGGCGCCGTTCGTCTTGCGCACCCGGACCGGCGGGCGCGCGTACTGCGCCTGTCCGCCCTCGCGGTGCGGCGGTACGACCATACGCCGAGCCACCTCGTTGGCGACCGCGGAGCCGAAGTCCTGGCGAACCAGGTGGAGGCAGAGATCGATGGCGGATCCCGTTCCGGCCGAGGTGATGATCGTGCCGTCCTCGATGTAGAGGGAGGTCGGGTCGAACTCGACGTCGGGGAAGCGGTGGCTGAAGTCCATCGCGTTCATCCAGTGCGCCGTGGCCCGCCGCCCGTCGAGCAGTCCCGCAGCGGCCAGTACATAGGCGCCGGAGCAGATGGAGACAATGCGTCGGCCCAGCTCATGAGCGCCGCGTACGGCTCGCAGCAGGTCGGCGGGGGGATCTGTCTGCACGGCCCGGGAACATGCGGCCACGATCACGGTGTCGGCCTCGGCGAGCTGGTCCAGCCCGTGTGAGGTGGGCACGATGAGTCCGGCCGCCGTACGCAGCGGGCCGGGCTGCGCCGCACACAGCCGCATCTCGTACCAGGGATCGACCAGGTCGCTTCGGTCGATGCCGAACACCTCGCACGGAACGGCGAGTTCGAGCGTCGGGGCACCGTCGGTGACGGCGACGGCCACAACATGTCGCTGCATGGCAGAAATTTAGCGCACCCTGTCTTTTCTGCCACTTGTGCGTGCTGATCACGCTCGCGAACCTTCTCTTCATGAGCTCCGAGACCAGCGAAACCAAGACGAGCCGACCGTCAGGCGGGCTCACCGCGGTCCAGGGCACGGCCATGTACGTGGGCGCGGTCCTGGGCACCGGAGTCATCGCCCTCCCCGCCCTCGCCGCCGAAGCCGCCGGGCCCGCCTCCCTGTTCGCGTGGCTCGCGCTCGTGCTGCTGTCGGCTCCGCTGGCGGCGACCTTCGCGGCGCTGGGCGCACGGTATCCGGACGCGGGAGGGGTCTCTCACTACGCACGCCTGGCGTTCGGTGACCGAACGGCGGCCGTCGTCGGCTGGTGCTTCTACCTCGCGGTCCCGCCGGGGGCGAGCGCGGCGGCTCTCTTCGGTGGCGCGTACGTATCCGCAGCCCTTGGGGGCGGGAGAACCACCACAACGGTGACGGCGGTCGGGCTGATGCTCGTCGTCACCGCGTCCAACGCGGTGGGTGTACGGATGACCGGGCGGTTCCAGTTCGCCCTGGCCGGACTGCTCGTGGTCCTGCTGGTGGTGGCGGTGGCCCTCTCACTGCCGCACGCGAGCACCGGCAACCTGCGGCCTTTCGCACCGCACGGCTGGACGGCGATCGCGCCGGCGGCGGCTCTGCTGGTCTGGAGCTTCGCCGGCTGGGAAGCGATCACCCATCTGGCGGGGGAGTTCCGCTCCCCGAGCCGTGACCTGCCGCGTGCGACGGCGGCCGCGGTCGTGATCGTCGGCGTGCTGTATCTGGCGGTCGCCTTCGCCGTCATCGCGGTGCTGGGGCCCGGTGCCGCGCACGCCGAAGCGCCGCTCGGCGAGCTCATGGCGCAGGGGCTGGGAGGCCATGCCCGGCTGCTCGCTGCGGTGGCGGCGCTGCTGCTCACCCTCGGAGCGATGAACGCCTACTTCGCGGGGGCCGCCAAGCTCGGCGCCGCCCTTGGCCGGGACGGGGCGCTGCCGGCCTGGCTCACCCGCGGCAGTACGGCCGGCGAAGTGCCGCGCCGCAGCCTCAGCGTCGTCTCGTCGCTCGCCCTGCTGTCGCTCGGCACCGTGACTCTGACCGGCCTGGGAGCCCGTCCGCTGGTGCTCCTGACCACGGGGTCGTTCGTCACGGTGTACGCAGTCGGCGTGTCCGCCGCGCTGCGGCTGCTGCCGAAGCGGGGCACGGCCCGCGCCGCGGCGCTCATCGCGCTTGTGGCGGTGGTGATCATGCTGCTTATGTCGGGCCGGTACCTCTTGTGGTCCCTCGCGGTCACCGGCGCCGCACTGCTCTACCTCAGGCTCGGCGGCCGGCGTGCCGACCGGGCGACATCCGTCGGGGCGGCACCGGACAGCCCGGCTGCGGCCGTGGTCGCCGCCCCACCCGTTGAGGCGTCCTCGGACGCCGTGGAGAGAAGCCCGTGACCGACAGACCTTTGGGAGCACCGTTCGGAGTTGCTGCGCTGGCTCAACTCCTGGGGATGTCGCATTCGATACCCCCGCGCCGGGGAGACGGACCTGTTCGACGCCGGAATCCGTGAGCATGCCTCCGTCGGGATCCACTGCCTCGCCCGCGCTCCAACTCGCCAACAATCTCAGCGCCTCCGCCGAGGCGGAGCCGGGCTTGGCGTGATACGTCACGATCGACCCGTCGACTCTGGCGGTACCCACATGGCCAGGTCGCGCAGGGAGTCGGCCTCCCGGGATCGGGCCACGGACGGGATCCGTGTCGCTGCCCCGGGGTTGAGTACGCCGGGGACCTGGGGGTACCTCCCACGCCCTCAAGGCAGTGGGGGAGCGCCCAAGACCGTTCGGGGCGCGCGGCCGAGCAGACTCGCTTCTGCCCAGCCGACAGGAACGGTTCGTCGTGCCGCATCGCGGCACACCCGCTGGGGCCTTGTTGGCAACAGGATGTGTGATGTGACGCACACGCCACCGCGCCTTCTCCCGGTGCTCGACAGCCTTTGCCGCGGAGGGGCGGGTGGCTGCTCGGCCGGGCGCCGTTGACCGCGACTCCCCGGCGCAGCCCCTGCCGCGGCCGACTCATCGGTCGGCGGAGGGGAGCTGTATCTCGCGGCGGCGAGGGACCGCAGTGCCGCGACAGCCCAAGCACCACGCAGTGGACCCCACTACGCAGGGAGCCGCACATGTATCCCCAGACCAGACCTCCCCAACAGGACCTGCTCGCAGCCGTCATCCTGTACCTGAGCCGTCTCGACCACGGATGCCTGTATTCCGACGACGAGCTGACCCGGGCGATGAACGACTGCTACGCGTCGTTCGGAAGCCCGGAGGCACTCAGCCTCGGCTACGTGCGGTCGCTGAACTCCGAGGCCCATGCCCCCCGCGAACGGCGGGCATGGGCCTCGCGCGTCGCCTCGGATCTCGCTCGGCGCCATCCTGCCCGCTCCATGCCCATCGCCTCGGGGATGACGTTGTCAGCGGTCCTTGAGGAGTCGGGTGCGCCCCGCAGAGCGCGTGCGGCACGTTGCCGCGCCCTCCTCGCCGGCGCGCCGGTCGTCGCCCTGTACCTGCTGATCAGCGCCTTAGCCAACGCGGCCAGGGACTTCATGGCCCTGCCGGTGGCAGGGCCGCTGAACGTGGGCCTCGGCCTCGGTCTGCTGCAACTGGTCGCCGTCGCGGTCTGGGTCCTGTGGTACGGCCGGTATTCCGAGACCTTGCTCGACCCTCTCTTCGAAAGCCTGGGAACGTCCGTCGAGGAGCTGGGGCACCGCTCATGACATCGGATCATGTCACCGCCGATCTCCCGGTCTTCGCCGTCTTCCTCGTCTGCACGCTGTTCCTGGTGGTGTGGGCTGTCCCGCGCCGGGGGACCGTCGCGGAGTTCTACGTCAGCGACGGACGCCTGACACCGGGTCACAACGGTCTCGCCCTCTTCGGAGACGTCATGTCCGCGGCCGCTCTGCTGGGCAGTCCCGGTCTGATCGCCCTCACCGGCTTCGACGGCACGCTCACCGTTCTGGGGCCCGCCGTCTCCTGGGTCGTCGTCCTCCTGCTGGTCGCGGAGCCGTACCACGGCAAGGGGCAGTTCACCATCGGTGACCGTTTGGCCCGTCGTCTGCACTCGCGTGCGGTGCATCTGTCGGCGGGCGTCGCCACGCTCCTGGTCTGCCTGATGTACCTGGTGGCCCAACTCGTCGGAGCGAGCGCGCTCACGGTGGGAATCCTGGGCACGTCCGGACGGGGCATGGAGCAGGGCGTCGCCGCCGTACTCGGCACTCTCATGATTCTCTACATCGTCCTGGGAGGCATGGGAGCGGCCACCGTGGTTCAGACTCTCAAAGCGGTCCTGCTGCTGGGTGGCGGCATAGCCCTGGCGCTGGTGGTGCTGGCCAGGTTCGACTGGAACCCGGGCGCGCTGTTGAGTGCCGCGGCAGGTCACAGCGGCCACGGCGAAGCCTTTCTGCAGCCGGGTCTGCGTTTCGGCGACGGCGGAACGACGAGGCTGGACTCGGTCAGCGAGCAACTGGCCCTGCTGATCGGAGCGGTAGGACTGCCCCATCTGCTGATGCGGATCAACGCCGTACCCTCCCGGCGCGACGCGCGGCGATCGGTCCAGTACGCGGCCCTGCTGACCTGTGCGTTCTACGTGGCCGCCGGTGTGCTCGGCTTCGGGGCCGCGGCACTGGTCGGCACGGACGCCATCGTGGCGGACAACCCCTCCGGGAACACGGCCGTGTTCCTCCTCGCGGCGGAACTCGGCGGTTCGCTTTTGCTCAGCCTGGTCGCCTGCGTGGCGTTCGCCACGGTGCTGGCCGTCGTGGCGGGTGTCACTCTCTCCGCCGCGACCTCGCTGGCCCACGACATCTACGGGGCGGTCATCACCCGTGGCACCGTGTCCGGACGGCGCGAGCTGTTCGTCACGCGGGTGGCGGCCGTGGTGGTCGGTACGACCGCCACGGTGCTGGCCATGTACGTGCGGAGCCTCAACGTCTCCTTCCTCATCGGTCTGGCCTTCGCCATGGCCGCCTCCGCGATCGCGCCCGCCCTGCTGTACAGCATGTTCTGGCGGGGCTTCACCACCCGTGGTGCGATGTGGAGCATGTACGGGGGGCTGGTGACCTCCGTGTCGCTGGTGTGTCTGTCGCCCGAGGTCTCCGGAAGTCCCACCGCCCTGCTGCCCGGCCTGGACTTCGCGGTGTTCCCGCTCCACAACCCGGCCATCGTCTCGGTTCCGGTCGGATTCCTTCTCGGCTGGCTCGGATCAGCGCCCTTCCGCGCGGTCGACCGGGGCGGCCCTCTCCGAGGACCGCGTCACGGCGGGCGTTTCACCGCACGGCTGACGCCATGACAGAGAGCCGGTCTCGTCCACGGGCCCACCCGGTCGACGAGACCGGCTCGCGGTGCGGGGCGGCGGTTCAGTGGGGCATGTCGTCGAGAGCGGTGGACACACCGGCGACGGCCGGGGGCTCGGCCGTGAACAGCACGACCGTGCCGCCGGGCAGGTCGGCCTCGGTGACCCGGCGGAAGCCGGCGGCTTCCAGGGCGCGCTGGGCCGGGGAGTCGTCCTCGGCCGGTGCGGCGACGACCCGGCGGCAGCGCGGGTCCGCGGCGAAGAGGGCGGGAACGAGTTCGCGCAGCAGGCGGGAGGCCGGGGCCTGTCCCGAAGGGCCGGGGGCCGGGAGGACGACTTCGACGGCGAGGTCGTGGGCCCCGAAGGGATAGCAGGCGCGCAGCGTGTGGTGCGGGACGCGGTGGATCTCCAGGAGGATCGCCGGTCCGCCGTCGCAGGTGGCGGCATAGGTGCGGGCGGTGGTGCGGGTGTCGGGGACGGACACCGAGAGCGCGGCACGGGAGACACCGGCGGGATCTCCGGCCTGCCGCAGTGTCCATCCGCCGCCCAGGGTCGGCACGGGGGGTGCCGATACGGCATCGAGGACGATGGCCATGACGAGGGCTCCGCAGTCGTGTGAGGCCGGCTCGGGCTGTGTCCCACAGGCCCGGGCCGGTCAGGGGTGAGGGGGCAGGTCAGAGAGCAGAGGCGGTCTGCTGCTCGACCCAGCGCCGGAGCTCGACCTTGGCGAGCTTGCCACTGGCGTTGCGGGGCAACTGCTCGGCGATCAGGACCTTGGTGGGGAGCTTGTAGCGGGCCAGGTGCCGGCCCGCGAAATCGCGGACGTCCTCGACCGTGGGAGCGGTGCCGGGCTCGCAGGTGAGCACGGCGAGGACGGTTTCGCCCCACTTGTTGTCCGGGACACCGATGACGGCCGCCTCCAGGACACCGGGGTACGCGGCGAGGACACGCTCCACCTCGGCGGGGTAGACGTTCTCCCCACCGCTGATGATCATGTCCTTGAGGCGGTCGACGATGTAGTAGCAGCCGTCCTTGTCCCGGTGGGCGATGTCGCCGGTGTGGAACCAGCCCGCGTCGTCGAAGGCCGTGCGGGTGGCGTCCGGATTGTTCCAGTAGCCGGGGGTCACGTTGGGCCCGCGGACGCAGATCTCGCCGCGTACGTCGGCATCGTGGATCCTGGCGCCGGTGCCGGGGTGGGTCAGACAGACCTCGGTGTACGGCATGGGGGTGCCGGCCGATCCGGTCTTGTCCAGAGTGAGCCCGGTCGGCAGGTAGGTGGCGAAGGGGGCCGTCTCGGTCAGCCCCCAGGCCTGCTGGAGCAGTACGTCCCGGTCGGCGTAGTCCCTGATCAGCTGCGGCGGTACGGGTGCGCCCGCGACGATCGCCGACCGCAGGGCGCAGAGGTCGGCGTCCGCGAAGCCGGGCACGCGGGCGAGTGCGGCGTACATGGCCGGGACGGCGAAGAGACTGGTCACGCAGTGCTGGACCAGGTCTTCCAGGCACTGGGCGGGGTCGAAGCCGCGGCGCAGGACGACGGTGCCGCCGCGCAGGAGGGTGCGCAGGGTGAGGGCGTTGAGGCCGCCGATGTGGAAGAGCGGGGCGACGGCGAGGTTCACGTCGTCGGCTCGGGTGTCGACGACGCTGTCGACGTTGACCGCGTTCCACCAGAGGTTGCCGTGGGTGAGCATGACGCCCTTGGGCCGGCCCGTGGTGCCGGAGGTGTACATGAGCACCGCGAGGTCGTCGGCGTGCAGGGCGGCGGGCTCCCGTGCGGGCCGGTCGGGGCCGAGCAGCTCCGACAGCGGGGTCCAGAGGGCGGGGGGCGCCTCCGGCGCGGGGCACTCGGGATCGGTGTCGACCAGTATGTGGCGGCGGGCCGGTACGTCGCCTGCGATCGACTCGACGAGTTCGCGGTGGCCCTCTTCCACCACCACGGTGTGGGCGCCGCTGTCGGCGAGGATGTGATGCACCTCGTCGGCCGCGAGCCGGAAGTTGACCGGGACGAAGACCGCCCCGAGGTGAGCCGCCGCGATGAGCGTCTCGAAGTAGGTCACGCTGTTGAAGCCGAGGTAGGCGATCCGGTCGCCGCGACGCAGCCCGTGCTCGGCGAGCCCGGCGGCGAACTCGGCCGCGGTGCGGCTGAGTTGGGCGGCGGAGATCTCACGGCTCTCGTAGACGAGGGCACTGGCGGTGGGCAACTGGGCTCTGCGGTACAGCGCCGAGGCGGGGCTGATGTCGACGGCGGCCATGGCGGCGACTCCTTCGATGGCTGTCGGTGACGGGGACGAGCGAGGGGCGGTGGCGGTGGTTCAGAGGCCGACGCCGCCGGCGGCGGTGCGGAAGCCGCGCACGGCGATGCCGCCGTCGGCGGGGATCACGGCGCCGGTGACGGTGCCGCTGTTTTCACGGGAGGCGAGCAGGACGTAGGGCCCGGTGAAGTCCTCCGGCTCGACGCTGGAGTCGTACAGCGGGATCAGCGGCGGCTGCTGGGTGCCCGACGCCTCGTTCCTGGCGAAGGACGCGGCCAGCGTACGGTCCTGCAGGCCCAGGCTCTCCGGGCCGCGCAGCTGGGTGCGCATGCCGCCGACGGCGACGCCGTTGACGCGGACCTTGGGTGCCAGCTCGTAGGCGAACTGGCGGAGCAGGCCGAGGCAGGCGTGCTTGCTGGCGGTGTAGAGGGAGCCGCCGCCGTCGGTGTGGAAGGAGGCGTTGGACAGGGTCATCACGATGCTCCCGCGGGCGGCGACCAGCTCCCGCCAGGCGGCCTCGACGGCCAGGACGTAGCCCTTGACGTTGATGCCGAAGATCTCGTCGAAGGCCTCGGAGAGCTGCTTTCCGTCGAGCCGGGTGACGCTGCGGTGGTAGTCCCAGATCCCGGCGTTCGGGACGAGGATGTCCAGCTTTCCGAACCGTCCGACCGTGGCCTCCACGGCGAGGTGCAGGTCGTCCGCGGAGCGTACGTCGCCGGGCACGACCAGCACCCGCTCGCCCAGGTCGCCCGCGGCCTCGACGACGTCCTGGAGCTGCGCGGCGTTGCGGCCGAGGACGGCGACGCTCGCGCCTTCGGCGAGGTAGCGCAGGGCGACGGCGCGGCCGATGCCGGAGCCGCCGCCGGTGATCAGGGCGACCTCGCCCTCGAGCCAGCCCATGGGTCAGTGCTCCTTGAGGAAGTCGGTGACCAGGCGCTCGAACTCGGCCTGGCGTTCCAGCTGCACCCAGTGGCCGCAACCGCCGAAGACGTGCAGCTGGACGTCGCGGATCTGCTTGAGCATGAGCTGGGCGCCGTCGAGGGTGATGGTGCGGTCGTCGCGGCCCCAGAGCAAGAGGGTCGGCGCCTTGATCTTGTGCACGCGCTGCCACAGCGGGTCCATGCCGTGCCGCTTGGCGAAGGCGGCGTTGTAGCGGTGGTAGAAGGCGATGTGGGACTCGTCGAGGGACGCCTCGTAGCGGGCCTGCGCGGTGTCCGCCCAGCGTTTGGGTTCCGCGGTCATCACGCCGATGAAGTCCCGCATCTTCTTCAGGGTGGGGCCCTCGCCGTTGTAGTAACGGAACATGGCCTTCTGCCCCTCGGTAGGGGTCGGCCCGAACGGCAGCCAGCCCCCGCCGGGCGCCATCAGCACCAACTTCTCCACCCGCTCGGGCACTTGGAGCGCGGTGGCGATGGCGGCGGCGCCGCCCAGGCTGTTGCCCAGCAGATGGAACCGCTCGATGCCGAGGGCGTCCAGGGTCTGGAGCAGCGCGTCGACCGTGATCTCGGTGATGCTGCGGGCGTCCAGGTCCGCCTCGGTGGGCCGGTAGCTGCCGCCGAAGCCGGGCTGGTCGGGCAGGACGACCCGGAACCGCTCGGTGAGGGCGGGCAGGTTGTGGTGGTAGTTGGCGACGGCACTGGCACCGGGTCCGCCGCCGTGCAGCATGACCAGGACCGGTCCCTCGCCCGCCTCGCTGACGGCGATGGTCCCGAGCGTGGTCTGAACGGTGTGCTCGACGAGCTTCGGCTCTTCAGTCTCTGCAGTGCTCACGTGGGTCTCCGGTCGGTCATCACAGGAAGGTGCTGATGTTCTTGGCGAGCAGGACGTTCTGGTCGAGCAGGATCGTGCGGCGCGCGATCAGCAGCCGGCCGTCGTCCGGGTCGCGGCGCAGGACGTCCGTGCGGCCGCCGGCGTAGATGTCGACCTCGCGTTCCAGCCGGTTGCGGTAGCAGAGGAACGACGACTCGGCGACGAATTCGCCGGGCGCAGCGGACTCATCGGCTGCCTGGACCAGGACGTTGGTGATCAGGTGCCGGGTGCGGGACGGCGGGTCCTCGGACCAGGCCATGCCGGAGTCGAAGCGGCGGATCCGCCAGGCCAGGCTCGCCTTGGTCTCGTCGAAGATCGCCACCTCACCGGGCGACCCGTCGGCCAGCGCCTGCTGACGGCGCAACCGGTTGGTGCGCACCGGCGCCCAGTAGTGCAGGTCGTCGGCGAACAGCTCAAGCCAGTCGGCGTACCGGTGCTGGTCGAGCAGCCGCGCCTCGGTGGCGTAGAGCCGCTGCACCTCGTAGTGGAGCCGTATCTCCTCGTCGTAGGAGACGGAGGAGACGGACGGGTCGGACGGCGTCTCGGTGACCGCCGGCTCCGGCGGGTGAATGCTCATCGGTGGGTCCTCCTGCGGGCCGCGCTGGAGGGTGATTCCAGCGCGGAGAGGGCGGTTCGGGAAGCGGGTGTGCCGGTCGGCGGCACGGCCGGGTTCACCCCCGGGACTCAGAGCCTGTGTCACATCCCCGGCCGCACGCACCAGACGCCGCGCGCCCGGCCGGGGATGTGACACAGGCTCTCAACGCCGCAGCAGCGTACGCAGGTCGGTGTTCTCGTCGACCAGACGTGCGGGGTCGACCGTGACGCCGCGGTCGATGATCCGCCGGGCGGCCTTGATGTCGCGGGCACGGTCGATGGCGGCCGCGGCGACCAGCCGGTCGCCGCGCAGGCCGAAGGCGGTGACGGCACCGTCGTCCGGTGTGCCGCGCAGCACGGTCCGCTCGGCGTCGGCCATGGTGCCGACGGCCTCCAGCCGTGAGCCGTGGCGGTCGGACCAGAACCAGGGCGCGCCCGGGTCGGGTGCCTCAAGCCCCAGGATGCCGCGCGCGGCGGCCTCGCCGTCCCGCTGGGCGGCCTCCCAGTGCTCGTGCCGCACGGGGTGGCCGTCGAGGCGGGCCACGTCGCCGACGGCGAAGACGTCCGGATGCGAGGTGCGCTGCCCGGCCTGGACGACGACGCCGTTGTCCACGCGCAGTCCGGCCGCCTCGGCCAGTTCCGTGGCCGGGCGGATGCCGATGCCGGCCACGACCGTGTCGGCGGCCACCACGCCGCCGTTCCCGGTGAGGTGCACCAGGACCTCGGGGCTGCCGGGGCGCCGTTCGACGCGCTCGACTCCCGCGGTGATCACCCCGATTCCCTCGGCGGAGTGCCTGAGGTGCAGTGCGCTCGCGATGTCGCCGCCGACGGCCGCGGCCAGCGGCACCGGCACCGGATCGACCAGGGTGACCCGGCAGCCCAGGGTGTGCGCGACGGCCGCGGTCTCCGCCCCGATCAGCCCGGCTCCGACCACGGTCACCCGGGCCCCGGGCAGCAGCTTCTCCCGCAGCCGCTCGGCGTCCTCCCAGGTCCGCAGCACATGTACGGCGGGGTCCGCGCACCCGGGCACCGGCAGCGCACGCGGTGTTCCACCGGTGGCCAGTACGACCCGGTCGGCGCCGGCCCTTGTGCCGTCTGCCAGCTCCAGACCGCCCTCGTGCGGGCGGACCGCTCGGACGGGGGTGCCTTCGCGGAGTTCGACGCGGTGCTCCTCGTACCACTGCTCGGGCCGCAGCAGGACGTCCTCGCGCCGGGCCTTGCCGAGCAGCACGTCCTTGCTGAGCGGCGGCCGGTCGTACGGCAGTCCCCGCTCGGCGGAGTAGAGCACGAGCTGTCCGTCGTAGCCCTGGGCGCGCAGCGCGTCGCAGGTGGAGACGGCGGCCAGGCCCGCGCCGACGACGGCGATACGGCGCAGGCTCATCCGGTGGCCTCCTCACCGGGGCCGAGCCCCGGGTGCAGCCAGATACCGCCGTCGCGGACCTCGACGCGGTGGGTGCGCTGGGCGAGGGTGGCGGGCATGCACTGCGGTTCGCCGGACTTCAGGCAGAAGCGGGCGCTGTGCAGCGGGCACTCCACCTCGCCGTCCTCGATCCAGCCCTCGGAGAGGGAGGCCTGGCCGTGCGAACAGGTGTCGTCGAGGGCGTAGTAGGCGCCGCCGTCGTGGAAGACGGCGATGGCGTCGCCGTGGCCGGTGGTCCCGGCGGGCACCTTCAGTGCCTCGCTTTCCTCGATGTCGCCTACGGCGGCGACCCGGATCCCGGTGCTGGTCGTGCTCATGGGGTGTCCTTCTCCGCGGCTTTCTCGTGCCAGGCAGGGGTGTTCATCAGGTCGCGCCAGCGGGCGTAGAGGCCGCGAGCGGCGCCGTCGCTGTAGAGGCGGCCGGTGGTGCCGGGGTGGACGCCGTCGTCGGCCTCAAGTCCCATCCCCATCTGGTAGTTGAGGGTCATCGAGCCGGCCATGAAGCCGTGGGCGGTGGCCTGGACCTCGCTCCAGTTCTCGCCGTCGTCCTGCTCGAAGATGCCGGTGGGCCCGAACGTCCGCAGGTTGTAGAGCCGTTGGGCGTCCTTGACCTCGTCCGGCATCGACCTGTCGACGATCGTCCAGGCCCAGACCTCCATCTTGTCCGGGCCCTTGGGGTGCCAGACGCGGACGGAGCCGTTGACCGGGAGGTAGGAGAAGTTGGGGAAGACGGTGGCGTGGCCGGTGGTCATCGGCCCTTCGACGCGGGCGTCACCGAGCCGTTCGCGCAGCTTGTCGTAGTCGTAGTAGCCGTGCACGACCCGGTCGTCGAAGCGGCTCCTCGGGTGGGTCGGGAAGCCGGCGCCGTGACCGAGTTCATCGGTGTACTGCCGTCCCGGCGTCTGCACGATCTCCGTCTTCGGCCCCTTGCCGGACGGCGACATGACCATCAGCGCGGACGCGTGCGAGATGTTGACGTGGTACCAGTCCGAGGCGAACTGCTCGGCCGCCAGCTTCCAGTTGCCCTCCAGCACCCACTTGTGCACCCCGCCCACGACCTCGGTGCCCTCCGGATCGCGGTCGAGCATCGCGTCCATGTACCAGGTCATCCGGCCCAGCGCCTCGACCAGCGGCGGCGCCTCGGGGTTCCAGGTCGCGAAGACCAGCCCCTTGTACGTGTCGAGTTGCGCGACCTCGGTCAGGCCCCACTGCTCACGGTCGAAGTGCGCCGGGTAGTCCTCGCCGTTGGGGACGTTGACCAGCTTGCCGGCCATGTCGTACGACCAGCCGTGGTAACTGCACGTGAACGCCTTGGTCGCGCCCGCGTCGGCCCGGCAGACCCGCATCCCGCGGTGCCGGCACGCGTTGAGGAACGCCCGCAGCTTCCGGTCCCGTCCCATGGCCACGATCACCGGGTCCTCACCCATGTACGTGGTGAAGAAATCTCCGGGCTTCCTGAACTGGCTCTCGTGGGCCAGGAACAGCCAGCTGGGAGCGAACACCCGGCGCAGCTCCTGCCGGTAGACGGCCGGATCGCTGAAGATCGTGCGGTCGACGAGGCCGTGGTCGAGGTCGAAGTACGGTCCGACGTCGAGGGACGGCTCGGGGACACGGGCGAGGCGGTCCGCCGGACGGCGGAGAGGGGTGGACGTCATCGCTGGATCTCCTCGGGCCCCACAGCCGCGGTGCCGTACACCGGAACGGAGGTGTCGTGTAGCTGCATGCCTCCAGCAGACGTCATCCGAGGACGGCGGCCCAGCCGCTGTTCCGTGGTGCGGCACGCCATCGCCACCGGCGGTCTCGAGGGCTCCGCTTCCGCCGTGCCGCACAGCGGCACACTCGTCGGCCGGCCGGCGGCCAAGTCCCTACAGTCCCCGCTCAGTCCCCGTTGTGTCCTGGATCACTCCGGATCCGGACCCGATCGGAAAGAGCCGCTCCATGTCCGAGATCACCAGCGACGCCGCAGAAGTCGGCGCCGCCAGCCCCTCCGCGGCGCCTGCCGCGCAGAAGTCCGATGTGTCCCGGGTCGCCGTGGCGAGCCTCGTCGGCACCGTGATCGAGTACTACGACTTCGCCGTGTACGGCACGGCGGCCGCGCTCGTGCTCGGCCCTGCCTTCTTCCCTTCCGGGAACCCCACGCTGTCGACGCTGGCCGCGTTCCTGACCTTCGCCGCCGCCTTCCTGGCCCGCCCGGTCGGCGTGGTGCTCTTCGGCACCATCGGTGACCGGCTAGGCCGCAAGCGGGCCCTGGTCCTCTCCCTGGTGCTGATGGGCGTGGCCACGGTCGGTGTCGGGCTGCTGCCCACGTACGAGACCGCGGGCCTCGCCGCTCCCGTCCTTCTGGTCGCCCTGCGCCTGGTGCAGGGCGTGAGCATGGGCGGCGAGTGGGGTGGTGCGGTGCTGCTGGCGGCCGAGCACGCGCCCCCGGGGCGGCGGGCGCTGTACGCGTCGATTCCGCAGGCCGGCCCGCCGCTCGGCTTTCTGCTGTCCAGCGCCGTGATCCTGCCGACACTGGCCTTCGCGGGCAAGGGAGGCTTCGCCGACTGGGCCTGGCGCATCCCGTTCCTGCTGAGCACCGTGCTCGTCGTCGTCGGTCTGTGGGTCCGTAGCCGGGTCACGGAGTCCCCGGTGTTCCGCGAGCGGCCCGCCGAGGGCGCGGCCGCACCGGCGCCGCGCTTCCCCCTCGGCGCTCTCCTCAAGGAGTACCCCGGCCGGCTGCTGCTCGGCATCGGAGCGGCGATCGGCGGCTCGGCCGTCTACTACCTCACGATCGTATACAGCCTGTCGTACGGGCCGAAGGCACTCGGCATTCCGCAGCCCACGATGCTGACCGCCACGAGCATCGCCGCCGCGGCCGGAGCCGTCGCCACCGTGCCGGCGGCACGGCTGGCCGACCGGGTGGGCAGGCGCCCGGTGATCCTGGCGGGTGCGATCGGGTGCGTCCTGTGGGCCCTGCCCATGTTCGGCTCCCTGAAGACGGGGAACGGGGTGCTGATCGCCGGGGCCTTCACCGTGGGGCTGGTGCTGTTCACCCTGATGTTCGCTCCCATCGCGGCGTTCCTGCCCGAGCTGTTCCCGGCCCGGCTGCGCTACACCGGTGCCTCGGCGACCTTCATCCTCGCCAACACCCTCGGCGGCGGCTTCGCCCCGCTGGTCGCCACCTGGCTGAACGCCCACTGGCAGTCGCCGCTCGTCCTCGGCGCCTACGCCGGCGGGCTGTGCCTGGTCAGCCTGGGCTGCGTACTGGCCCTGCCCGAGACCCGTGACCGGGAGTTCGGCCTCTGAGCCGGTTACCGGACGGTCCTCGAAGCCGCCCGTCGTGCCGCTGTCGGCACGACGGGCGGTGCCGTTTGTGCACGGCGGTGGGAGTCGGAAACGATCACCGTCACCCCGGCCGTCCTCGCCCGTTCGGGTCGGCCGGAACTGCTGGGGGCGTGCCGTTTACAAGCTCGCATCAGTCACCTAAGTTAGACGAGCGTCCACTTCAGTAGTCGCCAGGTGCGTCTTCCCCGGGAGTCCCCCATGCCCGTCGCCGCCTCTCTTTCCGAGCACGCCGACCCTCCGCAGCCCTGCGGTGCGACCGCCGTTCCCGACCAGCAGACCGCGGTCGACAAGGCATTGGTCCTCCTCAAGTCGCTCGCCGAGGAGGGCCGGGACGTCGGTGTCAGCGAACTGGCCCGCCGAGCCGGGCTCACCAAGTCCACCGCCTTCCGCCTGCTCGGCATTCTGCAGCGCAACGACGTCGTCGAACGGGTGGGCAGCAACTACCGACTGGGCACACAGCTCTTCGACCTCGGCAGGCACGTCTACGGCCCGGCCCCCGAGGTGCTTCAGGAGCGAGTGCTGCCCCATCTCGTGGATCTGTACGAGCTGACACACGAGACGGTGCATCTGGCGGTGCTGCGCGGCACTGAGATCGTGTACGTCAACAAGATCCACGGCCACCGGGCCGCCCGCTCCCCCTCCAGGATCGGCGCCCGGCTGCCCGCGTACTGCACGGGTGTCGGCAAGGCCCTGCTCGCCTTCGACCCGGACGCCGCCGAGGCATCCATCGCTGCGGGGCTGCAGACGCGCACCGAGTACACCCTCAGCGACCCCGACCGCTTCCGCGCCGACCTGCGGCGTATCCGCCAGGACGGCATCGCCTACGACCGCCAGGAGGCCGTCCTCGGCCTCACCTGCGTTGCCGTACCGATCATGGGGCCGGCGGGACGGCCGGTGGCCGCGCTCTCCGTCGCGGGTGCCGGCCATCGCCTCGACCTCTCCGGCTTCGCCCCGGCCCTGCGCCGGGTCGCCTACGCGGCGGCACGTGCGATCACCGCGGCCAAGGCACGGCACACGGTGCCGCCCGGCCTCGACGGGCTGCCCGTGGCCTGACCTCACGTGGTGTGCCGAACCGCGGGCGGCGCTCCGTGCGGGGGCGTCGCTCGGGATCCACGGGGCCGGTGGACGGGGCGGCGCTCAGTGCTGCCCGCCGCCATGAGTCCGTGCGATGTTCGTGCCGCCGGTACCGGGTTGCACGCGCGGCACACTCACCACGATGTGCACCACGCTCTCCCCGTCCAGCGACTCGTACACATGCGGCCGGTCGCCCGGGTAGCGCACGAAGTCACCCGCCGACAGTTCCACCGGGCTGTCGGCGGGCCCCACCCGCACCCGGCCGCTGATCACGTACAGGTGTTCCAGGGTGCCCACCGGGTGCGGCTCGGACGGCTTGCCCGCACCGTGCGGATCACGGCCGACGCGCACCAGGTAGTTCTCGATGACCCCGGAGCCGTACACGTGGTCGAGCGCCCGTGACTCGTATCCCCCGTGCTGCGTCCAGAGGACCTCGTCGCCCCGCTGCACGGTCATCACCTGTTCCCGCTCGGCCACCAGCCTGGTGACCGGCACCCCGAGCGCGGCCGCGATGGAGAACAGCGTGTCCACCGTGGGATTGCCCGTGCCCTGCTCAAGCTTCGACAGCGTCTGCTTCGCCAGCCCCGCCTGACGGGCCAGCTCGGCCAGGGACAGGCCGCGCTGCTCCCTGAGAAGGCGCACGTTGCGCGCCACCACGGAATTTCCTGTGAACATGCGACCACTTTAGGCACGGAGGGGAAGCCCCTTTAGGCACGGAGCGGAAGCCGACGGGTTCCTGCCCGCTTTCCGCACCACTGTGACGTGCGCGGAGCGCACCAGGCGTGCTGCACAGCGGCACACGGGCTATGGCCCGGTGCCGGGTCGGGGCGAACGTGACCTTGTGCTTGCTGCAACCGCCATCTCCCAGAGCGCCACCGACCCGCTGTCCGGGCTGGTGCTGCGCGACGTACCGAGGCCCGAACCGAAGCCCGGCTGGTCCGTTGTCCGCGTCGTGGCCTCCTCGCTGAACATGCACGACCTGTGGACGCTGCGAGGAGTGGGCCACCCCCCGGAGCGCCTCCCGATCGTCCTCGGCTGCGACGCGGCCGGATACGACGAGGACGGCAACGAGGTCATCGTCCATCCCGTGCTCGCCGACCCGGACGCCGGCCGTGGCGACGAGACCCTCGACCCGAACCGGGCGCTGCTGTCCGAGCGACACGACGGTGCCTTCGCGGAGTATCTGACCGTCCCCACCCGCAACCTGGTGCCGAAGCCCGCGTGGCTGTCCTTCGACGAGGCCGCCTGTCTGCCCGTCGCCTGGACCACGGCCTACCGCATGCTCTTCACGCAGGCCCGGATCACCGCGGGTGACCGGGTGCTCGTGCAGGGCGCGGGCGGTGGCGTCGCCTCCGCCGCGATCAAACTGGCGGTGGCCGCGGGCGCCGTCGTCTACGCGACCAGCCGCAGCGAGGACAAGCGCGCCGAGGCCCTCGCCTGGGGCGCCCGTGCGGCGCTCGCCACGGGTGAGCGGCTGCCCGAACGCGTCGACGTCGTCGTCGAGACCGTCGGCGAGGCGACCTGGTCGCACTCCCTGAAGTCGCTGCGGCCCGGCGGCACGGTGGTCATCGCCGGCGCCACGAGCGGTACCAATCCGCCGGCCGACCTGGGCCGGATCTTCTACCTCCAGCAGCGCATCCTCGGCTCGACCGGCTGCACCCGCGGCGAACTGGTCGCGATGCTGCGCCTGCTGGAGGCGACCGGAGTCCGCCCGGTGATCGACCGGGCGCTGCCGCTCACGGACATCCACAAGGGCTTCCAACTCATGATCGACGGTGGCCTCACGGGCAAGCTCGTCATCCACCCGCCGAGCCCCGAGCAGTAAGGAACTGCCATGACCGCAGCAGCCGTCGGGCTGTCCCACTCGCCGCTCATCGGCAAGAACGACCCAGCCCCCGAGGTTCTGGCGCGGGTCGCCGAAGCCGTGACGAGCGCACGCGAGTTCGTCCGCGCGTACGACCCCGAGCTGGTCGTGCTGTACGCGCCCGACCACTACAACGGCTTCTTCTACAAGGAGATGCCGCCCTTCTGTCTGGCCACCGAGGCCCACGCGGTCGGCGACTTCGGTACGGCCGCAGGCCCGCTGTCGGTCGACACCGCCGCCGCCAAGGCCCTCGCCCAGGGCGTCCTCGACCGCGGTGTCGACCTGACCGTCTCGGCCCGGATGACGGTCGACCACGGGTTCGCCCAGCCCCTCGAAGTGCTCTTCGGCGGCATCGACCAGGTGCCCGTGGTGCCCGTCTTCGTCAACGGCGTGGCCACCCCGCTCGGCCCGGTCGGCCGGATCAGGGCGCTGGGCACGGCGATCGGGGAGGCGGCCGCGGAACTGGATCGGCGGGTGCTGTTCCTCGCCTCCGGCGGTCTCTCCCACGACCCGCCGGTGCCGGTCCTGGACGGGGCGCCGCCCAGGGTGGCGGACGCGCTGATCGAGGGCCGGCCGCCGACTCCCGAGCAGCGCGCCAGAGGAGAGGAACGGGTCGTTCAGGCGGGGCGGGACTACGTGGCCGGCTCGACCGCGATGATCCCGATCAACCCGGACTGGGACAACCGGCTCCTCGACCACCTGGAGAAGGGCGAGCTGGCGGAGTTCGACTCCTGGACCGTCCAGGACATGGCCCGTCAGGGCGGGGGCTCCGCCCATGAAGTCCGCGCCTGGATCGCGGCGTTCGCCTCACTGGCGGCGGCTTCCGGGACGTACGAGATGACCTCCCGCTTCTACGAGGCGATCCCCGCGTGGATCGCGGGGTTCGCCGTGGCCACGGCGAAGGGACGGTGACCGCCATGACGCACACGTCGGCCGACGCCGGCGCGGTGGCGCAGGCGGCCGCCCGGCTGGCCGGGGCCCTGGACGAGGGCCGGCCCGTGGCCCCCGTGCGCGACCTGCTCGGCGAGCACGACCTCGACGCCGCCTACGCCGTGCAGCAGGAACTCACCCGCCGCCGACTGGAGCGCGGCGCGGTGGTCGTGGGCCGGAAGATCGGCCTGACCTCACCCGCCGTGCAGCGGCAACTGGGCGTCGACCAGCCCGACTTCGGCGTGCTCTTCGCCGACATGGACGTCTCGGCCGAACCCGAGGTGCCCTCCGAGCGGCTGCTGCAGCCCAAGGCGGAGGCGGAGATCGCCTTCGTCCTCAGGGAGGACCTGGCCGACCCGGATCCGGACCCGGCACGGGTGCGCGCCGCGGTCGAGTACGCGGTCGCCGCCCTGGAGATCGTGGACAGCCGTATCGCCGACTGGGACATCTCCCTCACCGACACGGTCGCGGACAACGCCTCCAGCGGGCTGTTCGTCCTGGCCGAACACCGGCTCACGCTCGACGAGTTCGAGCCCCGCGAGGCGACCATGCGGCTGTACGCCGACGACGTGCTCGTCTCCGAGGGCTCGGGCGCCGCCTGCCTCGGCGACCCGCTGAGCGCGCTGGCCTGGCTGGCCCGTACGGCGCTGGCTTTCGGCGAGCCGCTGCGCGCCGGGCAGGTCGTTCTGTCGGGTGCTCTCGGCCCCATGGTCCCGGCACCCCCCGGCACCCGGATCCGCGCCGAGATCGGCCCGCTCGGCGAGGTCACCGCCGTGTTCTCCGAGAAGAGAGGTTCGTGAGGCCCATGACGCTCACGACGAAGACCAAGGTCGCCATCATCGGGTCGGGCAACATCGGCACCGACCTGATGATCAAGGTACTGCGCCTGTCCGACACCCTGGAGATGGGAGCGATGGTAGGCATCGACCCCGCCTCCGACGGACTCGCCCGCGCCGCGCGCCTCAAGGTGCCCACCACCCACGAGGGCGTCGACGGCCTCATCGCGCTGCCCCACTTCGACGAGATCGACATCGTCTTCGACGCGACCTCGGCGAAGGCGCATCTCGCGAACGCCGCCAAGCTCGCCCCGTACGGCAGGAAACTCATCGACCTCACCCCTGCCGCCATCGGCCCGTTCGTCGTCCCGCCCGTCAACCTCGACGAGCACCTCGACGCGGGGGCGGACAACCTCAACATGGTCACCTGCGGCGGGCAGGCCACCATCCCCATGGTCGCCGCCGTCTCCGCGGTGACCCCGGTCCACTACGCGGAGATCGTGGCCTCCATCGCCTCGAAGTCGGCGGGCCCGGGCACGCGCGCCAACATCGACGAGTTCACCGAGACCACGTCCCACGCCATCGAGACGGTCGGCGGCGCGGCCCGCGGCAAGGCGATCATCATCCTCAACCCGGCGGAACCTCCACTGATCATGCGGGACACCGTCTTCTGCCTCACCGGCGACGTCGATCAGGACGCCGTGCGCGCCTCCGTCAAGGAGATGGCCGAGCGGGTCGCCCAGTACGTGCCCGGCTACCGGCTCAAGCAGGAAGTCCAGTTCACCCCGGTCGCCGACGGCGAACCGGTGCACACGCTCGTGCCGGACGGCGCCGGTCCGGTCACCACCCGGGTGTCGGTGTTCCTCGAAGTGGAGGGCGCCGCCCACTACCTGCCCGCCTATGCCGGCAACCTCGACATCATGACGTCGGCCGCCCTGCGGGTCGCCGAGTCGATCGCCCGGCGCAGCACCGCCCCCGTGGAGGTGGCCCGATGACGACCCACGTCGACCGGAAGCTGTACATCCAGGACGTCACCCTGCGCGACGGCATGCACGCCATCCGGCACCGCATCGATCCCGCGGACGTGGGACGGATCGCCGCCGCGCTGGACGCGGCGGGCGTCGACGCGATCGAGGTCGCACACGGCGACGGCCTGGCGGGCGGCTCGGTGAACTACGGGCCCGGCAGCCACACCGACTGGGAGTGGATCGAGGCCGCGGCGGACAGCGTCACCGACGCGGTGCTCACCACCCTCCTCCTGCCCGGCATCGGCACCATCGCCGAGCTGGAGCGCGCCCACGCCCTCGGTGTCCGCTCGGTCCGCATCGCCACCCACTGCACCGAGGCCGACATCTCCGCGCAGCACATCGCCAAGGCCCGCGAACTCGGCATGGACGTCGCCGGCTTCCTGATGATGAGCCATATGGCGCCGGCCGCCGAACTCGCCGCCCAGGCCAGGCTCATGGAGTCCTACGGTGCCAACTGCGTGTACGTCACCGACTCCGGCGGCCGCCTCACTCTGGAAGGCATGCGCGAGCGCGTCCGCGCCTACCGCGACGTCCTCGACCCGGCAACCGAGATCGGTGTCCACGCCCACGAGAACCTCTCCCTCTCGGTCGCCAACAGCGTCGTCGCCGTCGAGGAAGGCGTGACCCGCGTCGACGCCTCGCTCGCCGGTCAGGGTGCGGGCGCGGGCAACTGCCCCATTGAGGCCTTCATCGCGGTCGCCGACCTCCAGGAGTGGAAGCACGGCTGCGACCTGTTCGCCCTCCAGGACGCCGCCGACGACCTCGTACGTCCCCTGCGGGACCGCCCGGTCCAGGTCGACCGGGAGACGCTCACCCTCGGCTACGGGGGCGTGTACTCCTCCTTCCTGCGCCACGCCGAGATCGCCGCCGAACGCTATGGCGTCGACGCCCGCACGCTGCTGCTGGAGGTCGGACGCAGGCGCCTGGTCGGCGGCCAGGAGGACATGCTCGTGGACATCGCGCTCGACCTGTCTCCGAAGGGGGCAGCGGTCCCCGCCAGCTGAGCTGCTCCGGTGACGGGGGCGCACGGGCTGCCTGTTGTGACGCGGAGGACGATGGCCGGCGCCCCGTCCTCCGCGTCGGCGACTGCGGAAACGGCGCATCCGGCAAGACGTGGACCGTGCTTGGGCCGCTCGGCCCGTTGCCACGTCGGTCCCGGCAGGGCCGGGGCGCCGAAGCCCCTCTCCAGCCTCACGAAGTGACGAAGCACCGGAGCCCGGTGAGGTCCGGGCCGGCAGCCGGGCCTGCCCCGCCCGCAGGTGGGGCAGCCGCCTGTGGAGCTGCCGATGCAGTCTGTCTGCCGCAGGCGGTCGGCCACGCTCGACGGTCACCGACCCGAAAGGCCTCGGGTGCCGTCGCACATGAAGTGGTCGATCGAGAGGCGGGAGCCGCCCTGGCCACGTTCGGTCCTGCTCATTCGCTGGTCCTCGGCAGGGCGGGCGGGGTGAACTCCATCTCCAGGGAGAGCCAGTTGCGGAAGACCGGGCCGGGAAGCTGGGGGGTGTCGGTGCCGGGCCGCAGCCGCAGTCCGGGGAGTCGGCGGTAGAGCGCGGAGAGGGACGTCTCGCATTCCAGCCGGGCCAGGTTCACGCCGATGCAGTGGTGGATGCCCCAGCCGAAGGACATGTGCGGCGGCAGCTTCTTCCAGTCGCGGTCGACGATGAACTCCTCCGACCGGTCGTAGGCCTCCGGGTCGTGGTTGGCGGCGGTGGTGACGGTGAAGATGCGGTCCCCGGGCGCGAGCGGGTAGCCCTGGATGGTCGTGGCCTCCTTGCACCTGCGCCACAGGCCCTGGACCGGGCCGTCGTAGCGGAGCCCCTCCTCCACCAGCGACCGCGTCAGCCCTTCGATGTCGGCCAGGTACTTGGCCTTCTGCTCCGGATGCCGCTCCAGAGCGGCCACGGTGTTGGTGATCGTCGCCGCCGTCGTGGTGTTGCCGGCCCGGATCATGGCCCGGATCAGCGCCGCCACCTCGAACTCCGCCAGCCGGTCGCCGTCGATCTCGGCGAAGCACAGCTGGGTGATGAGGTCGTCGCTGTCCGGCCCCGCGGCACGCCGCTCGCGGACCATCTCCGCCAGCTGCGCCTGCCACTCGTCCATCTGAGGGAGCAGGGTCTGGTAGGTCTCCGGGTCCGAGGTGCTCAGCTCGAACAGGGTCGACAGGTGCAGGAAGTGTTCGCGGATGTCGTCGGTCAGGCCGAGGAGTTCACCGATATGGCCCTCGCTGATCTTGCGGGAGTAGGTGGTGACCAGGTCGAAGGTGTTGCCCCCCGCGATGATCGCGTCGAGCAGGTCGTCCGCCAGCCGCTCGCTGAAGGGGCGCATGTTCTGGATCCGCGAGGCCGACATCGCCTTGACGAACAGCTTGCGCTGGCGGGTGTGGCGCGGCGGGTCGGCCGCGGCGAACACCTGCTTGTCGATGGACAGCGGCTCCTCAAGCGGCCACAGCGTGCTGTACGTGGCGGTGAACGCCACCGGCACCTTCTGCTGGACTTCCAGCATCGCCTTGTAGGAGCTGATCTGCACCGCGTCCAGGTGCTGGGAGTGGACCACCGGGCAGCGCGAGCGGTCCTGCGCCAGCTCCTCCCAGGGGAAGTCCGCCTTGTGGGTGTAGGGCTTGAAGACTGGTTGCGTCGCGGGGGCTCCCGGGCTCGCGAATTCCTCTGCGTTCTCTGTCATGGCGGCTCTGACCTTTCTCGACTTCAGTTGATGTGCCATTACGGGGAGATCTGCCAAGTACGCCGCCGGAGGCTCGGTGCGATCCGCCGGTGCCCCGGTCTTGGCGGTGGCCGGCGCCCGCGTGCCGGCCGGCGGTGGCTCGTGCCACGTCGTTCAGCTGGTCCTCGGCAGGACGGGCGGCAGTCGGCGGTAGAGCACGGGTGAGGGACGTCTCGCACTCCAGCCGGGCCAGGTTCACGCCGATGCGGTGGTGGATGCCCCGGCCGAAGGCCGGATTCGGCGACCCCGGGGCGAGGGGACGGCCCCGGACGGTGGTGGCATGCGCGCACCGGTGCCACAGGCGGTTTCGGGCCCGGTGGCCGCCCGGTCGGCGGGCTTCGCCGTGATCTCTGTCATCTCGTGTCTCCTCCTGATCGGCGTCAGTTGACGTTCCGGTCCTGGGAAGCCCAGAAGCGGTCCCGCAAGGTGCGCCTGAGGATCTTTCCGCTGGCGGTGCGGGGGACCTTGTCGATGAACTCGTACTTCGACGGGATCTTGAAATCGGCGATCCGCCCCCGCAGAAAGCTCTTGAGCTGCAGGGATGTCGCCTGCTGTCCGGGGCGCAGCGCGACGAACGCGTGCACGGCCTCCCCCCAGCGGCTGTCCGGGACCCCGATCACCGCGACGTCCGCGACCGCCGGGTGCGCGCTGACGGCGTTCTCGATCTCGGCGGGGTAGATGTTCTCCCCGGCCCGGATGATCATGTCCTTGATGCGGTCCTGGATGTACAGATGGCCGTCCTCGTCGAGGCGGCCCGCATCGCCGGTGTGGATCCAGCCGTCCACCAGCGTCTTCTCCGTCGCCTCGGCCAGCCGCCAGTACTCGACCATGTGGCCCGGGGTCTTGATGCAGACCTCGCCGATCTCACCGGTCGGCAGGGGTTCTCCCGTGTCGTCGACGATCTTCACCGCGAATCCCGGGTAGGGACGTCCGGCCGCCTTCAGCAGTGCGCCACCCAGCAGATGAGCCGCGGGCGGCAGGCAGACCGCCGTGTTCCCGGTTTCGGTGAGCCCGTAGACCTGGGCGAACTGGCAGCCCATGACCTCCATGCACTCCCGCAGCAGGGACTCGGAGATCGGCGAGCCCCCGTACACCACCTTGCGCAGGGTCTTGAAGTCGGCGGGACCCGTGTCCGGTTCGGCCAGCAGCATCAGCAGCATCGCGGGCACCACGCAGGTGGTGGTGACGCCCAGGTCCCTGATGAGCGCCGTGGCCTCCTTGCTGGAGAACACCCGCGTCGTCACGTTGGTGACTCCGGCGTTGAACCCCTGCGTGGCCCACCACAGCCCGCCGATGTGGGACCCGGGGATGCTGATCAGGCTGATGTCCTCGGGCCGCCAGTCGATCCAGTCCAGTCCGGCGCCGACGAGCGCGTCGCGTACGGCGAAGAAGCTGCGGTGGGCCAGCACGACACCCTTGGGGTAGCCGGTGGTGCCGCTGGTGTAGAGCTGGGCGACCGGGTCGTCGGCGGTGGGCCGGTACGACCGACAGGTGCCCCGGCCGGCCGCCTTCCACTCCTCCAGGGGGACGCCCGCGGGGGCGCGGCAGTCGAGGAAGACCAGCGTCTTCAGCCCGGCGAGATCGGCATGGACCTGCCTGGCCACATCGAGGAACTCCTCCTCGGTGAAGAGGAGTTCGGCACCGGAGTCCCGCAGGATGTAGTCCACCTCGGCCGCTGTCAGCCGCCAGTTGACCGGGACCAGGACGACCCCGCTCTTGGCACAGGCGTAGAGGAGTTCGTAGTAGTGCTCGGACTCCTTCCCCAGGTAACCCACCCGGGCGCCCTTGCGCAGCCCTGACGCGAGCAGCGCGTGCGCGGCCCGTTCGCTCTCCCGGTCCAGGCTGCCGTACGTGGTGCGGCGCCCGTCGCAGATGAGCGCCGGCTTCTCGGGCCGCTCTGCGGCGTGCACCGCGAGTGCGGTGTCGAGGGTCTCCATGGTCATCGGCCCTTCTGAGGTGGTGCGGAATCTGCGGGTGCGGCGTCGTCCAGCCGTTGGCGCCGGTGCTGGAGGCGTGGGTGGGGAGTTCGGCTTCAGGTGTTCCCGGAGCGTGCACTCATCGGCCATCGCGCGCTCGCTCCTCGCCGAGGAACGGATCGCTGTCGAGCAGGGCGAACAGCTCCTCGTCCGTCGCGTTCGCCACCGTTTCCTCGGTCACTTGGGGCACCCCGGATCCACTGCGGGCCCCGTCGCCCCCCGGCCTGTCGCCCCCGGGGCTGTCACCGCCCGGCCTGTCACCGCCGGTCTCGTCGTCGCCGTGCTCCTCGCCGAAGAGCAGGACCGTGAGATGGCGGGCCAGCGCCGTGGCGCTCGGGTGGTCGAAGACCACCGTCGCCGGCAGCCGTGATCCGGTGGCCGCGCTGAGGCTGTTGCGCAGCTGTACGGCGGCAAGCGAGTCGAAGCCCAGGTCCCGCAGGCGCCGTTCGGCCGGTACGGCGGTGGGTGAGACATGCCCCAGCACCGCGGCGATCTGCGTACGCACCAGGTCCAGCAGTGCGCTCTCCCGCTCCGGCTCCGGCAGCCCGGCCAGCCGGCCGCGCAGTGCCGCCGGGTCACCGGGCGCCTCCGTCCCGGTCCGCCGGGGGGAGGCCCCGGCCAGCACCCGCAGCAGCGGAGGGACCGGAGTCCGCAGGGCGGAGGTGTCCAGCCGGGCCGCCACCAGCAGCGGTTCGGGGGATGCCGTGGCGGCGTCGAGCAGGGCGAGCGCCGCGTCCGACGGCATGGGCGCGATGCCCGCCCGGGACAGCCGGGCCAGGTCCGCCTGCCCCATGTGGCCGGTCATCTCGCTGGCTTGTGCCCAGTGCCCCCAGGCCACGGCCGTGGCGGGCAGGCCGCTCGCCCGGCGATGGTGGGCCAGGGCGTCCAGGAAGGTGTTCGCCGCCGCGTAGTTGGCCTGCCCGGCGCTGCCGAGGACACCGGAGGCGGAGGAGAACATCACGAACATCGCGAGGTCGTGATCCCGCGTCAGTTCGTGCAGATGCGTCGCGGCCGAGACCTTGGGGTGGAACACCCGCCGCACCGAGTCCGGGCCGAGCGACCCGATGACACCGTCGTCCAGGGTTCCCGCCGTGTGGACCACGCCGGTCAGTGGATGCGCCGGGTCCGCCGCCGCCAGCAGCCGCCGCAGCGCCTCCCGGTCTCCGACGTCGCAGGCGGCTGCCGTCACCCGCGCCCCCAGGGCGGTGAGGTGTGCCACCAGTTCGGTGGCACCGGGCGTGTCCGTGCCCCGGCGGCCGGCCAGCAGCAGGTGCCGGGCACCGTGCCGTCGTACCAGGTGAGCGGCGACCAGCCCGCCGAGCGTGCCGAGACCGCCGGTGACCAGCACGGTGCCGTTCGGGTCCAGCGGTCCGGGACGGGAGCGCACGGCCGTGGCGGCGCGGGCGAGCCGCGGCACGAGCACCGTGCCGACGCGTACCGCCAGCTGCGGCTCCCCACGGTTCCACGCGGTCGGCAACGCCCGTACGGAGGTGTCCGGTTCGTCCAGGTCCAGCAGTACGAAGCGGTCGGGCTCCTCGGCCTGTGCGGAGCGGACCAGCCCCCAGAGCGGGGCATGGACCAGGTCGGGTACGTCCTCGTCGGGGCGGGTCGCCACCGCGCCGCTGGTGACCACCACCAGCCGTGCGGGCGCCAGCCGTTCGTCGGCGAGCCATGCGTTCAGCAGCGCCAGCAGACGTGACGTCTCGGCCGACGCCGAGCCCTGCGATGTCGGGAGGAACGGCGCGAACACCGCGTCCGGCACGGGTGTCCCCGCCTCCAGGGCTCGCCCCAGCTCCGCCAGGTCCCGATACCGCTCGGCTGCGATGCCCGGCAGGTCGTCACCGAGTACCGCCAGGTTTCGCCCGGCGCGGCCGCTACCGGCCGCGGGCTGCCAGGCGACACGCAGCAGGGTGTCCTGATGGCGTCGGCGTGCCGCGGCGATCTGCTCGGGTTCGACGGGACGCAGGGCGAGCGATTCCACCGAGGCCACCGGCTTGCCCGCACCATCCGTCACCAGGACCGACACCGCGCCGGGCCCGGTCGGCGTGAGCCGGACGCGCAACGACGTGGCCCCGGGCTGGTGGCAGAACGCCCGTTGCCAGGAGAACGGCAGCCGCACCCGGTCCGCGTCCAGCCCCAGCGGGTGGAGCGCCGCGTCCAGCAGCGCGGGATGCACCGAGAACCGGCGTGCCTCACGCCCGGTGCCCTCCGCCGGCGCGACATCGGCGAACAACTCGCCGCCCCGCCGCCACAGTGCCCGTACGCCCCGGAACCGCGGGCCGTAGGCGATGCCCATCCCGGCCAGCGCGTCGTACAGGCCGTCGACCTCGACCGGCACCGCGTCCGCGGGAGGCCATGGAGCAGCGGTCGCGGCCGGGTCGGCCTCCGGTACCGCCGGGGCGCCGGGGACGAGTTCGCCTCGGGCGTGGCGGATCCAGGGGGTACCCGCTAGGGCGTCTTCGGCGCGGGAGTGGACCGTCACCGGTCGTGCCCCGGTCTCGGCGGCGGCTCCCACCGTGACCTGGATGCGGACCGCGCCCTGGTCGGGGAGTAT
>NZ_JBJDQL010000019.1:0-154294 GCF_044903305.1 Streptomyces sp. NPDC019531 | reverse complement strand
CCCGCGCCCCTGAGTGGGTGCAGTCACCGCATGCCCAGCTGTACCCACCTAGGGGCGCGGGGAACTGCGCGACCAGCCACGACGGATCCGCAGCCGCGACACGACCCCTACTGCCCCGACTCCACCCGCTTCTTCAACCCCGCCAGCGCCCGGTCGATGATGACCTTCTCCGCCTTGCGCTTGATCATCCCCAGCATCGGGATCTTGACGTCCACCGTCAGCAGATACGTGACCTCGGTCGATCCCGCCCCCGCCGGCTTCAGCACATACGACCCGTCCAGCGACCGCAGCATCTGGGACTTCACCAACGTCCACGACACCTCGTTGGACCCGGTCCACGTGTACCCCAGCACCTGGTCGTCCTTGATCGCCCCCGCGTCCATGACCAGCCGCACCTGCTCGGCCCGCCCGGACGCGTCCGTCGAGAGGACCTCCGCCTGCTTCACCTCGCCCGTCCAGTCCGGGTAGCGGGCGAAGTCGGCGATCACGGCCATGACGTCGGCCGGCGCAGCTTCGATCGTGATGCTCGAACTGGTGTGTTCCGCCATCGCCGTGGATCCTCCAGATAAGGTCCGGTGAGGAAGGGTGGTACGCACGTCTGTGCAGCGTGAAGGCTACCGCGCGCAGGGACTCACCATTCCAGCGCCCACGGCTTCCCGCTCCCCGCGAAGTGCCCCACGTTCACGCACTCGGTCGCCCCGATCCGCATCCGTCGTGCCAAAGGCTGGTGAACATGGCCGAACAACGAATACCGGGGACGGGTGCGCCGGATCGCCGACAGCAACGCCCGGCTCCCCCGCTCGAAGCGTCGCGCCACCGTGTCGTACACCAACTCCGGGACCTCCGGCGGGATGTGTGTGCAGAGCACGTCGACCTCGCCGACCGCCTCGATCTTCGCCGCGTACTCCTCGTCGCTGATCTCGTACGGCGTGCGCATCGGCGTTCTCAGGCCGCCGCCGACGAAGCCGAAGACCCGGCCCCCGATCTCCACCCGCTCACCGTCCAGCACGGTGGTGCCAGGCCCGGCGTACTCCGGCCAGAGCTGCGGCATATCGACATTGCCGTACGTCGCGTACGTCGGAGTCGGAAAGGCCGCGAACATCTCGGCGTACTGCTTGCGCACCGCCTTCTCGATCACGGAGGCCCGGTCGGCGCCGACCCCGCCCCACAGCCGGGCCCCGAGTGCGCGCGCCTCCTCGAAACGGCGGGCGGTGCGCAGTTCCACGATCAGGTCGGCGTTCTCCACCCCGAACAGGTCGGGGAAGATCCCGCGCGAGTGGTCGGCGTAGTCCAGGAACAGCACCAGGTCACCCAGACAGATCAGGGCGTCGGCCCCTTCGCCGGCTCTGGCCAGGTCACGGGCGTTGCCGTGGACGTCACTGACCACATGAACACGAGTTCTGCTGTTTCCGGCCGGTGTGGGTGCCATGACGATCAAGGGTAAGCGTGTGGGGCATACGTGAACAGTGGCGACGGGACCTGCGGTTACTGGCCAGTCGGCAAGCAGGTGGACTACTCTGCGCGAGAGAACCCCCCCAATCCGTGTGACGCAGCGAACATCTCGCCGGGACCCCCTGTCGAAGAAGCGATACCGGCGGGTAACGTCCGGGCAGTCCAGTCGTGCTCAGGTTTCAACCAGTGGCCGAAAACCACCGGGGAACCCGAGCGCCTGCCCGAGCCTTGGACCGCACCGTCGCATCACACAACGTCGTGGCGCCGGCGCCTTATTAGGAGCAGCAGTCTTGCGCGAGTTCAGCCTCCCGGCTTTGTACGAGGTCCCTGCGGACGGCAATCTCACCGACATCGTCCGGAGAAACGCCGCGCAGCATCCCGACGTCGCCGTCATCGCCCGCAAGGTGGGCGGCCAGTGGCAGGACGTGACGGCCACGGCCTTCCTTGCCGAGGTGCACGCCACCGCCAAGGGACTCATCGCCTCCGGCGTCCAGCCGGGCGACCGGGTCGGTCTGATGTCCCGCACCCGCTACGAGTGGACGCTGCTCGACTTCGCGATCTGGAGCGCGGGCGCTGTCACCGTGCCGGTGTACGAGACCAGTTCGCCGGAGCAGATCCAGTGGATCCTCTCCGACTCGGGCGCGACCGCCTGCGTCGTGGAGCTGGACGGTCACACCGCGGCCGTCGAGTCGGTGCGCGACCGCCTGCCCGCCCTCAAGCACATCTGGCAGATCGAGGGCGGCGGGGTCGAGGAGCTGGTCCGCACCGGCAAGGACATCAGCGACGCGGCCGTCGAGGAGCGCAGCTCGCTGGCGAAGGCCGACGACCCGGCGACCATCGTGTACACCAGTGGCACCACCGGCCGCCCCAAGGGCTGTGTGCTCACCCACCGCAGCTTCTTCGCGGAGTGCGGCAACATCGTGGAGCGGCTGCGCCCGCTGTTCCGCACCGGTGAGTGCTCGGTCCTGCTCTTCCTGCCGCTCGCGCACGTCTTCGGCAGACTCGTGCAGATCGCGCCGATGATGGCGCCGATCAAGCTGGGCATGGTCCCGGACATCAAGCAGCTCACCGACGAGCTGGCGTCCTTCCGGCCGACGCTGATCCTGGGCGTCCCGCGCGTCTTCGAGAAGGTCTACAACTCGGCGCGCGCCAAGGCGCAGGCGGACGGCAAGGGCAAGATCTTCGACAAGGCCGCCGACACGGCGATCGCCTACAGCAAGGCCCTGGACACCCCGTCGGGCCCGTCCCTCGGCCTGAAGATCAAATACAGGACCTTCGACAAACTCGTCTACAGCAAGCTGCGCGCGGTCCTCGGTGGCAAGGGCGAGTACGCCATCTCCGGCGGCGCCCCGCTCGGCGAGCGTCTCGGGCACTTCTTCCGCGGCATCGGCTTCACGGTCCTGGAGGGCTACGGCCTGACCGAGTCCTGTGCCGCGACCGCCTTCAACCCCTGGGACCGCACCAAGATCGGCACGGTCGGGCAGCCGCTGCCGGGCTCGGTGATCCGGATCGCGGACGACGGCGAGGTGCTGCTGCACGGTGAGCACCTGTTCAAGGGCTACTGGAACAACGAGGCAGCGACCGCCGAGGCGCTGACCGACGGCTGGTTCCACACCGGTGACATCGGCACCCTCGACGAGGACGGCTACCTCAGGATCACCGGTCGCAAGAAGGAGATCATCGTCACCGCGGGCGGCAAGAACGTCGCCCCGGCCGTGATCGAGGACCGCATCCGGGCGCACGCGCTGGTCGCGGAGTGCATGGTGGTGGGCGACGGGCGGCCGTTCGTGGGCGCGCTGATCACCATCGACGAGGAGTTCCTGGGCCGTTGGGCCGAGGAGCACGGCAAGCCGGCGGGTTCCACCGCGGCATCGCTGGCCGGGGACGCGGACCTGAACGCGGCGATCCAGGCCGCGATCGACGACGGCAACGCCGCGGTGTCGAAGGCGGAATCGGTGCGGAAGTTCCGCATTCTGTCCTCCCAGTTCACGGAGGAGTCGGGCCACCTGACGCCGTCGCTGAAGCTCAAGCGGAACGTGGTGGCGAAGGACTACGCGGACGACGTCGAGGCGATCTACGCGAAGTAGTACGCCTGCTGAGGGAGCGTCATGGCGCGGTGTCCTCCACGAGGACCCGCGCCATCGTGCGTTCGGCGAGCGCGGTGATGGTGACGAACGGGTTCACCCCGATGTTGCCGGGGATCAGCGAGCCGTCGGTGACGTACAGCTTTGAATAGCCCTTCACCCGGCCGTAGTTGTCGGTGGCCTTGCCCAGCACACAGCCGCCCAGCGGGTGGTAGGTGAAGTCGTCGGCGAAGACCTTGTTGCCGGAGCCGAAGAGGTCGTACCGGTAGATGGTCGAGTTGGCTGAGTTGACCCGGTCGAAGAGCTTCTTGGCCATACCGGAGGAGACCGAGCTCTGCGCGGTGCTCCAGTCGAGCCCCAACCCCCCACTCCCGTACGAGAATTTGGCGCGCTGCGGGTTCTTGGTGATCGCCAGATAGAGGCTGACCCAGTGCTCGAGTCCCGTGGGTAGAGGCGCGATCTCGGCGAAGACGGGGTTGTCGGTGTTGGCCCAGTCGTCGATGCCCATGACCGGCATGGTCGACTGGTTGGCGCCGACGGTGTCCCACAGGTGGTTGGCCCGCCCGAGCATCACGTTGCCGTTGGGCCCCCAGCCGGCCCCGACGCTCGCGTCCAGCGCCGGCAGCGTCCCCGACTGCCGTGAGCGCAGCAGGAGTTCACTCGTCCCCAGGCTGCCGCCACCGAGGAACAGATAGGTGCAGCCGTACTGCTTGGTCTCGACGACCGCGCCCGTGTAGTCGATGCGGTCGGCGCTCAGTACCCAACTGCCGTCGCTCGCCCGGCTGATGCCGGTGACCTTCTCCATGGTGTGGATGGTGACGTTGCCGGTGCCGAGCGCGGACGCCAGATACGTCTTGTCGAGGCTCTTCTTGCCGTAGTTGTTCCCGTAGATGACCTCCTGGCCGAGGGCCGACTTGGTGGCGGTGCCGGCGGCCTCGCGCTGCATGTAGCCGAAGTCGTAGACGCTGGGCACGAAGGTGGTCTTGAGACCGGTGTTGGTGGCGTGCTTCCGGGAGATCCGGGTGAACCGGTACCACTCGGTCGACTCGAACCAGGCGGGGTCGATGGTGTTGACGCCGAGCATGGCGCGGGCGCGCGGGAAGTACGTCGAGTACATCTCCGTCGCGTCCACGGTCGGGAACTGCTCGGCGAAGTAGGACTGGAGCGGGGTGACCGCCATCGAGCCGTTGACCAGGGAGCCGCCGCCGACCCCGCGGCCCACGAAGACGGACATGTCGGTGAAGTGCACCCGGTCCAGGACCCCGGGGTAGGGGTTGATGTCCTTGTTGACGACGTCCAGCCACAGGAAGGTGGCCAGCGGGGCCTCGGTGCGGGTGCGGAACCACATGGAGCGCTGGTCGGGGTTGGCGGTGTTGCAGAAGACCTTGCCGTCGGCACCGGCGGTGTTCCACAGCCGGCCCATCTCGATGACGAGGGTGCGGATGCCGGCCTGGCCGAGGCGGAGGGCGGCGACGGCGGCACCGTAGCCGGAGCCGACGACGATCGCGGGCGCGGACTCGACCGCGGCGGGCTCGTCCGCCCGGGCCGACTGGAGCCCGACGCGGGTGAAGCCGAGAGTGGCCGCCGTCTGGAGGGCGGCCATACCAAGAATCTGACGTCTAGTCAGCTGATGCTGCATCAGTTTTGCTGTCATGCGCGCAGCATCGGCGGATTATTCGCCTCCGGCTATAGCAACGTCTTCAACTTTTCTGCCAACAAATCCCACCGCCACTTCTCTTCGACCCACTCCCGCCCCCGCTCCCCCATGCGGCTCCGCAGTTCCGCGTCACCGAGGAGGACGACGATCCGCTCGGCCGCCTCTTCGACGGAACCGCCGCGCACGACCCAGCCGGTCTCGCCGTCGAGCACGGCGTCCGGGGCGCCGCCCGAGTCCCCGGCGACGACGGGCAGCCCGGTCGCGGAGGCCTCCAGATAGACGATCCCGAGCCCCTCGACGTCGAGCCCGCCCCGCCGGGTCCGGCACGGCATGGCGAAGACGTCTCCGGCGCCGTAGTGCGCGGGCAGCTCGGCCCAGGGCACGGCCCCGGTGAAGCGCACGGAGTCGGCGACCCGGGTCTCGTGGGCGAGCTTGCGCAGCTCCTTCTCGTAGGGCCCGCCGCCGACGATCAGCAGAACGGCGTCGGGCTCCTCGGCCAGGATCCGCGGCATGGCGAGGATGAGCGTGTCCTGCCCCTTTCGTGGAACCAGCCGCGAGACACACACCACCACCGGCCGGTCCGTCAGCCCCAGCCGCGCACGTACGGCGTCGCCGCCCGACCCGGGATGGAAGGTCTTCTCGTCGACCCCCGGCGGCAGCTGCACCATCCGCCCCGCGGCCTCCGGAGACAGCGCGGCGGCGATCCGCGACCGCGTGTACTCGCCGAGGTAGGTGATGGTGTCGGTCGACTCCCCGATCCGCCCCAACAGCTGCCGCGCGGCGGGCAGTTGGGCCCACCCTGCCTCGTGCCCATGGGTCGTGGCCACCAGCCGCCCGGCACCGGCCCTCCTGAGCGCGGGCGCCATGAGCCCGAGCGGCGCGGCCGCCCCGAACCACACCGACGTACAGCCGTGTTCCCGCAGCAGCCCGACGGCCTTCCGGGTCGCCCCGGGCGTCGGCAGCAGCATGGTCGTGGAGTCGCGTACGACGGTGAAGGGCTGCTCGGCGTCGAAGGCGGCGGTGGCCTCGATCCCCTCCCGGCTGCGCTTCCAGGTGGACGCGTAGACGACCAGGCGCTCGGGGTCCAGCCGCAGCGCCATGTTGTGCAGGAACGCCTGGATGCCACCGGGGCGGGGCGGGAAGTCGTTCGTCACGATCAGGGTCTTGTGCATCGCCGCAGACCCTACCGAACCGGCTGCTCACAGCCTGGCACGGTCACCTTTATGGCACCCTCACAGGAGAGCGGGACATCATGTTCTCCTCAAGGTCGCAAGAGAACGGCAGGGGATCACGTGGAGACGAAGGCCTGGCGGCGGTCCCTGACCGGACTGCTGCTGACCTGGGGCGTGACCAGGCTGTTGCTGCTGCTGTGGGTCTTCAAGGTGTACCTCTTCCCCGGCCCGGACGTCACCAGTGACGTGTCGGTCATCTACCAGGGCTGGTACGACGTCCTGCGCACCGGAACGTTCCCGCAGTCCGACGTGACCTGGCAGTATCCGCCCGCCGCGGCCCTGGCGATCCTCTCCCCGGCGCTGCTGCCCTTCCTGGAGTACACCCAGGCCTTCTTCGTCATGGCCTTCGCCGCGGACCTGGCCGTCCTCCTCCTGTTGCTGTACGCGGGGCTGCGTCCCGGACGACGGCTGCGGGGGGCCTGGGTGTGGGTGGCGGGCGTACCTCTGCTCGGCCCGACCGTCTACTCCCGCTACGACGTGATGGTGACCGCGGTGGCGGTCGCGGCCGTGCTCGCGGCGGCCCGGCATCCGAAGGTGGCGGGAGCGCTGGTGGGCTTCGGAGCGATGCTGAAGGTGTGGCCAGCGCTGATCCTGATCGGGATCCGCAGGCGCAGCGTCTGGGCCTCGGCGGCGGTGACGGCCGTGGTGATCGCCGGGCTGTTCTCGGTGGCCATGCCCGGGGCGTTCGCCTTCCTGACCTTCCAGCGGGAGCGGGGCACCGAGGTGGAGTCGCTGGGCTCGCTGGTCTTCCACATCGCCCGCCATTACGGCTGGGACGGCTCGGTCCTGCTCAACTACGGCTCGGTGGAGTTCCTCGGCCCCTGGGTGACCACCGTCAGCACGGCCGCCATCACACTGACCGGCATGGCCTTCGGAGTGCTGCTGCTGTGGCGGCTCACGGCCACCGAGTTCGAGGCGCACACGGCGGCCGACGCGGCGCTGGTGGCGGTGCTGATGTTCACCACCACCAGCCGGGTGATCAGCCCGCAGTACATGGTGTGGCTGATCGGCCTCGCCGCGGCCTGTCTGTGCTTCCGCGCCAGCCGGATGGGTGTGCCGGCCGTGCTGGTGCTGGTGGCGTGCTTCGTGACGGTCCTGGAGTTCCCGATCTGGTTCGCGGACGTCGTGGGCAGCACCCCGCTCGGCATCGGCCTCCTCCTCGTACGCAACGGCCTGCTGGTCCTGGCCACCGTCATCGGCATGCGCGAGCTGTGGCGCGAGTCGGTCCCCAAGCAGGCGCCGACGGCCCCGGTGCCGGATCGGACCGAGGCCCCCGCCCAGGAGGCCTCCGCCTCCTCCTGAATGCCGGTGCGCCCGCCGGAACAACACCAGCACGACCCCGTACTGCACCGCCATGGCCCACGCCATCGCCAGGCACACACCGGGCAGCCCGAGACCCGCGCAGCCGTACGCCGGCGCCAGCCGCACCGCCGTCCCGAGCACCGTCACCCGCGGCAGCGCCGGCGCTCCCCCACTGCCCTCGAAGACCCCGCCCAGCGCGATGAAGCAGCCCATCAGCAGCAGGTACGGCCCGACACAGCGCAGGAACAGCCCGCCGCGCGTCCTGGCCGACGCCCCGCAGAACTGCAGGATCAGTCGAGCTGATCCCGTAGGTACTCCTGCCACTCGGCGGTGAAGGTCTTCAGGTCGGTGTCGAGCACCCTCCGCAGGGCCTCCTCGACCGCCCCCAGCCGCTTCTTGCGCGCGCCCACGGACCGGTAGAACTCGCCCAGCTTCGCCTCGCTCCAGCGCTCCGCGATCATCCGGCAGGCCATCCAGCCGCTCTCGTAGGACAGCGCCAGCCCGGTCGCACTGCCCCCGAAGCCGAAGTCCGCGTCGGACGGCAACGCCGCCGGCACCCGGCCCCCGGTGACGGCCTCCGACAGCTCCGGCGCGGCCTCGGTCGGGGTGCGGCCGGTGTCGCGGTAGCCGACCCAGTCCGCGTACCCCTCGGACAGCCACAGCGGGGTCGCCGCGGTGGTCTCGGCACGGGTGGCGACATGGGTGGTCTCGTGGGTGAGCACGACCTGTCTGCCCAGGATGCCGAGGAGGGCGTACGCGTCCGGGTTGACGATGATCCGGTCCGCCGGCGCCTGTGCCGGGGCGCCCGTCTCGCCGGTGGTGACGGCGGCGATCCCGCGGTACGAGGAGGCGGGCGAGCCGAGCAGACCCGCCATTCCCTCCAGGGACTTCGGTACGAGCACGACGACGTGGCGGGACCACTTGGTGCCCCAGGCGTCCGACACGGCGGGTACGGCGCGGTCGGCCAGGTCCGCGAAGGAGTGCAGTTTCTCGACGGAGTGACCGACGCCCAGGACCATGCTGTGCGTTCCGCGCACGACGGTCACCTGGCCCTGGTCCCACAGTTGCTGCGGGGCCTTCTCGGCGGGCTTCTCACTGGCGACGTACCAGTGGTCGGACGCGTCCAGGGAGAGGGCCAGGGTGCGGGCGACGGTGACGGGGGCGCTGTCGTAGCCCTGGACCTGGTAGTGGAGTTCGGCGTCGGCGGTGGCGGTGGAGCCGGTGCGGTGCACCGCCGTGACCTTGTAGGACCAGGAGGCGAGCGGCACCGCACTGACGTCCTCGAACCAGTCCGCGGTGCCGGTCTTCGCTATGGCCGCCTTGTCTCGGTCGAGGACTGCTGTGGCTCGCTGGTCGAGGATGCGCTGGACGTCGGCCCTGGCGGCGTCGGCGGCTGTCGGCCTCCCGCCGCACGCCACCAGGGAGGCCAACAACAGGCACACCACCACGACACCGTGTTTCGACGCCTGCCTTCGACCAGCCATGTTTCCCGATCGTACGGTGCCGACGGCCGTGCGGTCAGGGGCGCGTGACCGTCGCCCCCGGCATCATGCCCACCGGGTCGTAGCGGACCGGGGCCCCGGGGTAAGGGGCGTGGATGACCTGGCCGTTGCCGACGTACATGCCGACGTGGCTGGCGTCGCCGCGGTAGGTGACCAGGTCGCCGGGCTGGGCCTGGGAGAGCGGGACTTGGCGGCCGGCGTAGCGCTGGGCCTGCGAGGTGCGCGGGAGGGAGACGCCGGCCTGGGCGTACGACCACTGCATCAGGCCCGAACAGTCGAAGCCGCTGGGCCCGTTGGCGCCCCACACATACGGCTTGCCGAGCGCGGACTGCGCGGCGGCCACTGCGGCGGCCGCCCGGCCCGAGGGCGCCACCGCACCCGAGACGTCGGGCAACTCGGCGCGACCGGAGCGGGAGGCCCGGTCGTAGGCGGCGCGCTCGTCGGACGGCAGGGAGTTGAGCAGCCCGCGGGCCCTGGCGAGCTTCCTCTCCACCGTGCGTTTGTGGGCGGCGACGGCCTTGCGGCTCTTCTCCAGTTCGCCGAGTTTCCGCGCCGCCTCGGTGCGCTCCTGGGCGAGTTCACGCATGGCCTCCTGGAGGTCCTTGAGCTCGCCCGCCTGGTGGAGGCTGATCCGGTCCAGGACGGAGGCCTTGTCGAGGTAGTCGTCCGGGTCGTCGGAGAACAGCAGCGCGAGGGAGGGGTCGAGGCCGCCGGAGCGGTACTGGGCGCCGGCCTGCGAACCGAGCGCCTCCCGCATGGAGTTGATGCGCTCCTGCTGGCGCGCGATGCCGTCCTGCGCGGTGGAGACCTCCTCGCGCAGCGAATCGGCGCGCTCGTCGGCCTTGTTGTAGGCCTCGGTGGCCTGCTCGGCCTGTTCATAGAGGCGGTCCACCTCGGCCCGGGTGTCGTCGGACGGGGCGGCAAAGGCCGGTACCGCGCCGAACGCGGCGGACGCCGCGGACAGCACGCACAGGGCGGCACCGGCGCCCCGGTTGAACCCGGACGTCTGGGCAAGGCGGCGATGGGACCCCACGGGAAGCCGCGCTCCTTCCACTGGAGGACAGGGAAACGCGGCCGACAGTAGCCCTGAGGAAGGGGCGTCTCCAAAGACCTCGGTGCGCACAAAACGTGACACCCCGCCACTGACGCAGGTCATGGGCGGGGTGTGGGGTCAGCTGGGGTTGCCGTAATTCGCCCGTTCGGGCGGTGCGGCGTTACGCGTCAGATCCGCACGCCGAACTGGAACGGCATGTTGTTGATCGACTCGTAGCGGACGACGGTGCCGGTGCGGGGGGCGTGGATGACCTGGCCGTTGCCCGCGTACAGGGCGACGTGGTGCAGGTCGCCGTAGAAGATGACCAGGTCGCCGACCTTGAGGTCGCTCATGCTGTAGATGCGGGTGCCGGCGTTGGCCTGCGCCTGCGAGGTGCGCGGGATGGTGATGCCGGCCTGGGCATAGGCCCAGGAGGTCAGGCCCGAGCAGTCGTAGGAGGCGGTGCCGGTGGCGCCGTAGACGTACGGCTTGCCGAGCTGGGTCTGGGCGGCGTTGAAGGCCGCCTGGGCCCGGCCGGAGGCCGCGGTGGCGTCACCGAGGTCCACGCGGTCGCTCGCGGAGCGGCTGGCGCGGGCGTCGGCGGCGGCGAGGGCGGCCTTCTCGGCGGCCGTCAGCGTGTTGAGGAGCTTCTGCGCCTCGGCGAGCTTGCCCTGAACGGACTTCTTCTGCTTGGCCAGTTCGGTGCGGGTGCTCGCGAGGTCCTTGAGCTTCTCGGAGGCCTCGGCACGGTCCTGGGCCAGCTCGCGCTGCTTCTCCTGGATCTTCTTCAGCGCCTCGACCTGCTGGGAGCTGAGCTGGTCCGCGGTGGACGCCTTGTCCAGGTAGTCGTCCGGGTTCGACGACAGGAAGAGCTGGAGCGAGGAGTCTATGGAGCCGGTGCGGTACTGCGCGGCGGCCGCGAGGCCCATGGAGTCCCGGAGTTCGTTCAGGTCGTCCTGGCCGCGGGCCACGTTGTCCTGGATGGTGGAGATCTCCTTCTGGAGCTTCTCCTGCTTCTCCTTGGCGCCGTTGAGCTTCTCCGTCGCCTGCTCGGCCTGCTCGTACAGCGCGTCGACCTTCGCCTTGACCTCGTCCTTGCTCGGCTTCTCGCTCGGGGCGGCGTTGGCGGCATTGGCACTGAGGGCCACTGCGGCAGCGGCTGCGGTCGTGAGCACGGTCACGCGCGTACGGCTCGGCTGCTTGGGTCGACGATGGGACGCCACGGAGGTGAACTCCTTCTTTTGAGTGATCACCCGCTCGGAGGTTCGAGCCCAGACCCTAGTGACCTTCCTGTGATCAGTTCAAATCCTCAGGAGCAAAATCTCGTCACGCCATGCATTCTTTACACATAACTCACATGCAGTGATGCGCGCTTGACGCTACGTTGCGTGACGAACTGGCTAATTCGGGCATTAAACCTGGACTTTGATGTTTAGGACAGCCGCTTCAGAAGCACCGCAGAAGCCACCGGCCGCGCCCCCGCCTTGGCGATGCCGTCGGCGACCTCGCGATCGGTCGAGGCGACGATCACCGGACGCCCGGGCGGCTCCGCGCGCACCAGCTGGCGGATCAACTCGTCGGCGGTGACACCCGGCTTGGAGAACAGCACCCGCACCCCACGCGGCGGCGCGAGCAGCACCGGCGCGGCCAGCTCGGCCCCGTCGAAGACACAGGTCACTTCTGCCCCGGTTTGTGCCGCGAGCTGCGAGAGCTGGCCGAGCAGTCTCAGGCGCTGCTTCTCCAGGGGCATCTGGGGATAGCCGGTCTTGGTGACGTTGTAGCCGTCGACCACCAAGTGCGCCTGGGGCAGCGCGAGAAGCTGGTCCAGGATCGCGGGGTCGTTCTCGGACAGCGCCCGCGCGGCGATGTCCTTCGGGGTCATACGGCCCGGTTCGACCGCGTCGACGGTCTCGGCGGGCCGTACGGAGACGGGCGGCAACGCCAGCTCCCTGCGCAGCCCTTGGGCTGCGTCCAGGACGGTGTCCAGAAGCAGCCGTACGCGCATGTCCTCGACACTGCGCCCCTCCCGGGCCGCTCTGCGCGTGGCCTCCAGGGCGGCCTCCACCTCACCGAGGCGGGACTTCAGGCGCCGGGACTCGCTCTCGGCGGCGGACACCTGGGCCTGCCCTTCGGTGCGTACGGTCTCCATCTCGCCCTGCAGCTTGCGCAGGGCCGCCTCGCCGCGCTTGACGTCACTGAGGGCCGCCCGGAGCTTGCGGTGAAGCGATTCGGCTTCCTTCTTGGCCGATTCCAGCTCGGTGCGCAGCCGCTCGGTCTCGGCGCGCGTCTGGTCGCGGGCGGCGGTGAGCTCCTCGCGCAGCCGCTCCAGCTCGGCGCGGTTCTCCTCGTCGGCCCGCTCGGCGTCCGCCCGCTGGGCCTCCTCGCCGGCCGCGGTGACCAGCTTGACCCAGCCGGTGGGCCGTAGAACATAGGCCGCGGCCGCCACGTCGAGCGGATCCGCGGCCGGGGGCGGCGCACCGGAGTCGAGGGCGCCGGACAGCTCCGGCTGGACCTCTCTGAACTTCTCCCCGATGCGCTGACGGAACAGCGGGTCGGTCTCCAGCGCGGCCGCCATCGCGTTGCCCGCGAACTTGGCCCGCCGGTTGGGGGCGAAGCGCGCGTACTGCCGCAGCTGGGCGGGCAGTTCGCCGACGGTCAGCCCGCCGAAGCCCTCCGAGACGATGTGTACGACCCTGCGCCGCACACCGTCGGGCAGCGGACGGTCGAGCACCTCGGCGGCGCCGTCGCCCGGCCCCCCGCCCGTGGTCTCCGCCATCCGTCACACCCCATTACCTGTGGGCCGCTCCGCTCAGGAGTCGGCGCCCGGCCTGTCCACGAGTTCCACCTGATCCACGGCGTTGCACCAGCGGCACCGCACCGACTCGATGGTCTCACTGACCACGTCGCGCTCCTCGACCTTGGGCTCTCCGGCCAGGTCGAGGTGGACGTACTCGACCACCTTCGACGAGCGGGTCACATCGAAGCGCGTGAGGTTGCCGCAGAGGGTGCAGCGCCACCGCGTCGAGGCGGTCGGGAGGGGAACCGTCATCGTGACTGTGCTCTTTCCTACTAGCCATTGTCAGTGACACACCGGCGTCCCGGTGCGTGTGGCTCGTAACCCTAAGGCCTGGCGGGTACTCGCCGCTCGGGCGTCCACGGCGGCGAGGCGGTCTGTGCTGCTGCGTCCCGTTACGCCATGCTTTGTGTTCATGATCAGCAACTGGAGGGTGACGGTCGGTGGAGGAAACAGGTCGCGGTGGGGGCCGGCACCGGTCACCTACGGTCTGATCGCCCTGTGCGGTCTGGTCTTCCTGGTCGGCCCCGCCTCGGGCCTCAATCCGGCGTACGGCTCCGGCGACGCGCTGCAGGCCGCCCAGCGGGCCTACTTCCACCGCTGGGGAGTGGTCCCCGCGGAGCTCTTCGAGGGCTCACCCGGCGCCGCCCTCACCCCGGCCACCGCGCTGTTCGTCCACGGCAGCTGGGTGCATCTGCTGGGCAACATGCTCTTCCTCTATGTCTTCGGGGTGATGACCGAGGAACGGATGGGGCGGATGCAGTTCCTCCTTTTCTACGTCGGCTGCGGCTACCTCGCCCTGCTGGGCTACGCGGCCGCCAACGCCGACTCCGGTCAGTCCCTGGTCGGCGCGTCCGGGGCGATCTCCGCAGTGCTCGGAGCGTTGCTGTACCTGTTCCCCCGGGCCCGCGTGACCAGTCTCCTGCCGTTCCTCTTCTTCCTGCCCCTGCGCTTCCCCGCCTGGGTCGTCCTGCCCTTCTGGGCGGCCCTGCAGTGGCTGGCGGCGGGCCGGGCGAGCGACGGGCCGGGGGTGGCCTATCTGGCGCACATCGTGGGCTTCGGCCTGGGCCTGGTCTTCGCCTGGGTACGGTTCGGCCCTGCGACTAGAGTGAAGGCCGCCCCAGCTCCGGCCCCCGAGGGAGAGAACCAGCCGTGATCACCGCGATCGTCCTCATCAAGACCAGCGTGGACCGGATCCCCGAGATCGCGGAGCGGATCGCCGCGCTGGAGTCCGTGAGCGAGGTCTTCTCCGTCACGGGCACGTACGACCTGATCGCCATGGTCCGGGTCAAGCAGCACGAGGACCTCGCCGAGGTGATCCCCGGCAGCATCAGCAAGATCCCGGGCGTGGAGGGCACGGACACCCACGTGGCGTTCCGCACGTACTCCCAGCACGACCTGGAGGCCGCGTTCGCGATCGGCCTCGACAGCTGAGCGGCCCTAGGAGTCGAGGGCGAGCACCGTGATGCCGTCGGCGGTCGCCACGTACACCCGGCCGCCCCGCACGACCGGGGAATGGGTGCCGACGGACGCACCGCCCTCGACGCGCTTCTGCCACACCTGTTTGCCCTTGCGGTTCACGCCGTAGAGCGTCGAGCCACGGCGTACGTAGGCGGTGTCGCCGGAGATCACCGGGTCGCTGTACTGGCTTCCCTCGTCGGTGAACTGGAAGGACCACGCCGTCGATCCGTCGACGGGGTCCAGGGCGACGAGTTCGTAGTCGGACGCGGTGACGCCGAGGCCGCCGAAGGCCACGCAGGTGAAGTAACGGCTGCCGTACACCTTGTCGTTGGTCGAGTCCCACAGCCGCTTGCCCGCGCGGCTGATGCCGTGCAGCATCCGCTCGCCGCCCGATCCGACGATCAGGGTGTCACCGACCGGCGCGGGCCGCCCGGTGTCGAGACCGGCCGGGGTCGCCCAGAGCCGCTTGCCGGTCTTGGCGTCCAGGGCCTGCACCTGGTCCCCGAAGGTGCCGACGTACACCACCCCGCCCGACACCAGGGGCTCACTGGTGGGTGCCGCCCCGGTCGGCGTGGACCAGCGCACGCTGCCGTCGGGGGCGTAGGCCCGCACCCCGCCCGCGTCCGAGCCGTTGCCGTAGGACACCAGGACCAGTCGTCCCGAGGCCACCAGGAACTGGCTGTTCGCGGCGAACGCCTTCGTCCAGCGGACCTTGCCGCGCGGGCCCAGCGCGCACAGCTTGGAGGCGCCCTCCTGGCCGTCCTCCAGCAGGCAGTACACGCCGTCGACGGTGGCGAGCGGGGACATGGCCTCGGCGCCCAGCGCGGTCCGCCAGACGGTCCGCCCGTCCAGGTCCAGGGCGTGCAGCGAGCCGTCCGCGCCGCCGACGTACACCCGCGTGCCGTCGGGCGAGACGGCGGCGCAAGGGCCGCGCCGTCCGCCGAGCCCCTCCACCTCGTACTTCCAGCCCACCTCGGCCGTCGCGGACGCCCCGCTCGCGGTCGAGCCGGTCGGTCCCTGCACGGCCCGTCCCGGACCGGTGGAGGAAGCGGAGGAAGCTGAGGTGCCCCGCAGCAGCCACCAGCCCAGACCACCGGCGCCCATCGCCCCCGCACCGCCGACCCAGGCGGCCAGGATCCGCCGCCGCGAGGGCTGCGGAGGCGGGGCGGCGACGGCGGCCGCGGGCACGTCGGTGACCGTCATGGGCGCCATGTACTCCACCCCGCTGAGCCGCTCCCCCGACCCGTGTTCCGGCACCCAGCGCGCGTCGCCACCGACGGCCACGGTCGGCGTCCCTCCGGAGAACCACCCCTCGCGCAGTCCTTCACGGAGCGAGCCCGCGGTGTGTCCCACGGCCGCGACCAGTTCGGCGGGCGTCGGCCGCGCCCCGGGGTCGTCCCGCAGACACGCCTCCACCAGCGCCAGCTGTTCCTTCGGTACAGCGGACAGGTCGACGTCCCCGGTCAGGATCCGCAGCAGTACGACCGAGTCCTGCCCCTCGCCGAACGGTTCCTTCCCGCCGGACGCGTACGCGAGGACCGCCCCCAGTGAGAACACGTCACTGGACGGCACCACCTGGGCGCCGTTGCGGATCTGCTCGGGCGAGAGATAGCCGACCGACCCGACGACCACCCCGGTCCGGGTGAGCGCGGTGCCTTCCAGGGCCCTGACGATCCCGAAGTCGATGACCCGGGGCCCGTCCGGCGCGAGCAGGATGTTGGAGGGCTTGAGGTCCCGGTGGACCAGTCCCTTGGCATGGATCGCGGCGAGCGCCTCGGCGAGCGCGGCGGCCAGCAGCCGTACCGCGTCCGCGGACAGCGGGCCCCGGTCGAGCACCGCGTCCCGCAGGTTGGGGCCCGCCACGAACTCGCTGGCCATCCACGGCCGCGCGGCCTCGGTGTCCGCGTCCACGACCCGCGCGGTGTACGTCCCGGCCCCGCCGACGGTCTGCGCGGCCCGTACCTCGTGCCGGAACCGGGCGCGGAAGGTGCGGTCCTCGGCGTGCTCGGCCCGTACGACCTTCACGGCCAGCCGCAGCCCGCCCCGCGCCTCGGCGAGATACACCTCGCCCATCCCGCCGGACCCGAGTCTGCCCAGGACCTCGTACGGCCCGATGGTCCGCGGGTCCGTCTCGCGCAGCTCCTGCACCCCGTGTTCCCCCCTGCCTCCGTACGGCTGCCGGGATCGAGCGTATACGCGGGGTGGACGTCGGTACGTCAGACGGCCGGGACGCAGCGGCCGTCCTCGGTGCGGTACGTCCACTTCGCACCGTCCGCGACCAGTTCCTTCACGGCCCGCACGAACCGCTCGACGTGCTCGTCCGGCGTGCCCGCGCCGAAGCTCACCCGGATCGCGTTGAGGGACTTCTCGCCGGGCGCGGCCTCGGGTGCGCCGCACTCGCCCTGGGACTGCGGGTCGCTGCCGAGCAGGGTGCGGACGAGGGGGTGGGCGCAGAACAGGCCGTCGCGGACGCCGATGCCGTACTCGGCGGAGAGCGCGGCGGCGAAGTGGGAGCTGTTCCAGCCCTCGACGACGAAGGAGATCACGCCGACGCGGGGGGCGTCGTCGCCGAAGAGGGACAGGACGCGGACCTCGGGGACCTCCGCGAGGCCTTCGCGGACCTTGGAGATCAGGTGCCGCTCGCGGGCGACCAGGGTGTCGAAGCCCGCCTCGGTGAGGGCCTTGCAGGCGGAGGCGATGGAGTAGGCGCCGATGACGTTGGGGGAACCGGCCTCGTGGCGTGCGGCGCTGTCGTGCCACTCCACGTCCACTCCCCCGTCCTCGCGCCGCGTGACCTTGCGGCTGGCGCCTCCGCCCGCCAAGTACGGCTGAGCCTGGCGCAGCCAGTCGGCGCGGCCGGCCAGGACGCCGGAGCCGAAGGGGGCGTAGAGCTTGTGGCCCGAGAAGGCGACCCAGTCGACATCGAGGTCACGGACGCTCACCGGGTGGTGCGGGGCGAGCTGGGCCGCGTCGAGGACGATCCGGGCGCCGTGCGCGTGGGCCGCCGCCGACAGTTCGCGGACCGGCCACAGCTCTCCGGTGACGTTGGAGGCGCCGGTGACGCAGACCAGGGCCGGGCCCTGGGGGTCACGGTCGGCGAGGGCCTTCTCCAGGGTCTCGACGGCCTGGCGCGGGGTGCGCGGGGCGTCGAGGTAGGTGACCCTGGCGTCCTGCCAGGGCAGCAGGCTCGCGTGATGCTCGGTCTCGAAGACGAAGACCTGGCAGTCGGCGGGGAGGGCGGCGGCGAGAAGGTTCAGCGCGTCGGTGGTCGACCGGGTGAAGATCAGCTGGTCGTCGTCCCGGCAGTCGAGGAACTCGGTGACGGTCCTGCGGGCGTTCTCGAAGAGGTCGGTCGACAGCTGAGAGAGGTAGCCGGCCCCGCGGTGGACGCTGCCGTAGTAGGGCGCATAGGCCGCCACGTCGTCCCAGACGCGCTGGAGGGCGGGGGCGCTGGCCGCGTAGTCGAGGGCCGCGTAGGTGACCTCGCCGCCGGTGACGAGCGGGACGGTGACATCCCGGCCCAGAACGGGCAGGTGGGCACAAATGGTCTGGGCGGAGGCAGCAGTGGAGACAGACATGGGGGGGCTCCCGTGAAGGCACTCAGGTGAAAGAGAAGAAGGGTGTGCGGAGGCGGGGCTCGGCGCCCTATCGCATTCGCTTGCTCACGGAAGACTCCCTCGAACGACCAGGACCCCTGGTTTCGAGAGGGGCCCGCGCTTGCCGTGAACCTCGCTGCTCACGGCCTGGTCTTCACCCGGGGCACCCCGCCACGGACGGAGGGTTGCCGGACAGTCGGCCGGGGCCTCATGACTGTCACTCATGACCTGGTACAGGAACGTACGTGAAGTGATCGCGGTCCCGCAACTCGTGTCCGAACTGCGGGACCGCGACCGCCTGCTACGCGTTGCTCGCGGCCACCCAGCGCGCCAGCGCCCGCTTCGCCGACCCCGAGTCGATCGACTCCGCGGCCCTGGCCATACCGGCCCGCAGCTGCTCGGCCAGCGTCCCGGTGCCGGGGTCCAGGGCGACCAGCGCGGCCGCCGAGTTCAGGAGTACGGCGTCCCGCACCGGGCCCGTCTCGCCGTCCAGGAGCCGCCGCGCGACCTCGGCGTTGTACGCGGGGTCACCGCCCCGCAGCGCCTCCACCGGCACCAGTTCGATGCCGACGTCCCTGGGGTCGAAGCTCTCCTCGGTGACCTTGCCGTCGCGGACGATCCAGACCCGGGAGGTCGACGTGGTCGTCAGCTCGTCGAGGCCGTCGTCACCGCGGAAGACCAGGGAGGAGTTGCCGCGCTCGGCGAAGACGCCCGCGACGATCGGTGCCATGCGGGGATCGGCCACCCCGACCGCCTGGGCCCGGACCCGGGCCGGATTGGTCAGCGGACCGAGGACGTTGAACACCGTACGGATGCCCAACTGGCCGCGAGCGGCGCCCACATGACGTAGCGCCGGGTGGAACTTGATCGCGAAACAGAAGGTGATCCCGGCCTCATCGGCCACCTCGGCCACCCGCTGCGGGGTCAGCTCCAGGTTGACGCCGAGCTTCTCCAGGACGTCCGAGGCACCGGAGGCCGAGGAGGCGGCCCGGTTGCCGTGCTTGACGACCTTGGCGCCGGTGCCGGCGATGACGATCGAGGACATCGTGGAGATGTTCACCGTCTTCGCGCCGTCGCCGCCGGTGCCGACGATGTCGACGGTCGGGCCCGACACCTCGATCACGTTCGCGTGCTCGTACATCGCCCGGACCAGACCGGTGATCTCCTCGACGGTCTCGCCCTTGGCCCGCAGCGCCACCACGAACCCGGCGATCTGGGCGTCGGTGGCCTCGCCGCGCATGATCCGGTCCAGCGCCCAGAACGTGGCGTCGGCCTCCTGGTCACGGCCGGACAGCAGACCGTTCAGCACCTCGGGCCAGGAACGGCCCGCCGCGATGTCGCCTCCAGCGGGGGTCACAGCGCTCATGGGGCCGCTCCAGATGTCGTAGAAAAGTGTGCCCACACCCTATCCAGCCCGCAGCACGGCGCAGGGCCCCGTCCGGTGTTCGGACGGGGCCCTGCGCCTGAGGACCGCAAGCCGCCGACGGCGAGCAGGGGCCGGGGTGGGGGGTGTCCGCCCGCAGCGGCCGGCGTCCGTTATCCAGCACATCGTGAACAACCCACCCCCCCGCCCCGGGGGGGGCGCCCCCCCCCCCCCCCCCCCCCCCCCCACCCCCCCCCCCCCCCCCCCCCCCCCCCCCCCCCCCCCCCCCCCCCCCCCCCCCCCCCCCCCCGCCCCCGACTCCAAACCACACCACACGCGCTACGCAAGCCCCCACCGAGGCCGCACAGGCCGCCGCAGGCATCAGGGGCGCGGGGAACTGCGCAAAAACGCCCGCCCCCACCGAGCCCGCACTCCACGGCACGGCGAAGGGCCCGTCCGGTGTGTCGGACGGGCCCTTCTACCGCGCGTGGCGAGCGCAGCGATCAGTGGTGGCCGTGGCCGCTCGTGATCTCCTTGTACTCCTCGACGGTGGGCTTGGCGATCTGGGACTCCTCGCCGTAGTACGACTCGCTGAGCTTGGCGCGCAGCTTCTCGGAGCCCTTGATCTTGCGCTCGACGCCGTTCTCGTCGACCGCGGGGCCGATCTGGGCCGGCTCGTACTGGTCGTGCGCCGTGAGCGTGTGCAGCTGCTCCTGGCTGAGCGGCTCGTGCACCTCGATGAACTCACCGTGCGGCAGGCGCTTGATGATGCCGGACTCGCGGCCGTGCAGCACCTTGTCCTTGTCGCGGCGCTGGAGGCCGAGGCAGATCCGCTTGGTGGCGACGAACGCGAGGACCGGGGCGGCGAAGAACGCGACCCGGACGAACCAGGTGATGGCGTTGATCGACAGGTGGAAGTGGGTGGCCCAGAGGTCGTTTCCACCACCGATCAGCAGCACCATGTACCAGGTGATCCACGCGACGCCGAAGGCCGTACGCGTCGGGGCGTTGCGCGGGCGGTCCAGGATGTGGTGCTCGCGCTTGTCGCCGGTGACCCAGGACTCGATGAACGGGTAGACCGCGATCGCGACCAGGACCAGCGGGAAGACGACCAGCGGGATGAACACGCCCAGGACGAGCGTGTGACCCCAGAAGTTGATCTCCCAGCCCGGCATGACACGGATCAGGCCTTCGGAGAAGCCCATGTACCAGTCCGGCTGGGCGCCCGTGGACACCTGGTCGGGACGGTAGGGGCCCATCGACCAGATCGGGTTGATGGAGGCGATCGCCGCGATGGCCGCGATGACACCGAAGACCAGGAAGAAGAAGCCTCCGGCCTTGGCCATGTAGACCGGCAGCAGCGGCATGCCGACGACGTTGTTGTTGGACTTGCCGGGGCCCGCGAACTGCGTGTGCTTGTGGTAGAAGACCAGGATCAGGTGGCCGACCACCAGACCGAGCATGATGCCCGGCAGCAGCAGGACGTGGATCGAGTAGAAGCGGGCCACGAAGTCGCCGCCCGGGAACTCTCCGCCGAACAGGAAGAACGACATGTACGTGCCGACGATCGGCACGGACAGGATCGCGCCCTCCATGAAGCGGACACCGGTGCCGGAGAGCAGGTCGTCCGGGAGCGAGTAACCGGTGAAGCCGGTGAACATGCCCAGGACGAACAGCAGGAAGCCGAACAGCCAGTTGACCTCACGCGGCTTGCGGAACGCGCCCGTGAAGAACACGCGCATCATGTGCACGAACATGCCGGCAAGGAAGATCAGCGCCGCCCAGTGGTGGATCTGCCGGATCAGCAGACCACCGCGCACATCGAAGGAGATGTGCATGGTCGAGTTGAACGCCTCGGACATCAGCTGTCCCTGCAGCGGGACGTAGCTGCCGTGGTACTCCACCTCGTTCATCGACGGGTGAAAGAACAGCGTCAGATACACACCCGTGAGGATGATGATGATGAAGCTGTAGAGGCAGACCTCACCCAACATGAACGACCAGTGGTCGGGGAAGATCTTGCGCATGTTGGACTTGGCCAGGGAGTAGATCCCAAGCCGTCCGTCGGCCCAGTCGGCGACGCGCTCGCCGGCCGGTGCCTTCCCGCGGGCGCGGGACTCGGTGGACTCTGTAGTGCTCATCCGCGCTCCCAGAATGCAGGACCGACGGGCTCCTCGAAGTCGCCGAGCGCTTGAAGGTAGCCCTCGTCGTTCACACCGATGCGCAGTTGCGGCAGGGCGTGACCGGCGGGGCCGAAGATCACCCGGGCACCGTCGGAGAGGTCGAAGGTGGACTGGTGGCAGGGGCAGAGCACGTGGTGCGTCTGCTGCTCGTACAGGGAGATCGGGCAACCGACGTGGGTGCAGATCTTCGAGTACGCGACGATTCCCTCGTGCGACCACTCGAGCTCGCGCTTGTCCTTGATGTTGTCCGGCTGGATCCGGACGATCATCAGGGCGGCCTTGGCGATCTCGGTCTGGAACTCCTCGTCGTGGTCCTCCAGGCCCTCGGGCTTGGCGAAGGTGAGGGAGCCGACCGCGACGTCGGAGGGACGCAGCGGCTGGTCGGTGTTCATGTTGACGAGCAGCAGCCCCTTGCGCCACATCGTGTGGCGGAGCTTGGTGCCCGGCAGCGGACCGAGGTCGCGCAGCAGCATGACGCCGGAGAGCGGGAACAGGGCCAGCGCGCCGAACATCGTGTTGCGGATCAGCTTGCGACGGCCGAGTGCCGACTCCTTGGCGCCCTGCTTGAAGTCCGCGTGGACCTTCTCGCGGACCTCGGGGGACGCCTCGATCGGGTGACGCTCGTCGGCGATCTCCTCGTCGGACATCAGGGTGCGGGCCCAGTGGACCGCGCCCGCGCCGATCGCGAAGAGGGCGAGACCGAGGGTCAGGCCCAGCGCGAAGTTCAGCGCGTTGATGTGCCCGATCGGGAAGACGTAGACCGACTTGTCGTGGGGGATGCCCACGTACGAGGCGATGAACCCGACGGTGGCCAGCATCGACACCGTGAACAGCATGGCCACCGTGCGCTCGGACCGCCTGGCGGCCCGCTCGTCGATGTCCTGCACCCGGTGCTCGTGGGGCGGCAGACCGGGGTCCGCGAACGGGTTCTTCTCGTCCGCGACGCCTACCGCGCCGTGCGCGTCCTGCTCTGCGGGCAGGTTCTCTTCTGGAATGTCTTGGCTACTCATGACTTCTTGGCCTTTGCGGTCCGAGCGGCGACCCAGACGGCGACTGCGATCAGCGCGCCGAGGCCGAAGATCCAGGCGAACAGGCCTTCGGAGACCGGGCCGAGACCGCCCAGCTCAAGGCCGCCGGGGCTCACGGTGTCGTCGCCGTTGACCGCGTTCAGGTACGCGATGATGTCCTTCTTGTTCTGCTCCGACAGCGTGGTGTCGGGGAACGAAGGCATGTTCTGCGGGCCGGTCTGCATGGCCTCGTAGATGTGCTTCGGGTCGACGCCCTCAAGGCTCGGCGCGAACTTGCCGTGCGTCAGCGCACCACCCTTGCCGGTGAAGTTGTGGCACTGCGTGCAGTTGTCGCGGAACAGCTCGCCGCCCTTGGCGATGTCGGCACCGTCGGGGCCGTACTGCGCCTCGGTCGGGATGCTCGGACCCGCGCCCAGCGAGGAGATGTACGCGGCCAGCTGGTCGATCTCGGCCTGCGTGTAGATGACCTTCTTGCGCGGAACCTGCGCGCCCGGCTGCTGGGCCGGCATACGGCCGGTGCCGACCTGGAAGTCGACGGCCGCGGCGCCCACGCCCACGAGGCTCGGACCGTCGGAAGAGCCCTCGCCTCCCCTGCCGTGGCAGCTGGCGCAGCCTACGGCGAAGAGCTTCTTGCCCTCGTCGATGGCCAGGGACTGGGCGGTTTCATCTGCCTTCGCCTTGTCCGCGGGGGCGAACACGGCGTACAGCCCCCCGGTGCATGCCAGCGCGAGGAGTAGGACGACGAGCGCCGCCAGCGGGTGGCGTCGTCGTGCGGAGAGCTTTTTCACGGATTACCCCGGTGTCAGGATCTTCTGCGTCGATGCTTGCGATGTCGGGAGCGGGCCCGGCTACTTGATCATGTAGATCGTGGCGAAGAGGCCGATCCAGACGACGTCGACGAAGTGCCAGTAGTAGGACACGACGATCGCCGCGGTCGCCTGTTCGTGGGTGAACCTCTTGGCCGCGTAGGTACGCCCGAGAACGAACAGGAACGCGATGAGGCCGCCCGTCACGTGCATGCCGTGGAAGCCGGTGGTCAGGTAGAACACCGAGCCGTACGGGTCGGAGGAGAGCGAGAGCCCGTCCTTCTTCACCAGCTCCGTGTACTCGAAGATCTGACCGCCGATGAAGATCGCGCCCATGATGAAGGTGATGATGAACCAGCCCCGGAGCTTCTTCACGTCACCGCGCTCGGCGGCGAAGACACCGAGCTGGCAGGTGAGCGAGGAGAGCACCAGGATCGTGGTGTTCGTCGCCGAGAACGGGAAGTTCAGGCTGGACGCCATTTCCTTCCAGTGATCGGGACCCGTCACCGATCGCAGGGTGAAGTACATCGCGAAGAGGGCCGCGAAGAACATCAGCTCGGAACTCAGCCAGATGATGGTTCCGACGCTGGTGAGGTTCGGCCGGTTGACCGACGGGTGCGCGTGCCCGGTTTCTACTGTCGTTGCTGTCGCCACGACCGACATTATGTCGGTCGCTTATCCCGCCCTCACCCCGGGGGGTGCCGTTCGGAGTGTCTCCCTGCTTCATACCAGTGTTGACGTGGTGTTCAAGGGAGTAGCATCCGGGCCAACGGGCCTGTCCTTACGACGCTGACGTCACGGAGGAACAATGCAGCCGACCGCCACGGTGCTGGTCTACAGCGACGATTCCAACACCCGCGAACAGGTACGGCTCGCCTCCGGTCGGCGACCTGCTCCCGATGTCCCGTTGGTCGAGTTCCTGGAGTGCGCCACGCCTGCGGCGGTGCTGAAGGAGCTGGACAAGGGCGGGATCGACGTCTGTGTGCTGGACGGGGAGGCCGTGCCGATGGGCGGCATGGGGGTGTGCCGGCAGATCAAGGACGAGGTGTTCAACTGTCCGCCGGTGCTGGTGCTGATGGGGCGGCCGCAGGACGCCTGGCTGGCGACGTGGAGCCGGGCCGAGGCGGCGGTGACCCTGCCGGTGGATCCGGTGGAGTTCGCCTCCGCGCTGGCTTCTTTGTTGCGGGATCGGAAGGCTTTGAGCGCCTAGGAGCTCGGTCGGGCCTGGGGTAGGGCGGCTGCGGGGCCGTTGTGGCTGGTCGCGCAGTTCCCCGCGCCCCTGGGTGTGCTGCCCCTGAGGTGTCTCTAAACGCTCTGTGGCCTCAGCCTTGCCGTCTGGTCTGCGCTCGGGGCGTCCGGAGTGCCGGCCACCAGCGCGCTGCCGTCGCGCCACTTCTTCCAGGCGAGGTTCCAGTCGCCGAAGCCGTTGCCGAAGGGTTCCATCGTGTTGCCGTTCGAGTTGACGACCGTCACCACGTCGCCCTCGTGGACGGTGTCGAAGAACCACGCGGCGTTCGAGGTGCTCATACCGGTGCAGCCGTGGCTGACGTTGGCGTAGCCCTGGGAGCCGACCGACCAGGGGGCGGCGTGGACGTACTCGCCGCTCCAGGTGACGCGGGTGGCGTAGTAGACCGGCAGGTCGTACGACTCCGAGGAGCCCTCGGCGATACCGATGCTGGTGCCGCGCATACGTACGAAGTACTCCTTGCCCAGTACGACCTTGACACCGTTGCGGGTGTCGAAGCCGGGCTTTCCGGTGGTGACCGGGAGCTCCTTTATGACCTCGTTGTTCTTGTACACCGTCATCGAGTGTGACGAGGCGTCCGTCACGGCGATGATGCGGTCGCCGGTGGTCAGCTTCACGGGCTTGGCCTTGCCGCCCCAGAGCCGGTCGCCGATCTTGATGCCCTCCAGGTCGCTGCGGACCTGGATCGTGGCGTGGGCGGGCCAGTACTCCTTGGGGCGGTAGTGCAGTTCCTTGTCGTCCACCCAGTGCCAGGCGCCCGCCACGGCGGGCGTGGAGTCGACCCTGAGAGCGCGTTCGACGACCGCGCGCTGTGCCTTGTCCTTGACCGGCTTGTCCAGTTTGGCGGTGATGGGCTGGCCGACACCGTACGTGCCCGACTTGGGGCCGAAGGTGACGTTCAGGCGCTTCTTGCCGAGGGGCTTGCTGGTGTCGAAGTCGAGGACCTTGCGGCCGGGCGCCCCGTCGTCGTCCTCGGTGCTCACCCGGACCGTGTAGTGGGCGTTCGCGGCCAGCGGGGAGGTGCTGCGCCAGCGGCTGCCGTCGGCGGAGAGTTCGCCCGCCACATAGCGCCCTGTGGCGTCCGTGGCCGTGACGTCGGTGATGCGGCCGTCGTCGTCCTCGGCGGTGACCTCCAGGGGCTTGCCCGGGTCGGCCTTCTTCTTGCCGTCGCCCGAGGGGGCGTTGAAGGCGATCTGGTCCGCCGCGTCGTACGGCGTGGCCGCCAGCGGGTTCCCGTCGGACCCGCAGGCGGAGGCACTCGCGCCGAGCGCGATCACCAGCAGGGTGCAGCTGACGACGGTGCGGGTTCGCGGTGTGTGGTTCATGACTTCACGCTAGGAAGCGAAGTCAACTCTGGCACGCCGAGTGACTCGTACGAGTGATAAGTCTTGCGGCAAACGCAGGAGCCCGGACGCTCCTGACGGAGTGTCCGGGCTCCTGATGAGCTCCGCTCGTGCTATTGCGTGCGGTTCTCACCGCGGTAGTACTCGAAGACCCAGCCGTACAGGCCGACCATGATCACGGGCACCGAGAAGTACAGCAGCCACCAGCCGATCGCGACCGACAGGAAGGCCAGGGCGCCGCCGAAGCCGAGGGCGAGCGGCTGCCAGCTGTGCGGGCTGAAGAACCCGACCTCGCCGGCGTCGTCCGCGACGTCGGCCTCCTTGTTGTCCTGCGCACCGGCGTCCACCCGCTTGGCCGTGAAGCCCAGGTAGAAGCCGATCATGATGGACAGGCCGAAGGCCAGGAAGAGCGCGGTGGTGCCGGCCGGCTCCTTCGACCACACGCCATAGACGATCGCCATGACGAGGATGAAGACGCTCAGCCAGATGAACATCCGTCCTTGGATCTTCACTTGCCGGCCTCCTTGCCGCCCGAGAGGGCCTTCTCACCGTGACCGGCGTTCTCAAGCTGGTCGAGAGCGGCGATCTCCGGGTGGTGAAGGTCGAACGCCGGGGATTCGCTGCGGATCCGCGGCAGGGTGAGGAAGTTGTGGCGAGGCGGCGGGCAGGAGGTCGCCCACTCCAGGGAGCGGCCGTAGCCCCACGGGTCGTCGACGCCGACCGGCTTGCCGTACTTGGCCGTCTTCCACACGTTGTAGAGGAACGGCAGTATCGACAGGCCGAGCACGAACGAGCTGATCGTCGAGATCGTGTTCAGGGCGGTGAAGCCGTCGGCCGCCAGATAGTCGGCGTAACGACGCGGCATGCCCTCGGCGCCCAGCCAGTGCTGGACCAGGAAGGTGCCGTGGAAGCCGATGAACAGCGTCCAGAACGTGATCTTGCCGAGGCGCTCGTCGAGCATCTTGCCGGTGAACTTCGGCCACCAGAAGTGGAAGCCGGAGAACATGGCGAAGACGACGGTGCCGAAGACGACGTAGTGGAAGTGCGCCACCACGAAGTACGAGTCCGAGACGTGGAAGTCCAGCGGCGGCGAGGCCAGGATGACACCGGTCAGACCACCGAAGGTGAAGGTGATCAGGAAGCCGGTGGCCCAGAGCATCGGGGTCTCGAAACTGAGGGACCCCTTCCACATCGTTCCGATCCAGTTGAAGAACTTCACACCGGTGGGTACGGCGATGAGGAACGTCATGAAGGAGAAGAACGGCAGGAGTACACCGCCGGTGACGTACATGTGGTGCGCCCACACCGTCACGGACAGACCCGCGATCGCGATGGTCGCCGCGATCAGACCCATGTAGCCGAACATCGGCTTACGGGAGAAGACCGGGATGACCTCGGAGATGATGCCGAAGAACGGCAGGGCGATGATGTACACCTCTGGGTGGCCGAAGAACCAGAAGAGGTGTTGCCAGAGCAACGCTCCGCCGTTCGCGGCGTCGAAGACGTGTGCCCCGAATTTCCGATCCGCCTCCAGCGCGAACAGCGCGGCGGCGAGAACGGGGAAGGCGAGCAGGACCAGCACCGCGGTCAGCAGCACGTTCCACACGAAGATCGGCATGCGGAACATGGTCATGCCGGGCGCGCGCATGCAGATGATCGTGGTGATGAAGTTGACCGCACCGAGGATCGTGCCGAAGCCGGAGAAGGCCAGACCCATGATCCACAGGTCGGCGCCGATGCCCGGCGAGCGGACCGCGTCCGACAGCGGGGAGTAGGCGAACCAGCCGAAGTCGGCCGCACCCTGCGGGGTGAGGAAGCCGCCCACCGCGATCGTCGAGCCGAACAGGTAGAGCCAGTAGGCGAACATGTTCAGCCGCGGGAACGCCACGTCGGGCGCGCCGATCTGCAGCGGCATGATCCAGTTGGTGAAGCCGGCGAACAGCGGCGTCGCGAACATCAGCAGCATGATCGTGCCGTGCATCGTGAACGCCTGGTTGAACTGCTCGTTCGACATGATCTGCAGACCCGGCCGGGCCAGCTCGGCGCGCATGAAGAGCGCCATCACGCCGCCGATCAGGAAGAACGCGAACGACGTGGCCAGGTACATCGTGCCGATCGTCTTGTGGTCAGTGGTGGTGAGCCACTTGATGACCACACTCCCGCGGGTCTGGCGCCGGACCGGCAGTTCGTCCGCGTAGTGGGACCCTGCTTCGGCGGCACCCTGGGGTTCGTTGAGGATGCTCACAGGTTCGTCGTCTCCCGGTCCTTCTCGTGGGCGGTCTGCTCGATGCCCGCGGGAACGTAACCGGTCTGCCCCTTCTTCGCGAGGTCCTTGAGGTGCTGCTCGTAGCGCTCGGGGGAGACGACCTTCACGTTGAACAGCATCCGGGAGTGGTCGACGCCGCAGAGCTCGGCGCACTTGCCGAGGAAGGTGCCCTCCTTGTTGGGGGTCACCTCGAAGGCGTTGGTGTGGCCCGGGATGACGTCCTGCTTCATCAGGAACGGCACCACCCAGAAGGAGTGGATGACGTCACGCGAGGTGAGGACGAAGCGGACCGTCTTGCCCTTGGGGAGCCAGAGGGTCGGGCCGGGGTTGCCGGTCTGCGGGTTCTTCGTGGCGGGCGTGCCGAAGTCGTAGACACCGCCGGCGTTCGCCGGGAAGTCCTCCTTGAACCGGGTCGGAATCGCGTCCAGGTTCTTGTCGGTCTTCGCGTCGCCCGTGGAGCCCGCGACGGGCTCGATGTAGTTGAAGGCCCAGCTCCACTGGTAGCCCACGACGTTGATGGTGACGTCGGGCTCCTTCTTGAGGCTGAGGAGCTTCGACTCGTCACGGGCCGTGAAGTAGAACAGGACCGAGACGATGACGAGCGGAACCACCGTGTACAGCGCCTCGATGGGCATGTTGTACCGGGTCTGCGGAGGAACCTCGACCTTGGTCCGGCTGCGCCGGTGGAAGATCGTGCTCCACAGAATCAAGGCCCACACCAGCACGCCGGTGGCCAGCGCGGCTGCCCAGGAACCCTGCCACAGGGAGAGGATCCGCGGAGCCTCTTCGGTGGTGGGGGTGGGCATACCAAGGCGGGGGAAGTCCTTGTATGTGCAACCGGTGGCGGTCGCCAGGACCAGGCCCGCGGTCATTGCCTGCAGCAGCTTCCGCCGCATCGGGCGCCGCGGCGAGCGGTCGGAGCCGTTGGGACTCACGTAGCGCCTTCCCGAGAGTCTCGCCCGCGCGGATTGGCTGCGGCCTGCCTTCTTCGGTGGTCGGTCGCCGCCCTGCGTCGGGCAGGGGTTTGGATGTTTATGCGGAGCAAACCCTAGCCGACGCTCTCCGAGGGTTCGCGGGGAGGGGTGCCTACTGGGTTGGGGGTTCGCTGGATTGGCGGCTGCGGGTGCGTTGTGGCTGGTCGCGCAGTTCCCCGCGCCCCTGGGGGGTTAGCGTGGCTGTGTGTCTTATTTCGACGCTGCTTCCAGTGCTCCACTCCATCCCGTTGCTCGTCAGGCGCTGTTGGCCGCCCTTGACGAAGGGTGGGCTGATCCCTCCCGGCTCTATCGGGAAGGGCGGCGGGCGCGGATGCTGCTCGACGCCGCTCGGGAGGCCGCAGCGGAGGCGGTCGGCTGTCGTCCCGACGAGCTGGTGTTTACCTCGTCCGGTACCCGTGCCGTGCACACCGGTGTCGCCGGAGCGCTTGCCGGGCGGCGGCGGATCGGACGTCACCTGATCGTGTCTGCTGTCGAACACTCCTCGGTGCTTCATTCGGCAGAGCTGTTCGAGGTGACCGAGGTTCCGGTGGACCGTACGGGAGCGGTGAGCGCGCAGTCGTACGGCGACGCTGTTCGCCCGGACACCGCGCTCGCGTGTCTTCAGTCGGCGAACCATGAGGTGGGGACCGTGCAGCCGGTGGCGGACGTGGCCGCGGTATGCCGGGAGGCAGGGGTGCCGTTGCTCGTGGATGCAGCCCAGTCGCTCGGGTGGGGACCCGTCGAGGGGGCGTGGTCGCTGCTGACGGCGAGTGCGCACAAGTGGGGTGGCCCGTCGGGGGTCGGCCTGCTCGTCGTACGAAAGGGTGTCCGGTTCTCGCCCCAAGGGCCCGCCGACGAGCGGGAGGCGGGGCGGGCGCCCGGGTTCGAGAACCTGCCGGCGATCGTCGCGGCGGCGGCCTCGCTGCGGGCGGTGCGGGCCGAGGCTGCGCAAGAGGCCGTACGGCTGCGGGAGCTGACGGCGCGGATCCGGGCTCGGGTGCCTCAGCTGGTGCCGGACGTGGACGTGGTCGGCGATCCCGAGCGGCGACTGCCGGGGATCGTCACCTTTTCCTGTCTCTATGTCGACGGGGAGACACTTCTGCACGAGCTGGACCGGGCGGGTTTCTCCGTCTCATCCGGTTCGTCCTGCACGAGCAGCACGCTGACGCCCAGCCATGTGCTGAAGGCGATGGGGGTGCTGAGTGAGGGGAATGTGCGGGTGTCGTTGCCGTTCGGGGCGGTCTCCGAGGAGGTCGACCGGTTCCTGGAGGTGTTGCCGGGGGCGGTGGCGGCGGTACGGGAGCAGCTGGGCGCGCCGACGCCCGCGGCTGTGGTGCGGGACGACTCACTCGTCGTGGACGCCCTCGGCAAACGGTGCCCGATCCCGGTCATCGAACTGGCCAAGGTGATCGGAGACGTGCCGGTGGGCGGGACCGTCCGGGTCCTGTCGGACGACGAGGCGGCCCGCCTGGACATCCCGGCGTGGTGCGAGATGCGGGAACAGGAGTACGTGGGAGAGGAACCGGCGGAGAGAGGAACGGCGTACGTGGTACGCCGGACCAGCTGAAAGCCCTCCGCTCGGGGCGCTCAGCCCAGATGCCCCTGAACCTCGCCCGCCGCCTCGTCCCCGTACGCCTTGGTGAACCGCTCCATGAAGTGCCCGCGCCGCAACCGGTACTCCTGCGTCCCCACGGTCTCGATGACGAGAGTCGCGAGCATGCAGCCCACCTGCGCCGCCCGCTCCAGCGAGACACCCCAGGAAAGGGCCGACAGGAACCCCGCGCGGAAGGCGTCGCCGACCCCCGTGGGGTCCGCCTTGCGCTCCTCCTCCGCACAGCCGACGACGATCGGCTCCTCGCCGGCCCTGTCGACCCGTACGCCCTGCGCGCCCAGCGTGGTGACCCGGTGCCCCACCTTCGCGAGGATCTCCGCGTCCGACCAGCCGGTCTTGGACTCGATGAGCCCCTTCTCGTACTCGTTGGAGAAGAGGTACGTCGCCCCGTCCAGGAGGATCCGGATCTCGTCGCCGTTCATCCGGGCGATCTGCTGGGAGAAGTCGGCGGCGAACGGGATGCCGCGCGAGCGGCACTCCTCGGTGTGGCGGAGCATCGCCTCCGGGTCGTCCGCGCCGATGAGGACCAGGTCGAGTCCGCCGACCCGGTCGGCCACCGTCTTCAGCTCGATCTGGCGGGCCTCACTCATCGCGCCCGTGTAGAAGGAGCCGATCTGGTTGTGGTCGGCGTCGGTGGTGCACACGAAGCGGGCGGTGTGCAGCGTCTCGGAGATACGGACGGACGCGGTGTCGACGCCGTGCCGGTCCAGCCAGGCGCGGTACTCGTCGAAGTCGAAGCCCGCGGCGCCGACCAGGATCGGCTGAGTGCCGAGCTGGCCCATACCGAAGGCGATGTTCGCGCCGACGCCGCCACGGCGGACGTCGAGGTTGTCGACCAGGAAGGAGAGCGAGACCGTGTGCAGCTGGTCCGCGACGAACTGGTCGGCGAAGCGGCCGGGGAAGGTCATGAGGTGGTCGGTGGCGATGGAGCCGGTGACTGCGATGCGCACGACGGAGACTCTCCTGAGGGAGGGTGTGTTGACGGTTAACGCTATCGGGTCCGTATGGAGTACTGCGAGGTGGCCGACGGCGCGTTGAAGCAGGTAAAACTACCCGATAGTAGATCTTTCTTCGCGGCCTGCCACGTGCATACGGTTCCGTCATGACGAACCTTGAGCTGTACGCCCCGGCCCCGGCCGACCTGGACGGCGACCTCGCCTCGCTGCTCGGCGACTGCGCCCGGATGGCTCCCCACTGGGCGGTTCCCGACCCGGTCGTCTCCCTTCCGGTCTCGCCCTCGCTGATCCACGGCGTGACGGTTCCGGAGGGCTCCGCCCGGCTGCTGGAGGCGATGTCGGAGTACGGCGACTGAGTCACAGGGCGTGAGTCGGCGCGTTCGAGGGAACCGCGCGCTCCCCCGCTGCGTCTCACCGCCGTCCCCCGGAAAGGGGATGCGGGATACGACCCGTTTGCCGACCTTTTTGACAGGGTCGGGTCAGGGTCGGGAGACAGTTGCGCAGCAGAAGGAGCGATGCGGTGAACACCGAGCGACCCGACAACGACGACACCGGCGCCTCCGGCGACGTGGACGGGAGCGCTGCGGAGGCTCTTGACGCGGACGGGGCGAGCGGTACGGAGTCGAGCGGTGCGGAAGAGAAGCGGGGCTCCGAGGTTTCCGGTGACGAGGAGACGGACCTCGGCGTGACCGGCCCGGCGCGGGAAGCCGACGGCACGACCGAACCGGACGAGACCGGGGCCTCCGAGCCCCCCGCCCCCGCCCCCGACTCCGAGGTCCCCCGGGACGAGGAGGCCGACGATCTCCGGCCCGCTCGGCGCCGCTCACCCGTCGCCATCGCCGCTGTCGCCGCCGCCGTACTGCTGGTCGGAGGCGGTGGGGCGTACCTCGCGGCCAGTGCCTCCGGAGGGTCGGGCAAGGACACGACGTCCGGTGCGTCCGGTGACGACACTCCCCCGCCTCTCGCGCTCGACGGGTACAGCCAGGGCGGTGGGGAGGGCAACGGCATCGCGCCCGGGGAGCCGAATCCGTACGGCGTGACCTATCGCGCCGACGGGAGTCTCCCCAAGGGGCCCGGTTCGGCGCCCGTCTACCGGGCCGAGGGGCAGGTCACCGAGGACGATGTGACGCGGCTCGCCGAGGCGCTCGGGGTCGAGGGGAAGCCGGTGGCGCAGGGGCAGGTCTGGCGGGTCGGGACCAAGGACGGTTCGGGGCCGGCTCTCACGGTGAACCGGCAGGCGCCGGGGGCCTGGACCTTCCAGCGGTACTCCCCCGTCATCGACAACTGCACGAGCGCCACCGAGTGCGGGGCCTCCACGGATGCTCCCGTGAGCGAGGCGGTCGCGGAGAAGGCCGCCGCGCCGGTGCTGAAGGCGGTGGGCCAGGACGACGCGAAGCTCGACGCGAGCCAGGTCATGGGCGCCCAGCGGGCCGTGAACGCCGATCCGCTGGTCGGCGGGCTGCCCACGTACGGCTGGTCGACCGGCATCACCGTGAACGCGCAGGGTGAAGTGGTCGGCGGTACCGGCCAGTTGAAGGCGCCGGTGAAGAGCGACACATATCCCGTGCTGAGCGCAGAGAAGACGCTCGGCCTGCTGAACAAGGTGCCCGCGACCGACCACCGCATGGGCATCGGCGGCTGCGCCAGTCCCGTACCGCTGAAGGACCGTCTTGAGGCGCCCTGCGGGGAGTCGACGGCGAGCCCGGCGAACAGCACGCTCACCGTCGAGAAGGCGGTGTTCGGGCTGGCGTCGCACTACGTGCAGGGCCGGCAGGCGCTCGTGCCGTCCTGGCTGTTCGAGGTGCGGGCGACGGGCGCGAAGGACGCCTTCACGGTGACGTATCCGGCGGTCGACCCGAAGTACATCGCCTCCTCGGCTTCCGCGACGCCCACGGCACCCTCCGAGGAGCCGACCTCCGCGCCGAAGACGCGGGATGTGAAGGTGGACGGCTACACGGCCGACGGCGACCAGCTGACCGTGAGCTTCACGGGCGGGGTCTGCGGGGACTACACGGCGTCGGCGAGCGAGAGCTCGGACGAGGTGGCGGTCACGGTGACCTATACGCCGTGGCCGGACAAGGTCTGCATCATGATCGCCAAGGAGATCCAGAAGACCGTGCCGCTGGACGAGCCGCTCGGTGACCGCAAGGTCGTGGGCTCGGACGGCAAGGAGATCCCGAAGAAGGCGGGCGCGGCGCGGCTGCCGGAGACCTCCGGGGCCCGGTAGCCCCGGAGACGCGCGAAGGCGGCGGCCCTGTCGGAGGGGGCCGCCGCCTTCTCGCGCTTGGGGCCTCTTAGCTGAAGGAGTCGCCGCAGGCGCAGGAGCCGGTCGCGTTCGGGTTGTCGATCGTGAAGCCCTGCTTCTCGATCGTGTCCACGAAGTCGATGGACGCGCCGCCCAGGTACGGGGCGCTCATGCGGTCGGTGACGACCTTGACGCCACCGAAGTCCTTGACGACGTCGCCGTCGAGGGAACGCTCGTCGAAGAAGAGCTGGTAACGCAGGCCGGAGCAGCCGCCGGGCTGAACGGCGACGCGCAGGGCCAGGTCGTCACGGCCTTCCTGGTCGAGCAGGGCCTTGACCTTCGCCGCGGCGGCGTCGGACAGGATGATGCCGTCGGTGACGGTGCCGGTCTCGTCCGATACGGACATCTACATCTCTCCCGGGTTGTACGGAGACTGCTTGCCGACTGGTGCAACCGGCAAGGCCGCGGATTCATTCCGGGCCGGACGCCGGTTTTCCGGCGCCTTCTTCATGCTCGCACATGCGGCGGTGAGCAGAAAATGCCGCGTCCAGGCCGTATCCCGGCCCCGTGCGCCCCGTTTCGGGATTCACGTCACATCGACGTTATGACCATCGTCAAAGTGACGTGAACCGGGTTATGATAGATAACGTCAGTTAGACGAAAAGTAGAAAGGGTGCGTGTCGTGACCACCGCCCAGACCACGGAGCTCGACGTACAGCCGACTCCGCTCGCCCTGTTGTTGCTCGGCCGTGAGGCCGACCCGAGGAGTGAGCGGGGCGTCGAGTGTCCCGGCGATCTGCCGTCGCCGTCCGACCCCGACCTGGTCGAGCGCGCCCGCGCGGCCAAGGAGAAGCTCGGCGAGAAGGTGTTCGTCCTCGGCCACCACTACCAGCGTGACGAGGTCATCCAGTTCGCCGACGTCACGGGCGACTCCTTCAAGCTGGCCCGGGACGCGGCCGCCCGCCCGGAGGCCGAGTACATCGTGTTCTGCGGTGTGCACTTCATGGCCGAGTCCGCGGACATCCTCACCTCCGACGACCAGAAGGTCGTGCTGCCGGATCTGGCCGCCGGGTGCTCCATGGCCGACATGGCCACCGCCGAGCAGGTCGCCGAGTGCTGGGACGCGCTCACCGAGGCCGGCATAGCCGAGCAGGTCGTGCCGGTGTCGTACATGAACTCCTCCGCGGACATCAAGGCGTTCACGGGCAAGCACGGCGGCCTGATCTGCACCTCGTCGAACGCGAAACGTGCCCTGGAGTGGGCCTTCGAGCAGGGCGACAAGGTCCTCTTCCTGCCCGACCAGCACCTCGGGCGCAACACCGCGGTCCGCGACATGGGGATGTCCCTGGAGGACTGTGTCGTCTACAACCCGCACAAGCCGAACGGCGGCCTGACCGCCGAGCAGCTGCGCGACGCGAAGATGATCCTGTGGCGCGGCCACTGCTCGGTGCACGGCCGCTTCTCGCTGGAGTCGGTGGAGGACGTGCGGGCCCGGATCCCCGGCGTGAACGTCCTCGTGCACCCGGAGTGCAAGCACGAGGTCGTGGCCGCGGCTGACTACGTCGGCTCGACCGAGTACATCATCAAGGCGCTGGAGGCGGCCCCGGCCGGCTCGAAGTGGGCCATCGGCACCGAGCTCAATCTCGTACGACGGCTCGCGAACCGTTTCGCCCCCGAGGGCAAGGAGATCGTCTTCCTGGACAAGACGGTCTGCTTCTGCTCGACCATGAACCGCATCGACCTGCCCCATCTGGTCTGGGCCCTGGAGTCGCTGGCCGAGGGCAAGCTCGTCAACCGGATCGAGGTCGACAGGGAGACCGAGGCGTTCGCGAAGCTGGCGCTGGAGCGGATGCTGGCGCTGCCGTAGGACCGCCGTGCGGCCCGCTCACCCCGGGTTCTGTCCGGGGTGAGCCGGGTCGAGGCTGAAGACGGTGCCGTCCGGGGTGCTCACGACCAGCGCGCCGCCGTACAGCAGCACCTCAGCCCTGACCGTTTCGCTGCTGGCGAGGTGTTCGGCGTGTGCGCCCGTCTCCCACAGCAGCGTGCCCTTGCGGGCGTCGAGAGCCGCGACCCGGCCGCTGGGGCTGGCCAGGTACAGGGTGCGGGTGCGGGAGTCGTAGGTGAGCCGTCCCGAGCCCTCGACGCTGGTGCCGGTCTGCCACAGCTCCTTGCCGGTCAGCGGGGACAGGGCGGTCACCTTGCCGTCGGCCTCGGCGATCAACAGGGTGTCGGCGGCCAGCGTCACCGTGCCCTCGTAGCTCTTCGTCAGCTTCCTCGTGGTGGCGACGCCGGTTTTCGGGTCGGTCAGCAGGATCTCGCCGAATGTCAGGTCGTCCTCGGGGCGCGCCGGACCGCTGCCCGCGCCCGCGACCACGAAGACCAGGCGGCCGTCGACGGTGCCGAGCAGACCGCTCCTGTTCGGGGTCTCCAGACGCCGGACCACCGACCCGTCGGTCCGGTTCAGCTCCACGAACTCGGCCGCCTGGGACTCGTCGTCCGGGAAGCAGTACTCGTACAGGCCGGTGCCGACCGCCAGGAACTGGCAGTAGTCCTCGGCAGGCAGCTGCACGGTCCAGCGGTCGGTGCCGGTGCGGAGGTCGCGGGCCGTCGCCAGCCGGCCGGTACTGTCGGTGGTCAGGACGAGACCGTCGGCCATGGTCAGCTCGACGCTCGTGTCGTTCACCTTGCGGGCCCACAGCTGGTCGCCGCTCTTCGCGTCGAGGGCGACGAAACTGGTCCCCGCCACGGACGCGCCCTTGTAGACGGCCTGCCGGACGAGCACCGCGCCGTCCTGCACGCCGAGGAGCGTGAAGCTGTTCTGCTCGGTCCCGGCGGAGTCGGCGGAGGCGAGGGGGGAACGCCAGACGGTTTCGCCGGTACGGCCGTCCAGTCGTACCGGAAGGATGTTGAGGCCCGCGCAGTAGACCGCGTCCTCGTACGTCCCGCAGGTGGCGTCGCTCCCGAAATCGGGCCCCTGCCCCAGGGGCTTGGTCTCGCCGCGTGGTGCCGTCTTGAACATCGTCGTCTGCCAGGGCTGCCAGCCGGTGGGGACCGCCGCCCACCGGGACGCCGCGGTCGGGGAGGCGCTCGCCGGCTGGGGGCTGTCCGAGAACCCCGGTCCGAAGCGCACGTACCAGAGCAGACCCAGGGCCACCGCGCCCGCCGTGCCGGCCGTCAGCAGCAGTGGGCGGACCCGGCGGCGTCGGCGGCGGGACCGTGGGAACTTCGTCACCGCTCCCGGGTCGGCCCCGGCGTAGGTCTGCTCGACGGCCCGCGGCGCATCCGGGCGCAGCGTCACGGTGCCCGGGTCGGCGGGGTCGGGTTCGGGCAGGACGTCCGCGAACTCCTTCGCCAGTTGTTCGAGTTCGGGACGTTCCGCGGGGTCCTTGGCCAGACAGCGTTCCAGGATCGCGCGCAGCGGCTGTGCCACGCCGTCGAGAACGGGGGCCTCGTGGACGACCCGGAAGGCGGTCAGATAGGGGCTGTCGGTGTCGAAAGGACCGCGTCCTGTGGTGGAGAACACCAGCAACGCGCCGAGCGAGAAGACGTCCGAGGCGGGCCCGACCGTGCGGGCGTCGGTGAACTGTTCCGGGGACATGAAGGGCGGGGTGCCGATCATCTGCCCGGTCTCGGTGAGGGTGTTGTGGTTCTCGGCGGCGCGGGAGATGCCGAAGTCGATGACGCGGGGGCCGTCCCCGGCCATCAGGACGTTGGCGGGCTTGAGGTCGCGGTGCACGACACCGGCCCGGTGGATGTCCCGCAGCGCCTCCACCAACCCGAGGGCCAGCTGCCGCAGCTCGGTGTCCTTCAGTTCGCCCCGCTCACGGATCCGGTCGGCGAGGGAGCGGCCGGGTACGTACTGGGTGGCCATCCAGGGCCGTACCGCCTCGGGGTCGGCGTCCACGACCGGTGCGGTGAAGGCGCCGCTGACCTTGCGGACGGACTCGATCTCCTGGCGGAAACGGGCCCGGAAGACCTTGTTCTCGGCGTGCTGGGCGTGCACGACCTTCACGGCGACCTCGCGCCCGGACCGGGACCTGCCCCGGTAGACGATGCCCATGCCACCGGCGCCGAGCCGGTCGACCAGTTTGTACCCGCCGACCGACTTCGGGTCGTCCTTGTGGAGCGGCACGCCCGAATCCCCTTCCCGATGCACGGCAGTCCGAGGCCACAGCATATGTAACGGGAGTGACGGGCTCCGCCGAGGTGGAGGTCAGCGGCTCAGGTGGGTGTTGAGCCGGGCGGCCTGGCGGGTCAGGTAGTCGCGTTCGGCGAGGTTGGGGGCCTTGTGGGCGGCCTCGGCATACAGGCGTGCCGCGGTCGTCAGGTCGCCGTCGCGTTCGCGGAGGTGGGCCTCGACCGCGGTGCGGCGGGGCACGGAGTCCTCGATCGCGGCCAGCGCGGCCAGGCCCGCGCGGGGGCCGTCGGCCTCGCCCACGGCGACCGCGCGGTTGAGGCGGACGACGGGGCTGTCGGTCAGGGCGGCGAGTTCGTCGTACCACTCGACGATCTGCACCCAGTCGGTCTCCTCGGCGGTGCGCGCGTCGGCGTGCAGGGCGGCGATGGCGGCCTGGGCCTGGAACTCGCCCAGCCGGTCGCGGGCGAGCGCCCCCTGCAGGATCTCCACACCCTCGGCGATCGCCGCGGTGTCCCAGCGGGAGCGGTCCTGGTCGGCGAGCGGGACCAGGCCGCCGTCGGGGGAGGTGCGGGAGGCCCGTCGGGCGTGGTGGAGAAGCATGAGGGCGAGCAGGCCTGCGACCTCGGGGTGGTCGATGACGGCGGCGAGCTGCCGGGTGAGGCGGATGGCCTCGGCGGCGAGGTCGACATCGCCGGAGTAGCCCTCGTTGAAGACCAGGTAGAGGACGCGCAGCACGGTGGCGACGTCGCCGGGGCGGTCGAAGCGCACCCCGGAGACCGTGCGCTTGGCCCGGCTGATCCGCTGGGCCATGGTCGCCTCGGGCACCAGGTAGGCCTGGGCGATCTGCCGGGTGGTGAGGCCGCCGACGGCGCGCAGGGTGAGGGCGACGGCGGAGGACGGGGTGAGCGAGGGGTGGGCGCACAGGAAGTAGAGCTGAAGCGTGTCGTCAACGGCAGGGGTGGGACCGGGCGCCGGCTCCTCCTCGACACGGTCCTCACGTCGGCGGCGGGCGGTGTCCGCGCGGGTCTGGTCGAGGAACTTCCGCCAGGCCACGGTGATCAGCCAGCCCTTCGCGTCCCGCGGTGGGTCGGCCGGCCAGACCCGGACCGCCTCGACGAGCGCGTCCTGGACGGCGTCCTCGGCCGCCGCGAAGTCTGCTCCGCGGCGGACGAGGACGGTCAGCACACTCGGTGTGAGGCTCCTGAGGAGTGCCTCATCCACCGGCATGGCAGTCCGCGACGTTGGGCGCCGCGGCGAGGAACGGACGCAGCTCCAGCCACTCGTGGATCGGCTTCCCGCCGGCCCCCGGGGCCGCCGACAGCTCGCCGGCCAGTTCGACGGCCCGCTCGTGGCTGTCGACGTCGATGATCATCCAGCCGGCGATGAGGTCCTTGGTCTCGGCGAACGGCCCGTCGGTGACCGGAGGGCGCCCCTCACCGTCGTACCTGACCCACTCCCCCTCGGGAGCGAGCGCCTGCCCGTCGACGTACTCCCCGGTCTTCTCCAGCCGGTCCGCGAAGTCCCGCATGTACTGCACATGCGCCGAGATCTCCTCCTGCGTCCACTGCTCCATGGGCACGTCGTTGGCCGCAGCCGGGGCGCCACGGTAGTGCTTCAGCAGCAAGTACTTGGCCATGGTGTCTCTCCTCGGTCCTGATGCGACCCATTGTGGTCGCTCTCACCACCGGGACGGAGCGGGGCACGGGTTCTCGACATCGCCACGAGAAAATGTTCGGCGGTGTCATACGCCCGCCGGTTCAGGTTCCTCCGCGGCCTGCGTCGGCTGTGCGGGAAGGCCGCCCTTCTTCGCCGCCCGCTTCTTCGCCCGGCGCTCCTTGCGGAGCTCCAGCATGGTGTAGAGCGTCGGGACCAGGAGAAGGGTCAGGAGGGTCGAGGTGATCAGGCCGCCGATCACGACCACCGCGAGCGGCTGGGCGATGAAGCCGCCTTCTCCTGTGACGCCCAACGCCATCGGGAGGAGCGCGAAGATCGTCGCCAGCGCTGTCATCAGGATCGGGCGGAGGCGGTGACGACCGCCTTCCACCACGGCCTCGACGACGCCGTACCCCTGTTTCCGGTACTGGTTGATCAGGTCGATCAGCACGATCGCGTTGGTCACCACGATGCCGATGAGCATCAGCATGCCGATCATCGCCGGGACGCCCATCGGGGTGCCGGTGACGATCAGGAGACCGATCGCGCCCGTCGCCGCGAAGGGGATCGAGACCAGGAGGATCAGTGGCTGGGCCAGTGAGCGGAAGGTCCCGACCAGCAGCATGAAGACGATCGCGATCGCCGCCAGCATCGCCAGGCCCAGGTTCTTGAACGCGGAGTCCTGGTCCGAGGTGACACCGCCGATCGCGGCCGTGGCACCCTGCGGGAGCTTCAGCGCGTCGAGCTCGGACGTGAGGTCCGCGCTCACCGCACCGGTGTTGTCGCCCGTCGGTTTCGCCGTGATCGTGGCGGCCCGCTGGCCGTCGATCCTGGTCATCGACACCGGGCCGTCCACCAGCTTCACCGTGGCGATGTCCCCCAGCCTCACCGGGCCGAGCCGCAGGTTCCGCAGCTCGTCCAGGGTCGCCGCCGGCTTCGCCGACCTGATGACGATGTCGCGCTCGGTGTCGTCCAGGGTCGCCTGGCCGGCCGTGGTGCCCTTGACCGCCTGGGTGACCGCGGCGCCCAGAGTCTGGTCGTCGAAGCCCTCCGCCGCGGCCTTGTCGTTCGCCTTCACCGAGATCCGGGGCACGCTCTGCGCCAGGTCGCTGGTGACGTCCGTGACGTCGTCCAGGCCGGCCACCGTCTTGCGCACCTGCTCGGACGCCTCGCGCAGAACGCCCGCGTCGGCCGCCTTCACGACCACGCTGAGGTCCTGGCTGCCGAAGCCGTCACCGGCCGCGACGGTCGTCGTACCGATGCCGTCGAGCTTCTTCAGGCCCGCCTCGATGGCGTCCTGGACCTCGTCGTACGTCGCCGAGTCGGCCAGCATCACCTGGTAGGACGCCTGGTTGGTGTCCGTGCCGCCGCCGAAGGCCGCCATGAAGCCGGAGGAGCCGATGGTGACCTGGTAGTCCTTGACGCCCTTCGTGCCGGCGAGCAGCTTCTCTACCTTCCTCGCCTGGGCGTCGGTCGCCGCCAGACTGGTGCCGGGCTTCAACTCCTGCTTGACGGTGAGGACTTCCTGCTCGCCCTGGTCGAAGAAGTTGGTCTTGAGGAGCGGGGCCATGCCGAAGGTGCCGATCAGGATCACGCCCGCCAGCAGCACGCTGGTCAGACGGCGCCGCGTCGCGAAGCGCAGGACGGGGACGTAGAGGCGCTGGAGCCTGCTCCTCGCCTCCTTCTCCTCCGCCATCCGGCGTGCCTCGTCCGCGTCCTCCGGTGTGCCCTTCGGGGCGCGCAGGAACCAGTACGACAGCACCGGGACGACCGTCAGGGACACCAGCAGCGAGGCCAGCAGGGCCGCCGTGACGGTCAGGCTGAACGCGCCGAACAGCGCGCCCACCATGCCGCCGACCAGGCCGATCGGCAGGAAGACGGCGACCGTGGTGAGCGTCGAGGAGGTGACCGCCCCGGCCACTTCACGGACGGCGTCGAGGATCGCGGACCTGCGCTCCTCGCCGTAGCCGAGGTGCCGCTTGATGTTCTCCAGTACGACGATGGAGTCGTCGACGACCCGGCCGATGGCGATGGTCAGCGCGCCCAGCGTCAGCATGTTGAGGGACAGGTCGCGGGTCCACAGGACGATCAGGGCCAGGAGCACGGAGAGCGGGATGGAGACCGCCGTCACCAGCGTCGAGCGGACCGAGGCCAGGAAGACCAGGATCACCAGGACCGCGAAAAGCAGGCCGAGCGCGCCCTCGGTGGTCAGGCCGGAGATGGCCTTCGAGACGGCCGGGCCCTGGTCACTGACGACCGTGATGGTGGCGCCGGAGCCGAGATCCCCCCGCAGGTCGGGCAGCTTGTCCTCGACCGCGTCCGAGATGGCGACCGCGCTGCCGTCGTGGTCCATGGTGACCGCGACGGAGAGGCTGGGCCTGCCGTCGGTGCGGGTGATGGAGTCGGCCGGGGCCTGCGTCTGCTCGACGGTGGCGAGGTCCCCCAGGCGGACCGGCTTCTTGCCGGTGATCACGAGGTCGCGGATCTGCTCGACGGAGGTGAAGCCACCGCCCACCTGGACCGTACGGTTGGCGCCGCCCTCGTCGAATGAGCCGGCCGGGACGGTCGCGCCGCCCGCCTGGAGGGCCTGGGCGAGGGACTGGGTGGTCAGCCCGGCGGCCGCGAGCTTCCCGTCGTCCGGGGTGACGGAGACCTGGAGGTCACGGACACCGCTGACGGTGACCTGGCCGACGCCTTCGATGTTCTTCAGATCCGGTACGACGGTCCGGTCCAGCTGGTCCGCGAGGGCCTGCTGGTCCTTGTCCGAGGTGACGGCGAGGACGACCGTCGGCATGTCGTCCGTGGAACCGGCGACGACCTGCGGGTCCACGTCGTCCGGGAGCCGGGCCCGGTTGACGGCCAGCTGGACGTCGGCGACGAGCTGCTTGGTGTCGTTGCCGTAGTCGAAGGACGCCATGATCACGGCGTTGCCCTCGCTCGCCGTGGAGGTCACGCCGGAGATGCCGTCGACGGCTTCGAGGTTGTTCTCGATGGGCTCGACGACCTGCTTCTCGACGACGTCGGGGGCGGCGCCCTGGTAGGGCGCGATCACCGACACCATCGGCAGTTCGATGGTGGGCAGGAGCTGCTGTTTCAGCTGCGGGATCGCGATCGCGCCGAACGCGATCGCGATGAGGGACATCAGGCCTGTCAGGGCCCGTTGCGCGAGGCTGAACCTGGACAACCAGGACATGGGTCAGGGTTCTCAATTCCGTGAGCGGCAGAATGGCCTCTCAACCCTGTGGCACTCATGTGAGGTGATCCGTAGCCCCCAGGACCATTTCCTTATACGGCGCCTACTCCGGGCGCAGTACGGGAGGGTCGAGCTCACTCCACCCTTGGACGTACCAGCCCCGACTCGTACGCGATCACCACGAGCTGGGCCCGGTCCCGCGCGCCCAGCTTGGCCATGGCCCGGTTGACATGTGTCTTGACGGTGAGCGGGCTGACCGCCAGACGCTCGGCGATCTCGTCGTTGGAGTGGCCGCCGGCGACCTGGACGAGGACCTCGCGCTCGCGGTGGGTGAGGGCGGCGAGGCGTTCGGAACGGACCGGGTCGTGCTCGTCGCCCGCGTCGCCCTGGGCGAGGAAGCGGGCGATCAGGCCCTTGGTGGCGGCCGGGGACAGCAGGGCCTCACCGCCGGCCGCGACCCGGATGGCACTCAGCAGCTCCTCGGGCTCGCTGCCCTTGCCGAGGAAGCCGGAGGCGCCGGCACGCAGGGACTGCACGACGTAGTCGTCGACCTCGAAGGTCGTCAGGATGACCACGCGTACGTGGGCGAGGGAAGAGTCCGCACTGATCATGCGGGTGGCCGCGAGACCGTCCGTGCCGGGCATCCGGATGTCCATGAGGACGACGTCGGCGCGCTCCTGCTTGGTCAGCCGGACGGCCTCGGCGCCGTCGGACGCCTCGCCGACCACCTCCATGTCCGGCTCCGAGTCGACGAGCACACGGAAGGCGCTGCGCAGAAGCGCCTGGTCGTCGGCGAGCAGGACACGGATCGTCATACGGGGTCCCCCGGTTCGTCCCTTGCTGCGGTGCGGGTCTTCACCGGCAGGATCGCATGGACGCGGAAACCGCCTCCGTAGCGGGGACCGGTGGTGAGGGTGCCGCGCAGGGCGGTGACGCGCTCGCGCATACCGAGGAGGCCGTGACCGCCGCCGCTGTCGGGGGTGCCGTCCTCGCCGGTGCCGTTGTCGAGGACCGTGATCTCCACGTCGGGGCCCACGCGTACGACGCTGACCTCGGCCTTCGCCTCCGCCCCGGCGTGCTTCCGGACGTTGGTGAGGGCTTCCTGGATGACCCGGTAGGCGGCCAGGTCGACGGCGGCGGGGAGGGTGGTGCCGTGGTCGGCGCGGGCGACCTCGACGTGCTGGCCCGCGCTGCGGAAGGTGCCGACGAGTTCGTCGAGCCGGGCGAGGCCGGGGGCGGGTTCGGTGGGCGCCTCCGGGTCGCCGGACTGCCTCAACAGGCCGACCGTGGCACGGAGTTCGTTGAGCGCGGAGCGGCTGGCCTCGCGTACGTGGGCGAGGGCCTCCTTGGCCTGGTCGGGGCGCTTGTCCATGACGTGCGCGGCCACGCCCGCCTGCACGTTGACCAGGGCGATGTGGTGGGCGACGACGTCGTGCAGGTCGCGGGCGATCCGGAGGCGTTCCTCGGCGACGCGGCGACGGGCCTCCTCCTCGCGGGTGCGTTCGGCCTTCTCGGCGCGCTCCCGGATGGCCCGGACGAAGGCGCGGCGACTGCGGACGGCGTCGCCGGCGGTGGCGCCGATACCGGTCCAGGCGAAGATGCCGAGGTTCTCCTGGGCGTACCAGGGCTGTGGTCCCGCGAGCATCGCGGCGCCGGTGAGCACGGTCATGGTGAGCAGGCCGACCCGCCAGGTGGTGGGGCGGTCGGTGGTGGAGGCGACCGTGAAGAGGGCGATGACCGCGGACATGGCGACGGGGGCTCGGGGGTCGCCGGTGACGGACTCGATCAGGGAGACGGTGCCGGTGAGGGCCAGGACCGTGAGAGGGGCTCGGCGGCGGAAGACCAGGGCGATGGCGCCCAGGGCCATGAGGACCAGGCTGAGGAGGGCCGGGGTGCGGAGGCTCCAGCTGACGGCGTCCTTCTCGTGGGGTGCCACGAAGGAGCCGGCCACCATACAGGCGAGGACGCCCGCCGCGAGGACGGCGTCCAGGGCCAGGGGGTGCGCCTTGAGGTGGTGGTGGGCGCGGTCGACGGTGCGGCTCACTCCTGAACAGTACGGGGGCCCTGCCGGGGGCGGAACGGGGGCTACCTGTACGTATCCGGTTGCGCGACCGGCGTGCGGCGACCGTTCCTCAAGCTCCCCCAGGGGGGCACCCCCAGACGGGCCGGAATGTCCTGGACCGGCATCGAGAGAGCACGCGCGCCCGAAGAAGCCGAGCCCCCCGGAGCTGGGTGGGGGCTCGGGACGGCTCAGCCTGGCCGATGATGCGGGCCAATGACCAGGAAGGCACCGTCAGCCCGGGATCAACCCGTCGTCGCTCAGCAGGTCCCGGACTTCCTCCAGGGTCGCGTCCTCGGACGGGAGGATCAGTTCGGAGGGTTCCAGCGAGTCGTCGGGGAGCGGGGTGCCCAGTTCTCGGACTCGGGCGAGGAGGGCTTGGAGGGTGCGGCGGAAGCCTGGGCCGTCGCCGTTCTCCATCTCGGCCAACAGCTCGTCGTCCAGTTTGTTCAGGTCGGCGAGGTGGCTGTCGGCCAGCCTCACCTGACCCTCCCCCATGATCCGTACGATCATGTCGCCCTCCTCGGCGTGGGCCCTACTGCTTGTCGAAGCGTGGGGTGTCCTGCTGCTGGGACTGCGACTGGCCGGTACCGCCCTCGATCGCCTGCTGCGACGAGGAACCTCCCGCCAGCTCCGCCTTCATGCGCTGCAGTTCCAGCTCTACATCCGTACCACCGGAGAGGCGGTCCAGCTCGGCCTGGATGTCGTCCTTGTGCATGCCGGACTGATCGTCGAGGGCACCCGAGGCGAGCAGTTCGTCGATCGCGCCCGCCCGCGCCTGGAGCTGCGCCGTCTTGTCCTCGGCGCGCTGAATCGCCAGGCCCACGTCGCCCATCTCCTCGGAGATGCCGGAGAAGGCCTCGCCGATCCGGGTCTGGGCCTGGGCCGCGGTGTACGTGGCCTTGATGGTCTCCTTCTTCGTGCGGAAGGCGTCCACCTTGGCCTGGAGGCGCTGGGCCGCAAGGGTGAGCTTCTCCTCCTCGCCCTGCAGCGTGGAGTGCTGGGTCTCCAGGTCGGTCACCTGCTGCTGGAGCGCGGCGCGGCGGGAGAGGGCCTCGCGGGCCAGGTCCTCCCGGCCCAGCGCGAGCGCCTTACGTCCCTGGTCCTCCAGCTTCGAGGACTGCGACTGCAGCTGGTTCAGCTGGAGTTCCAGGCGCTTGCGCGAGGTGGCCACGTCGGCCACGCCCCGGCGCACCTTCTGGAGCAGCTCCAGCTGTTTCTGGTACGAGTAATCGAGGGTTTCGCGCGGGTCCTCGGCCCGGTCAAGGGCCTTGTTCGCCTTCGCGCGGAAGATCATCCCCATACGCTTCATGACACCGCTCATGGGCTTCGCGCGCCCCCTTCTGACGGACTTCCAGCTCCAGCTCTGCAACAGAACCCACAGTACGGGCCCTGCATCCATTGACGCACTGTTCCGGGACGGATGCGCTCATCCCCAAGGACGACTGACCAATCCCTTGCTCCGGCGTAAGGAGTAGGTGACCTTCAGGGTGAGCAACCGATCACCGGACGTCCCCTCTGTCCCCCTACATGACGACTGGTGTTGCCGGATCGTTCCCCACGGGACTGGGGCCCAACCCCGGACACCCCTTACCCTTGGGTTTTGTGTTCCGTAGCCGTGCCACCAAGGACGAGAAGGCAGCCGTCGACCAGACGTCGCTGACCGACTCCAAGCAGACCCGTGACCCGCAGGCCCCCAAGGGTCGGCCCACGCCCAAGCGCAGTGACGCCCAGTCCCAGCGCCGCAGCGTCGCCAACACGCCGACGACGCGCAAGGAGGCCTCCAAGCGCCAGCGCGATGATCGTCGTGCGGCCCTCGACAAGCAGCGCCAGGCGCTGGCCGGCGGCGACGAGCGGTACCTCCCCGCGCGCGACAAGGGCCCGGTCCGCAAGTTCGCCCGCGACTTCATCGACTCGCGGTTCAACGTCGCCGAGTTCTTCCTGCCGATGGCCGTGGTCATCCTCGTGCTGAGCATGGTGCGGGTGGGCGCGCTGCAGAGCATCGCCCTGCTGCTGTGGCTCGTCGTGATCGTGCTCATCGTGCTGGACGCGATCCTCAACGGCTTCCGGCTGAAGAAGCAGCTCGCCGAGCGCTTCCCGGACCACAACCGGAAGGGCGCGGTCGCCTACGCCCTCATGCGCTCCCTCCAGATGCGTCGCCTCCGGCTGCCGAAGCCGCAGGTCAAGCGCGGAGAGCGGCCCTGAGTACGACGTCTTTCTCCGGGGGTGCGGCTGATGCCTGGCTGGACAAGCTGGGCGGGCTGCGGAACGTCGTACGACAGGAGCTGGTGGCCCGGCAGCTCGACGAGCAGATAGTCGGCCGGTACCCGGTCGGGCAGCGGCTGCGGGTGCTCGACGTGGGGATGGGCCAGGGCACGCAGGCCCTGCGGCTGGCCCGCGCCGGGCATCAGGTGACCGGTGTCGAACAGGACCCGAATATGATCTCCGCGGCCCGGGAGGCGCTCTCCGCCGAGCCGGAGGGGATCCGGGAGCGGGTACGGCTGGTGCAGAGCGACGGCCGGGACACCGGGGTGCACTTCCTGCCGGGCAGCTTCGACGTGGTGCTGTGCCACGGAGTGCTCATGTACGTCGAGGAGCCCGATCCGCTGCTTGCGGGGCTGGCGCGGATGCTCGCGCCGGGCGGGCTGCTGTCGCTGCTCGTGCGCAACGCGGACGCGTTGGCGATGCGGCCGGGCCTGCACGCGGACTGGGCCGGCGCGCTGGGCGCCTTCGACTCCGTGTCGTACACGAACCGGCTGGGGCTGGACGTACGGGCCGACCGGCTGAGCACGCTGACCGCCACGCTCGCCGGTATCGGGGCACCGCTCCAGGCCTGGTACGGCGTACGGGTCTTCACCGACACCGTGGAGGACGGGGCGGAGGTCCCGGCCGACGTGGAGAGACTGCTGGCCTGCGAGGAGCGGGCGGGGCGGACGGATCCGTACCGGGGGGTGGCGGCGTTGCTGCACCTGTGCGGTGTGCGGGGTTAGCGGTGACGGGTGGGCGAGGGTTTCGCTGTGGAGCCCCCGCCCTCCCCTTGCTAGGCCTCCTCGGCCGCCCTCAGGCTCATCGGGCCGTAGATCTCGGTGGCGTCCTCGAACAGGCGCACCTGTTCCGCGCCGCCGGCGAGCAAGGCCTTCCAGTACTCACCGAGCCAGGACTCGGCGTCTCCCTGGGTCGTGAACTCCTCCGGCTCGACCGCGGGCTCGGTCTCCGCACCGTCGGACTTCTCGAATCGCCAGGTCCATGTCGCCATGTGAGCCTCCCGTGTTTGAGCCGTTACGAAGAGCACCCTAAGCGGTACGGCGTCGGATGCGGGCCGGTGGGGGCTCGTGCCCACGCGGCGGAGCCGCACATCGACACAGCCCCGCGCCCCTTAAAAGCGTCTCTGCGCGCGCTGGATCAACGGGCACCGGAGAGAATCGTTGCGTGGAACTGACATTGCTCGGCACCGGTGGCCCCGCCGGCCTCCCTCAACCCTCCTGTCCATGTGCTGCCTGTGCCGTCGCGCTCGGCGGGGACGCGCGGGCCGCCACCTCCGTCCTCATCGACGAGACCCTTCTGCTCGATCTCACCCCCGGTGCCGTCTTCGCCGCGGCCCGTTCCGGGCATTCACTCGCAGGCGTACGGCAGGTTCTGCTGTCGCACCCCCACGACGGGCCCCCGGTCGAGGTGCCCGCCGGGCTTCCGCAGCCGGGGCGGGTGCCGGACGGGCGGGAGTTGGCCTTGTTGACGGGGCATCGGGTGCGGGCCGTGGCGATGGACGCGCCGGGGACCGGGTACGCCGTGACCGGGCCCGACGAACAGCGGGTGTTGTATCTGCCTCCCGGGGGTGCGCCCGCCGGGCTGGAGGAGAGTGCTGTCGAGTCGTACGACCTGGTGCTCGCCGATGTCGTTCGGCGGCCGGACGCGCTGGCCCGGCTGCGGGCCGTGGGGGCGGTCGGGCCCACGACCGACGTCGTCGCCGTCCATGTCGACCACGATGTGCCGCCCGGGACCGAGCTGCGACGGAGGCTGGCCGCCGCCGGGGCGCGGGCCGTGCCCGACGGGACGACTCTGGCCGTCGGCGCCTACGAGGACGTACCCGAGGTGCCGCGGCGGACGCTGGTGCTGGGCGGGGCGCGGTCCGGGAAGTCGGTGGAGGCCGAGCGGCGCCTTGAGGCGTTTCCGGATGTGCTGTACGTCGCCACCGGCGGGTCGCGGAACGGGGACACCGAGTGGGCCTCCCGGGTCTTTGCGCATCGGGAGCGGCGGCCGGGATCGTGGCGTACGGCCGAGACCTGCGACCTGGTGCCGCTGCTGAAGGACGACGGGGCGCCGCTGCTGATCGACTGTCTGTCACTGTGGCTGACGGATGCCATGGACGCCGTAGGGGCCTGGGACGACGCGGAGTGGGCCGACGGCGGGGAGCGGGAACTGCGGGCGCGGGTGCGGGAGTTGACGCAGGCGGTACGGGGCGCGCGGCGGACCGTGGTCGCCGTGTCCAACGAGGTGGGCTCAGGGATCGTGCCGGCCACCGCGTCCGGGCGCCGGTACCGGGACGAGCTGGGGCGGCTGAACGCGGCGTTCGCGGGCGAGTGCGAGCAGGTGGTGCTGGTGGTGGCGGGGCAGGCGCTGGTGCTACGGGGCTGAGGGGACCGAGGGGGCTTTACGGGCGATCACCCGGTACGTCCTCGCGAAGCGGGTGCCGGCGAGGAGGAGGGCCAGCGTGTGGTCCAGCACCCGTGCGGTGGGGAGCAGCGCGGGCAGGGTCCAGGGCAGGCGGGTCGCCACGCGGTCCGGGACGTGCGCGGATCTGCGGGCGGTGGCGACGATCGTGCAGCCCTGGGACTCCAGTTCGGCGCGGGGGTCGTCCGGGGATTCGACGAGGAGGTGGCCGCCGGGACGCAGGACGGCGAGGGCCGCCCGGAGTTCGTCGGGGTCCGCATGGCGGTTCAGCATGCTGACCACGTCGTAGCGGGCGCGGAGGCGGGCGGTGATCTGCGGGTCCGTCAGACGGCCGACGTGGCCTTCCTCCAGGCGTTCGACCGCCTGGGCGTGCAGTACACGGGGGCTGGGGTCCACGCCGTCGAAGGCCGTGTAGGGGAAGAAGGTTCGCGCCGCCTCCGGGAAGTCCGCGTCGCCCGTCTCGACGTCCAGCCAGCTCTCCGGCTCGGGGAACGGCAGCATCACGCGGGCGGTGGAGCGAAGACGCCGTACGGAAGGGGCGGTTGCTGCGGTCATGAGGGCTCCCGGGGGCGCGCGGCAATTCGCTACAAAACGGAACGTATGGGATTCGGATCTTGGGTGCAATGACGTCATGGCCACGTGGCGCCCCCGTGTTCGATCAGGGCCGGTACTGTTCGGCGAATGAGCTCGCTTAATCTCGACGACTTCACCGATCTGATCGAGCGCCCCGACGGCGGGGTGCGTCGCGACGCCGAGGCGCGCAGGGAGCGTCAGATCGTGCCGCCCGGGGCGCTGGGTCGCCTCGACGACCTGGGCGAGTGGCTGGCCGCCGCACAGTCGGCGGTGCCGGTACGGCCCGTGGAGAGGCCGCGGGTCGTTCTTTTCGCCGGTGACCACGGGATCGCCGGACAGGGCGTCTCCGGACGGCCCGCGGGCAGCGCCTCGGAGCTGGTGCGGGAGGTCCTGGAGGGCGGCCGTCCGGTGTCGATCCTCGCGCGGCGGCTGGGCGTGCCGGTGCGGGTCGTCGACATGGCGCTGGACTGCGATCCGGCCGAGCTGCCGGAGGATGTCGTACGGCATCGGGTGCGGCGCGGGAGCGGTCGTATCGACGTCGAGGACGCGTTGACCCCGGAGGAGGCGGAGGCCGCCTTCCGGGCCGGGGTCGCGGTGGCCGACGAGGAGGCCGACTCCGGTACGGATCTCGTCGTGCTCGGCGATGTGAGCGTGGGCGGGACCACGGTCGCGGGTGTGCTGGTCGCCGCGCTGTGCGGGACCGACGCGTCCGTCGTCACCGGGCGGGGCGGGACCGGGATCGACGATCTCGCGTGGATGCGGAAGTGTGCGGCGATCCGGGACGCGCTGCGGCGGGCGCGTCCGGTGCTCGGGGACCAGCTGCAGTTGCTCGCGACGGTCGGCGGGGCCGATCTCGCCGCGATCACGGGCTTTCTGCTGCAGAGCGCGGTGCGGAAGCTGCCCGTGGTGCTGGACGGGGTGGTCGTGACCGCCTGTGCGCTGGTGGGGCAGCGGATCGCGTTCCGGGCGCCGGACTGGTGGCTGGCCGGGCAGAACAGCGGGGAGCCGGGGCAGACGAAGGCGCTGGACCGGATGGCCCTGGAGCCGCTGCTCGACCACGGGGTGACGGTCGGGGAGGGGGCGGGCGGGCTGCTGGCGCTGCCGCTGGTGCAGGCCGCGGCGGCGCTGGCCGCCGAGCTGCCGGAGAGGCCCGAGGAGTCCGAGAAGTCCGAGGAGGAGCCGGAGAAGGTGTCCGAGGAGGAGTAGTCGAGGACAGATGAGTGCCCTTGCGACAGAAACGACAGCGCAAAGGGCATGATCGCCCTTCATGGGAGATGTCCGAGTTGCACCTGTTCAGGACGTCCGGTCCACCGGTACTTCGCGTCGCGCCGCCGGATTCGCCGTCTGGTACCTGCGGGTCGTCGCGTTCGTCAACTTTCTCAGCGCGGTGTGGGTGTCCCTGGGGCAGGACGTGCGGCGGCACAACCAGGAGGACTACTTCACGCCGTATCTGCTGACGGCGGGCTTCGCGTCCGGGGTGTTCACGGCGTTCCTCGCCATCACCATGCGGCGCCGCAAACGGGCGGCGTGGATTCTGAACCTGGTGCTCTGCGGGGCGTTCCTCGCGCTGTTCGTCCTCGCGATGGCGTTCCCGGAGATCCGGCGGTACGCGCAGAACTGGATCTCGCTGATCCTGACCGCCGCGTTCGTCGTCGCGCTGCTGGTCGGGCGGCGGGAGTTCTACGCCAAGGGCGACCGCTCCAACCCGAGGCTCGCCGCCGCGGTCGGCGTGGGCGGACTGCTCGTGTCCTCGCTGCTGGCCGCCCTGCTGGTGACCGTCACCAACGAGGCGTCGAGGGCGTCGAGCTTCGCGGAGCGGTGGTGGTACGGCACCCTGCGGCTGGTCTCCGTCGCCGCCGACGACTCCCGCTTCGACGGGATCTCGACGCCGAACTGGGTCAATGTCGCCATCAACGTGCTCAGCACGGTCCTCGTGCTGGCGGTGTTCTACGCCGCCTTCCGCTCCCGGCGTGCCGTCGACCCGCTCACCGAGGACGACGAGCGGCGCCTGAGGGAACTGCTGGACAAGCACGGCGAGCGGGACTCCCTCGGGTACTTCGCGCTGCGGAGGGAGAAGAGCGTCGTCTGGTCGCCGACCGGGAAGGCGGCCGTGACCTACCGGGTCGTCAGCGGGGTGTCGCTGGCCTCCGGCGATCCGATCGGCGACCCGGAGGCCTGGCCGGGGGCGATCGAGCCCTGGCTCGCGGAGGCGCGGGTGCACGGGTGGCTGCCCGCGGTGATGGGTGCCGGCGAGGAGGCGGGGACGGTGTACGCGCGGCACGGCCTGGACGCGCTGGAGCTGGGCGACGAGGCGATCGTCGAGGTCGCCGAGTTCACTCTGGAGGGGCGTGCGATGCGGACCGTCCGGCAGGCCTGCAACCGGGTCAAGCGGGCCGGGTACACGGTACGGATCCGGCGCCACGAGGACATCCCGGCCGAGGAGATGGCGGCGCTCGTACGGCGGGCCGACGACTGGCGCGACGGGGCCACCGAGCGCGGGTTCAGCATGGCGCTGGGGCGGCTCGGGGACCCGGAGGACGGCCGGTGCGTGGCGCTGGAGTGCAGTGACGGCGAGGGCGAACTGAAGGCGGTGCTCTCCTTCGTACCGTGGGGGCCGCACGGGCTGTCGCTCGACCTGATGCGCCGGGACCGCGACTCCGACAACGGCCTCATGGAGTTCATGGTCATCGAGCTTCTGAGCCGGGCCCGGGAGATCCAGATCACTCAGGTCTCACTCAACTTCGCGATGTTCCGTTCGGTCTTCGAACGTGGAGCGCGTCTTGGTGCCGGACCGGTGCTGCGGCTGTGGCGGTCGCTGCTCAGCTTCTTCTCCCGCTGGTGGCAGATCGAGTCGCTGTACCGGGCCAACGCCAAGTACCGGCCCATCTGGGAGCCGCGTTTCCTGCTCTTCGAGAAGAGCGCGGACCTGCCGCGCATCGGCATCGCCTCGGCTCGCGCGGAGGGGTTCCTGGAGGTGCCGGGACTGCCTGGGTGGCTGCGGCGCCGGGAGCACCTGAGTACGCACAGATGAGGACCGCCGGATGAGGACGACGGGATGAAGACGCTCGCCCGCTGGGCCCGCGCGGAGTGGGGGCCGCTGTACGACACCGTACGCGAGCCGCTGCTCCGGCGCAGGTGGCGGGCGGTCCCCCTGTCCCTGGCCGCCGCGGGTCTGACGGCGGCCCTGCACATCGTGCACAACCAGTCGTGGGGCTACGACCTCGTCCAGGACGTGGGCGCCGTACGCGCCGCGGACCCGCTGTGGCTCGCCCTGCTCCGCACGCCCTTCTCCCTGTTCGTGCCCGCCCTGGACCTGCCGGTGTGGGGCGCGCTCGCGCAGATCCTGTTCGTGTTCGGGATCGCCGAGATCTGTCTGGGGCGGTGGCGGACGCTCGCGCTGGCGTACGCGGCCACGCTCGCCGGGACGCTGTACGCGCGCGTGGGCATCTGGCTGGGCCCGGACAGCCCGCTCGGCCTGCATGCCTGGGACGCCCACGTCGTCGACACCGGCCCGTCGGCGGCCGTGGTGGGCCTCGCCGTCTTCGTCGGCCTGCGCTACGGCGCCCGGGTCACCGCGGGTGTCGTGATCGCGGCGATGGTGGTCGAGGTCCTGGTGAAGGAGAACCTCGCCGGCCGGGAACACCTGGCGGCGATCGCGGTGATGCTGTTGCTGTGCGGACTCTCCGCGGCGCGTCACCGACACTCCGAGCAAGCCACCGCCTCCGGCTCACGGCCCACCGGTACGGGCCACCTGCGCCGGAGTCCGGGCCGACGGTAGCCGCGAGCGACGTGCGAGGCCGCACGCCGTCGTGTCAGCGGCGTTCCGAGGAACGGGCCGGGTCCGGCTCACCGCGGACCGATGACGGGCGTCGGAGTCCGGGCCGACAGCGATGGCGATAGCGGTGACGGCCGCCCGCGGTCGGCGGCGGCAGCCGCAACGGACGGACGTGCGAGGCCGCCCGCGTCGCGCGCCGTCCCGCCGGCGTGTCAGCGGCGTTCCCAGGAAGGCGCCGACTTCGGCTCGCCGCCGACCGATACCGGGCACCGGCGCCGGAGTCCCGGGCCGACGGTCGTGGCCGCAGCCGGGTGTGTGGGTATCCGCGCCGTGCGTTGTCGTGTCAGCGGCGTTCCCAGGAAGACGCCGACTCCGGCTCGCTGCCGACCGATACCGGGCACCGGCGCCAGAGTCCCGGGCCGACGGTCGTGGCCGCAGCCGGGTGTGTGGGTGTCCGCGCCGTGCGTTGTCGTGTCAGCGGCGTTCCCAGGAAGACGCCGACTCCGGCTCGCTGCCGACCGATACCGGGCACCGGCGTCGGAGTCCCGGGCCGACGGTCGTGGCCGCAGCCGGGTGTGTGGGTGTCCGCGCCGTGCGTTGTCGTGTCAGTGGCGTTCCGAGGACGGGGCCGGGTCCGGCTTGCCGCCGATCAGGTCCTGGAATCTTCGGCGGGGGCCCGACCAGCGTTTGTCGCGGCGGTAGGCGCGCAGGGTGGACCGGGCACGGGCGCGCGGGCGGCGGGTGTAGAAGCGCCGGGCCCAGGGGGAGCCGGGGCGGGCGAGGCGGATCACACCGATGAGGCCGACCAGCGGGACGATCACGCTGAAGATCGCCATCCGGGTCTTGCCCTTGAGCAGGACGAGCATCGCGAAGAGGAAGTTGACCACCACGCTGGTGATGACGCCCCCGCGATCCTGGGCCTCCTCCTGTGTCACGTCGTTGACGCCGAACGGCGAGAACCCCGCGAGCACCAGACCGACCACCGCGGCGGTGAGGACGACCACCTCGACGCTCTGGCGGCCCTCCTCGCTCCAGTAGACGTCGTCGAGGTGCAGGATCAGCGCGAACTCGTCCAGCACGAGCCCCGCGCCGATCCCGAACACGACCGCGCACACCGCCGCCCCGAAGCCGTGCCGTCCGCTCACGACGGCACCGAAGCCGCCGATGACCGTGAGGACCACCCCGGGGACGACGTGGTGGATGTGCACCCCGCCGGTGCTGATGTTCCCGAAGGGCCCCTTGCCCGCCCGGATGAGCCGGGTGACGGTCCGCGTGATCAGGAAGGTGAGCACGAACGCGGTCAGAGCGAGGAGCAGCGGCAGCTTGCCGGGTTCGACGATGTTGCGATGCAGCCAGTGGCCCATGCCCTCAGTCTCGCGGGGCCGGGGGTGGGTCGCCCGGCTGTTACGGCGTCCGGGCTACCCTGCGGACGTGTCCATGACCCCGCCTCCGCTCGACGGCCTCCGCTTCGCCTTCGGCACGCTCAGCGTGCTCCCGGTGAAGGTGACCCGCTGGGACCGCGAGGCGGCACGGGGCGGCATGCTGTGCGCTCCGCTGGTCGGGGTGGTGCTGGGCGGTCTGTCGGCCGCAGTGGGCCTCCTGTTCCTGTTGCTGGGCGCCTCCGACCTGCTCGCCGCGATCGCCACGGTGGTGGTACCCGCGATCCTCACCAGGGGCCTGCACCTCGACGGCCTCGCGGACACCGCCGACGGCCTCGGCAGCGGCAAACCCGCCGAGGACGCGCTGCGGATCATGAAGCAGTCGGACATCGGCCCGTTCGGGGTCATCACCCTCCTCTTCGTCCTGTTCGCCCAGGTGGCGGCCCTCTCCCAGGTGTACGGCGACTCATGGGCCCGCGGCGCCGTGGCGGCGGTGGTCTCGGCGACGGCCGCACGTCTGGCCCTGACCCTGGCGGCCCGTACCGGGGTGCCGGCGGCGCGTCCGGAGGGGCTCGGGGCGGCGGTGGCGGGTGTCGTGCCGGCCGGGGGCGCGGTGCTGGTGGCCGCCGCGGCGACGCTGGGGGCGGCCGGAGCGGGGGCGCTCTTCGGGTCGTACGACCTCGCCCGTACGGTCCTCGCGGTCGCCGCCGCCGTCGCGGTGGCCGAACTTCTCCTGCGGCACTGCACGCGCCGTTTCGGCGGGGTGACCGGGGATGTGTTCGGGGGGCTGGCGGAGACGGCGGCGACGACGGCGCTGGTGGTCCTCTCGATGAGCCTCTAGCAGGCCTTGCGCCATACCCCGAGTTCGGACTTCTTCAGCATCGAACTCAGCTTCAGGCGGCGGGACTCTGCGCAGAAGCGGCTGGTGGGGAGCTCGTACTCGACGTGGAAGACCGCCTTGTCCGCCTTGACGAACGGCTCCATGTCCCCGCACTCGTCGTACTGCGCGCACTGCTCGTTGACCGCGAAGTCGAAGTCGTCGACCAGCTGGGGGATCTGGTCCAGGTCGTTCTTCAGGCCGACCGACATTCCGCGCGCATGGGCCAGCTTCGCGATCAGGCGGTTGTAGCGGAGCTGGTCCGCCGCCGTCAGCCTGAAGCCGGTGCGGTTCCTGTAGCCGTCCATGTTGTCGGGCTCGACCGCGTCGAACCCCTTCTCGCGGCACATGTCGAAGCGGGCCGCCATCAGCGGTTCCAGCACGTCCGTGCGGCGGATGTCGAGCCAGCGCTCCCCGTCCCAGCCGTTGCCGCGTCCGATCACCGACTTGGGGAACTTGTCGGCGTCGGGCCGCCAGTCCTCCCACGCGCCCGTGGAGAGATAGCAGATGACCTTGCGGCCCTCGCGGTGCAGTGCGGACACCACCGCCTTGGACTGGTCGAAGCCGTCGATGTCGTACACCGGCACGTCGACGGAGGTGTCGATGCGGCCGGTCAGCTGCCACTGCCAGGCGACGCCGGGGCGGGGCTGCCACCGGGAGGCGCCGGGCCCGGAGTCGGAGTCGGGGGTGGTCGAGCATCCCGCCACCAGGAGCAGCAGGGTGAGGAGCAGGAGAGGGCGTTTCAAGGAGTGGGCTCCAGGGCGTGCGGCAACGTACCCCAGGGATGATCTCCTGTGCCCGGTACCGCGCAGTGCACCGAGGCCCCTCGCGCGCGGGCCGGTTCGGCCAGGTCGACGCCGGCCGGGACGCCGTGGACGAGATGGCAGAGCCGGACGTTCGTGCCGCCCCGCCACGGCTGGGGGGCGAGGCGGCGGTACGACGCCCAGGAGCCCTCGAAGGTGACCAGGACGTCGGCGATGCGGGCGTAGGCGGGGTCGGGCAGGGTGCCGTGGTTGAGGACCAGGGTGTCGCAGCCCATGCGCCAGGCGGCCTTGGCCAGCTGCTGGTAGTGGGTGAACTCCTCGCGACCCACGGCGACTTGGTCGAGGAAGGCGCCGTCCACGCCGTACCAGTCGCGGTGTCGGGCGAGGTCGGCGACGACCTCGGGGCGGGGGCGGCGGCCGTAGTCGGTGTCGGCGTAGCCGAGCACCCGGACGTCCGCCTCCCTGAGCCGGGCGGCGATCTCGGCGAAGGCCTTGTCGGGGCGTTCGCCGGGGCCGCTGGCGGGGTTGAGGACGACCCCGTGGAGACGGGGGGCGGCCGCGACGATCGCCGCCCACTCGGCGGGGCGGACGGACGGGTGCTCGTAGTACGGGACCAGCAGTTCGCTCATCGGTGGGCGGTCGCCCTTCCCAACAGGGCGCAGACCAGGGCGGCTTGGACGGCTGCCGCCGTGCCGTACACGACCGGGCCGACCACCTGCGGGCTCGCCGCGTGGGTGACGAGGGCGAGGGTCCGGGCGACGGCTGCGGCGCACAGGACCGCGGTGGCACCGCGGACCGCGCCGAAGGACTGGAGCAGCAGAGCCGTCCACAGCAGGACGCCCAGGAGGAGGAGACCGGCCAGGCGCGGGGCCTCCGGCCGCAGGGCGGAGGTGGCGAGGCTGAGGGCGAGGAGGATCAGCAGGTAGGCGGTCAGGCACTGGACGACGGTGACGGCCGTGCGGCGCCAGAACGCGGTCGCCGTGCTGCTGGTGCGGAGGCCGGTGAGGCTGCCGCTGCGGAAGCGGTACAGGAGCCATTCCGCCGGGCCCATGCTAAGGGTGAGCACGACGGCGGCGGGGGCGTCGCCGAGGGCGGCGTGGACTACGAGGACTCCGCTGCCGAGTCCGAAGAGGGCGTAGGGGAGGGAGGCGGTGAGTCGGGGGCCCGCGGTTGGTTGCCGTCTGCGGGGCGGTGGGGGCTTGTCGCGCCCACGCGGCGGTAGCCGCACATTGAATACAGCCCCGCGCCCCTGAAGGGCGCCTGCAGCGGGGGCGACTTCCAGGAAGGCGAGGACCGCCACCGTCGCCAACGAGCCCAGCAGCAGAGCGACTCTTGCCGTGGCGGGTACGGGGTGGGCCCAGGCCAGGACCGTTCCTGCCGGCATCGGCAACAGGGCTGCCAGCAAGGCTCGTTCACGGCCCATCACCAGGAGGATCGTGGCTGCGCCCAGATAGACGGACTGGCCGGCCGCGAAGGCCACCGCGGTGGCGCCCCCGTTGACTCCGACAGCCCACGCGACCAGGGATCCCAGGAGCATGCCCGCCGGGGCGCCGGTCAGCAGGGCGCGGCGGGCTGCCGCTGTGTCGCCCAGGCCCAGCCAGGAGTACGCCCGGTGGGCCAGGCCCTGGTTCCAGGTCCAGCCGCACAGGGCGCTCGCGAGGAGGGGGACCGTGCCCGCCGGGAGGCCCAGGTCGTCCTCGGGGCCGGCGAGGAGCGGGGCGCCGAGGACGTAGCCGAGGCCGGGGAGGGCGAAGACGACTCCGCGCAGAAGGCAGCCCAACAGGCCCACCTGCCAGGGGTCGTGGACCGGGCCCTCGGGCTCGGGGTAGTCACGGTCGACCCGTTCGTAGAGTTCCTCGGCGAGCGCGAAGGAGTTCTTCACGCCGTACCGCTCGCGTATCTGGTCGTCGGAGAGGCCGTCGGACTCCAGCAGGGCGGCTATCTCGTCCGGGTGGACCGCCGCGGCCACGAAGTCGCGCAGGCGCTCGGCGAGTTCGTCGAGCGGATCGGGCCCGGCCCAGCTGGGTGTGCGCTGCCGGGGGATCGCCGGCGGGGCCTGCGGACGGGCGCCCGGAGGCAGATGGACGCTTCCGCTCACCAGTCGGTTCCGTCCGTCGCGACCGCCGCGTACCAGGGGTCGCGCAGTTCGAGGGTCCAGTCGGCGACCGTCTCCAGGGTGGGCTCGTAGACCTCGGGCCGGCCCGCGAGCTCCTGGTAGATCGTCCGAAAAGCATCCACGGAACGGCGGAGCGTGAAGCGGTCGATGACCCGCTGCCGGGACAACTCGCCCAGTTTCCGGCGCCGTTCGTCGTCGCGAAGGAGGCTCAGCGCGGCCGCCGCCATCTTCTCCGGCTCGCGCGGTGGCACCACCACACCGGTGTCGCCGACGGCCTCGCGGACCCCGCCGACATCGGTCGAAACCGTCGTACGGCCGCAGGACATGGCCTCGATGATGGAGAACGGGAAGCCCTCGGAGATGGACGACAGCATGACGACATGGCCGGCCGCGTAGGCCCGCCAGACCTCGCTGATGCGGCCCTCGAAGGTCAGTCCGTCGCGGACGCCGAGTTCGGCGGCGAGCTTCTCCAGGCGGGTGTGGTAGGCCTCGCCGCCGGGCGGGACCGGGCCGAAGAGCCGCAGACGGGTCTCGGGGATCTCGGCGCGGACCAGGGTGTACGCGCGTAGCAGCGTTTCGAGATCCTTGATGGGATCGACACGGCCGCACCAGGTGAGGGTGGGGACGTCGGGCTCGGGGCCCGCGTGCGGGAAGGCCGCGGGGTCGACGCCGTTGTAGACCGTGCGGATCTTCTCGGCGTCGGCGCCGCCGCGCTCCTCCCAGCGGCGGTTGTACTGGTTGCAGGGTGTGATCAGGTCGGCGGCCTTGTACCCGTGTGAATTGAGTTCACGGTAGAAGCCGAGCATGAAGGCCTTCACGGGCCAGCGCCGGGTGTCGCCCTGGTGGTCGAGGTAGCGCTCGCGCAGGTAGATGCCGTGCTCGGTAAGCAGGAACGGTACGCCGTCGAGGTGGTGAGCGGCGAGGGCGGGCAACGTCGCCAATCCGCTGCTGACGGCGTGCGCGACCGAGTCCTCGGGGATACGGACGCCCAGCGGCCTGAGGGCGTGTTCCAGAAGGTCGGTCGCGGTGAGGGCGTCGTGGACCGTGGGGCGTGCGTCCGCTGTGCGCAGATGCGGCATCGTCCAGATCCACATTAGCGAGCGCAGCGCGGTCTCCGTGCGCAGGGCCGCCGACAGGCTCCCGTCGCGGGCGAGTTGAGCCAGCTCGTACAGGGCCTCGCCGAAGTCGCAGTGCGATTCCGGGTCGAGGAAGGAGAGCAGGAAGCGCTCGTAGGAGTCGACGAAACGGCGACGGGCCCTGCCGTACGGGGCGCGGGCGCGTCCCGGGCGCGGGCCCCAGGTCGGCACGGAGGTGTGCCGGTAGACGTTGGGCGGCAGCTCCCAGGTCACGGGTTCGCGACCGCTGCCGGTGAGCGAGACGAGGTGGAAGTCCACCTCCGGCATGCCCTTGACGAGCTGGTCGCACCAGGTGCTGACCCCGCCGTGGACATGCGGGTAGGTACCTTCGGTGAGCATGGTGACGTGACGGCCGTTGCGCGTCATGCGCGTTCCCCCCAATGGAACGTCGGCTCGGAGCGCACCCCGGCCGTGGGGGACCGGGGTGCGTGCTGTGCTGCGCTGTGCTTCAGGCAGGCAGGTTCAGCGTGAGAGCGTCCTGAAGCAGCTCCGGCGTGGTCCAGGCCGAGCGCTGCCCCGCGTACGGCGTCCCGAACGCGGCGGTGCCGAGAAGGAGTTGCTGGGTGGTCCCTTCCGGTGCGGTCACCGGGATCCGCGTCCCGGAGGGTGCGGTGACGGTGACGATGTTTCCGATCCGGTACGCCGTGACGTTCCCCCCGTCGACGGCTGCCTTCCAGGCGCCACGGCGTTGCAGCTCGGTGCCGATGGCGGCCTGCGCGAGGTTCTGTACCGGGGTGTTGTCGGCGAACAGCGCCTGGTAGTCGGCCAGCACCGTGTCGAGGACCGGGTACAGCATGCGGTCCTCGGCCAGGTTGGACTGGTGGGCGTAGTGCGGGCGCGGGTCGTTCGAGATGACGTGCCCGAGGGCGGTGCGGGCCTCCTGCGGGACGATGTACTCGTCGTAGCCGGTGGCCGCGTCGAGCGGGTCGTCGAGGCAGGTGGACGTCGGGTTGTTCTCGCAGATGCCGCTGCCGCCGTCGGCCGCCGAGGTGTAGATCCAGTTGTACTCGTCGACCATCTCGGCGTCGGTGCCGGTGTTGTAGTAGACGTTCATCGGGTAGCGCGGCACGGTCAGGGTGCTGGTGCCGACCGAACGCTGCGCGGGCTCACGGGAGTTGTCCGAGGCGGTCCACTCGATACCGTTGGCAGCCAGCGCCCCGGCCAGGTTCGGGTTGTCGTCGGGCTGCTGGGGCAGGCTCCTCAGGCCCGAGTGCTCGCCGGTGACCAGCTCGGAGCGGTCGACCGGAAGTCCGTGGGCGAGCGCCCAGTCGTAGTTGTTCGAGATCTCCGACGAGATGTCGGCCTGGCTCATGTACTGGGTCGAGCCGTCGGCGTTCTTCGCACAGCTCCACGGCACGGTGGTGGTGTCCTGGACGCAGCCGAGGTACTGGTGCGTGTAGGTGTGGTTGACCCACCTGTACTGCGCCTTGTCCGCGAGCAGTTGGTCGGCGAGGGCGTCCGTGCCGCCGTTCTCCTCCTTCCACTCCTCGCCGGAACCGGCGTTGAAGACCATGTCGAACGTGAAGCCGTGCTCCTGCTGCCACTGCGCCGCGTACTGGGCGTCGGCCGCGGTCATACGGATCGGCGTGGTCCCCTCACCGTCACCGCCCACGCAGTCGAAGTCGCCGGGTGTGCAGTTGCGTTCGGTGTCCCAGCGACTGTCGGGCGCGAAGACGTCATCGACATGCACAGCAAGATAGTTGCGGCTCTGTCCGAGGTGTACGCCCTGAGTCAGCCATTCGACAATGCCGCGGGCAAGTAACCGGAACTGTTCCTGGTACTGGTTGTACGCGAAGGTCACGACGAGTTCGCGGCGCCCGTCGTGGGCGTATTCACCGACCAGGCTGCCGCGGCCCGATCCGCCGGGCACTGCGGTGTCGACATAGCTGGTGAAGCCGGTTCGAGGCGTCGCCACGAAGCCGTAACTCTCCTGTACCGAGGCGGAGTTGTCCTCAAAGGCGAAAGCACCGTCGAGATAGCCGAAATACCCCGCCCCGCCGGCCGCGGTGACGTCCGCCTCCCGCCCGTCCAGCGTCCCGGCGTACGCGCTGTAGTCCAGGCCCACCTCCGGGTGCGCCCAGGTGTAGGCGTCGACCTGCGGGATGCCGTACGTCGTCTCGTACGCCTCCAGGGCGGTCTGCTCGGCCGAACCCGTGCCGAACGGGGCCTCGTTGGGCAGCACCACGCCCTGGAACTTCGCCCGCGGCGTGCCGTCGACGGTGTCGCTGAGGAAGGCCGCGGTGACGGTCGGGCGGGTCGTGTCGTTCAGGTCGATCGTGGTGTACGGGACGCCGGTGCTGTCCAGTTGGGCGGTGATGGCCTCGACCGGGCTGTCGCCGTTGTCCACCACCAGCACTCTCAGGTCGATGCGCGGCTCCTCGGCCGCCGAGGCTCCGGGAGTGCCCGCTCCGAGGGCCATCAGCCCCGCGGCGGCCATCAAGGCGGCAGTGGTTCTCCAACGCTTTCTGTGTGCCATGGGTCGTCCCCTCCCCAAAAAACACCCCCTTGCGCTCAAAGCAAGGGGGTTCTGTGGAAATGATGCAAAGAGGCGAGCGGTAGGCTCGCCGGAACCAGACGAGTGTGACCCACCTCACCGGGGACGGGGATCGAGAAGTGGCCACGCTGCCACCGGCAGGTGAACACCGGCGGGAATGATCGACGGCCGACCCGAGCGTAGGCTCGTCCCGGGTGGTAGCCGGCAGGGGTGAAGGCCCCGATCGGGATCCGTATTCGACAAGAAACAGGGTCGGCCGTCGGGCCCGGTCGACCCACCCTTTTCGACCCCAGCAACTTCACATCGGAAGCGAGAATTCACCACCGTGACTGCTCTCACTCTCAGCACCTCCGCGGCGCCCGGCCTGCGGGTCGACGCGATCGTGATCGGTGTCGCCAAGGGCGCGAAGGGCCCGGCCGTGGCACCCGGCGCCGAGGCCGTGGACAAGGCCTACGACGGCAGGCTCGCCGGCGTCCTGGAGACCCTCGGTGCCTCCGGCGCCGAGGGCGAGGTGACGAAGCTGCCCGCGCCGTCCGGCCTCAAGGCCCCCCTCGTGGTGGCGGTGGGCCTGGGCGCCGAGCCCGAGAAGGACTCCGCCTTCGCCGCGGAGGCGCTGCGCAAGGCCGCCGGTATCGCCGCCCGCGCCCTGGCCGGCTCCAAGAAGGCGGCGTTCGTGCTGCCGCTGGGCGACGCCGCCGACGTCGGCGCGGTCGCCGAGGGCGTACTGCTCGGGTCGTACTCCTTCGACGCCTACAAGGGGACCGCGCCTTCGGACAACGCCGCCAAGGCCAAGAACGGCAAGGCGCCGCTCGCCGAGGCCGTACTGCTGGGCGGCAAGCCGCGGGACGCCGCGTACAAGGCCGCGCTCGCCCGGGCCGTCGCGGTCGCCGAGGAGCTCAACCGCGCGCGCGACCTCATCAACATGCCGCCGAACGACCTGAACCCCGAGGCCTTCGCCTCGATCGTGCAGGCCGCGGGCAAGGAGCACGGCCTCAAGGTGCAGGTGCTCGACGTGAAGGCCCTGGAGAAGGGCGGCTACGGCGGCATCCTCGGCGTCGGCGCGGGGTCGACGTCGGGGCCGCGGCTGGTGAAGCTGTCGTACACCTCGTCCAAGGCGAAGAAGCATCTCGCGCTGGTCGGCAAGGGGATCACGTACGACTCGGGCGGTATCTCGCTGAAGCCGGCGGGCCACAACGAGACGATGAAGTGCGACATGAGCGGGGCGGCGGCGGTGTTCGCGGCCGTGGTCTCCGCCGCGCGTCTGGGCCTTGAGGTCAATGTGACCGGGTGGCTGGCGCTGGCCGAGAACATGCCGTCCGGTTCGGCGACGCGGCCCGGTGACGTGCTGCGGATGTACAGCGGCAAGACGGTGGAGGTGCTCAACACCGACGCCGAGGGCCGGCTGGTGCTGGCGGACGCCCTGTGGGCCGCGTCGGCGGAGAAGCCGGACGCGATCGTGGATGTGGCGACGCTGACCGGCGCGATGATGCTGGCGCTGGGGAACCGGACGTTCGGGATCATGTCCAACGACGACGCGTTCCGTACGGCGGTGTACGAGGCCGCGGAGGAGGTCGGGGAGCCTGCCTGGCCGATGCCGCTGCCGGAGCATCTGCGCAAGGGGATGGACTCTCCCACCGCCGACATCGCGAACATGGGTGAGCGGATGGGCGGTGGCCTGGTCGCCGGGCTCTTCCTGCGGGAGTTCGTGGGTGAGGGGATCACCTGGGCGCACCTCGACATCGCGGGGCCGGCGTTCAACGACGGGGGGCCGTTCGGATACACGCCGAAGGGCGGGACGGGGTCTGCCGTGCGTACGTTGGTGCGGCTGGCGGAGCTTGTGGGCGCCGGGGACCTGGGGTGACGTCCGCCTGATAGCTCGGTGCCATCGGTCGTACGGCGGGTGCAGGGGCGTGGGGGCTGATCGCGCAGTTCCCCGCGCCCCTGGGTGTCCGACCGCGGCCTTCGTCCCACTGCGAGCATGAGAGCTGATCGCGCCCACGCCGCGGAGCCGCATATCGATATGGCCCCGCGCCCGTGGGTGTCTCACCGCGGCCTTCGTCCCACTGCGAGCATGAGAGCTGATCGCGCCCACGCCGCGGAGCCGCATATCGATATGGCCCCGCGCCCGTGGGTGTCTCACCGTGGCCCCTGTTGAAAGTCTCACCGGAGCTGTCCTTCTCATGTGAGCGTGTGGTGTCTCACACCCCGGCCCGGCGTCTCGTTCAGTGCTGACAAGTGCGAAGATGGGGCTCGGCAGGACAGGGCCCCCACACAGGGCCGAAGAAAGAGCGGCCGGACACCAGCCGCCGCGCGGTCACTGGAGACCGGCGTACGGCGCACATGCATGGAGGACGTGACGTGGCGAACGACGCCAGCACCGTTTTCGACCTAGTGATCCTCGGCGGTGGTAGTGGCGGTTACGCCGCGGCCCTGCGCGGGGCGCAGCTGGGCCTGGACGTCGCCCTGATCGAGAAGGACAAGGTCGGCGGCACCTGCCTGCACCGAGGGTGCATCCCCACCAAGGCCCTGCTGCACGCGGGCGAGATCGCCGACCAGGCCCGCGAGAGCGAGCAGTTCGGTGTGAAGACCACCTTCGAGGGCATCGACATCGCGGGGGTCCACAAGTACAAGGACGGTGTGATCTCCGGCCTGTACAAGGGGCTTCAGGGGCTTGTCGCCTCCCGCAAGGTGACGTACATCGAGGGTGAGGGGCGGCTCTCCTCCCCCACGTCGGTCGATGTCAACGGCCAGCGCATTCAGGGCCGCCACATCCTGCTCGCCACCGGCTCAGTACCGAAGTCGCTGCCGGGCCTGGAAATCGACGGCAACCGGATCATCTCCTCGGACCACGCCCTCGTCCTGGACCGTGTGCCGAAGTCCGCGATCGTCCTCGGCGGCGGTGTCATCGGCGTCGAGTTCGCCTCCGCCTGGAAGTCCTTCGGGACCGACATCACGATCATCGAGGGCCTCAAGCACCTCGCCCCCCTTGAGGACGAGAGCTCCTCCAAGCTTCTTGAGCGCGCGTTCCGCAAGCGCGGCATCAAGTTCAACCTGGGCACGTTCTTCTCGAAGGCCGAGTACACCCAGGACGGTGTCAAGGTCACCCTCGCCGACGGCAAGGAGTTCGAGGCCGAGCTGCTGCTGGTGGCCGTCGGCCGCGGGCCCGTCTCCGCCGGTCTCGGCTACGAGGAGCAGGGCGTCGCCATGGACCGCGGCTACGTTCTGGTCGACGAGTACATGCGCACCAACGTGCCCACCATCTCCGCCGTCGGTGACCTGGTCCCCACCCTCCAGCTCGCGCACGTCGGCTTCGCCGAGGGCATCCTGGTTGCGGAGCGTCTGGCCGGTCTGAAGACCGTTCCGATCGACTACGACGGCGTTCCGCGGGTGACCTACTGCCACCCCGAGGTGGCCTCCGTGGGCATCACCGAGGCCAAGGCCAAGGAGATCTACGGCGCGGACAAGGTCGTCGCTCTGAAGTACAACCTCGCGGGCAACGGCAAGAGCAAGATCCTGAACACCTCGGGCGAGATCAAGCTCGTCCAGGTCAAGGACGGTGCCGTGGTCGGCGTCCACATGGTCGGCGACCGCATGGGCGAGCAGGTCGGCGAAGCCCAGCTGATCTACAACTGGGAGGCGCTGCCCGCCGAGGTCGCGCAGCTCATCCACGCCCACCCGACGCAGAGCGAGGCGCTCGGCGAGGCCCACCTGGCCCTGGCCGGCAAGCCGCTGCACTCGCACGACTGACCCTCGGTCGACGAAGCGACGTACTCAGACTTCCGCAATTCGTAAGGAGCAACCGAAACCATGGCGGTTTCCGTAACCCTTCCGGCGCTCGGCGAGAGCGTCACCGAGGGCACTGTCACCCGCTGGCTCAAGGCCGAGGGTGAGCGCGTAGAGGCCGACGAGCCCCTGCTGGAGGTGTCGACCGACAAGGTCGACACCGAGATCCCCTCCCCCGCCGCCGGCGTCCTCGCCTCCATCAAGGTCGCCGAGGACGAGACGGTCGAGGTCGGCGCCGAGCTGGCCGTGATCGACGACGGCACCGGCGCCCCCGCCGCTGCCCCGGCTCCGGCCGCCGAGCCGGTCGCCGAGCCCGCCCCCGAGCCGGCCGCGGCCGCCCCGTCCACCGAGCAGGCCGCCCCCGCGCCCGCTCCCACCGCCGAGGCCGCCTCCGGCGGCGGCTCCGCCGAGGGCACGGACGTCGTCCTGCCCGCGCTCGGCGAGTCCGTCACCGAGGGCACCGTGACCCGGTGGCTGAAGGAGGTCGGCGAGGAGGTCGCGGAGGACGAGCCCCTGCTCGAGGTCTCCACCGACAAGGTGGACACCGAGATTCCGGCGCCGGTCGCCGGTGTCCTGCTGGAGATCGTGGTCGGCGAGGACGAGACCGCCGAGGTCGGCGCGAAGCTCGCCGTCATCGGCGCTCCGGGTGCGGCTCCGGCCGCTGCCCCGGCCCCCGCCGCTCCGGCTCCGGCTGCCGAGGCCCCGGCTCCCGCTCCGGCTCCCGCCCCGGCCGCCCCCGCGGCTCCGGCGCCCGCTCCGGCTCCGGCTCCGGCTCCGGCCCCGCAGGCGCCCTCGGCTCCGGCCCCGCAGCAGCAGACGACTCCGGCTCCCGACCCGGCGCCCGCCGCTCCGGCCCCGGCGCCCGCCCCGGTCACCCCGGCCCCGGCTCCTGCCGCGACCTCCGGTGACGACGGCGCCTACGTGACCCCGCTGGTGCGCAAGCTCGCCGCCGAGCACGGCGTCGACCTCGCCGCCGTCAACGGCACCGGCGTCGGTGGCCGTATCCGCAAGCAGGACGTCATCGCCGCCGCCGAGGCCGCGAAGGCCGCCGCAGCTGCTCCGGCTCCCGCCGCTGCCGCTCCGGCTGCCGCCGCCGCCAAGAAGGCGCCGACCCTGGAGGCCTCCCCCCTCCGTGGCCAGACCGTCAAGATGCCGCGCATCCGCAAGGTCATCGGCGACAACATGGTCAAGGCGCTGCACGAGCAGGCGCAGCTGTCCTCGGTCGTCGAGGTCGACGTCACGCGTCTGATGAAGCTCCGCGGCCGGGCCAAGGACTCCTTCGCGGCCCGCGAGGGCGTCAAGCTCTCCCCGATGCCGTTCTTCGTCAAGGCCGCGGCCCAGGCGCTGAAGGCGCACGCGCCCATCAACGCCAAGATCAACGAGGGCGAAGGCACGATCACCTACTTCGACACCGAGAACATCGGTATCGCGGTGGACTCCGAGAAGGGCCTGATGACCCCGGTCATCAAGCACGCGGGCGACCTCAACCTCGCCGGCATCGCGAAGGCCACGGCGGAGCTGGCCGGCAAGGTCCGCGCCAACAAGATCACGCCCGACGAGCTGTCCGGCGCGACCTTCACCATCTCCAACACCGGTTCGCGCGGCGCGCTCTTCGACACGATCATCGTGCCGCCGGGCCAGGTCGCGATCCTCGGCATCGGTGCCACGGTCAAGCGCCCGGCGGTCATCGAGACCGAGGAGGGCACGGTCATCGGCATCCGCGACATGACCTACCTGACCCTCTCCTACGACCACCGTCTGGTGGACGGCGCCGACGCGGCCCGTTACCTGACCGCGGTCAAGGCGATCCTGGAGGCGGGCGAGTTCGAGGTCGAGCTCGGTCTGTAAGGCACTCGTACGGTGCCCCCGTCCGGTTTCCGGTCGGGGGCACCGGCCTTTCCTCACCTGGGTGTCAACGGCCTGTCCGACCAGCCCCACAGCTCCTCCACCCACACGTTGGGGACGGACAGCTTGGGCGCGCGGGTCAGATGCCAAGTTCGGTAGGCCTTCAGAACGTCGTACGTCGCGTCCAGGCAGTCCCGCGAGGTGAGCTTGCCGGTCCTCGGGTCGACCCCGACGAGGAACCCGCGGGCCTCGACCGTACGGATCATGGCTCGGGCGTTGTTCACGGCGTGCGTCGAGGACTTCGTGCAGCGGTAACGGCTGTAGGGGTGTTCGGAGGTGCCGGGGTAGTGCGCGTCCGTGGACATCTCGCTGAGCATGCGTTTGTACGACCCCTCGGCGTGCCAGGCTCCGATGTCGCCGCCCGGCGGGGTGTACAACTTGCCGCTGGGGTTCTCGACGGCGCCGTAGACCCAGCGGCCGGTGCCCGGGACCCTGAAGCCCCAGCCGACATGGCCGAACTTCTGGGCGCCGTCGGGTTTGACGAACACACAGGCGGCGCCGCCGCCCTGGGTCGGACCCGCCATGTTGGTGATCGCTTCGGTGCGGCTCGGTGTCGCCTCGGCCGTCGCCCGTGCGGCCGGCTGTCCGCAGCCGGCCAAGCCGACGATCGCGCCGATCACGGCCGCGACGGCCAGTCCCCGTCGTCCCCCGATGTGCATGCGTCCCCCTGTGGTGCGAAGGGGCGCCCCGCGTGGGAACCCCTGAGGAACGCGACACTTCTCAGGGCCGCGGGGTTCCGTCTCTTGACAGAAGTCGTGGGGCTGGGAGCGTGTAAGCCTCGTCTCACCTGCATGAAAGCGCCCCCGTGCGCCCCTCCCGGACGGGCCCTCGGCCTTATTGTCTAAACGTCAAACGCCCTTAAGGAGCCCTCATGACCGCGCCCGTCGTCCACTCGCTGCGCGAACAGATCCGCGAGCACATCGTGGAGGGAATCGTCAGCGGGCGCTGGCAGCCGGGTGAGCGGATCGTGGAGCGCCGTATCGCCACCGAGCTGGAGGTCAGTCAGACGCCGGTGCGGGAGGCGCTGCGCGAGCTGGAGTCGCTGCGGCTGATCGAGTCCGCGCCGAACAAGGGCGTACGGGTGCGGAACCTGACGGCGGCCGACCTGGAGGAGAGTTACCCGGTCCGGGCCGGTCTGGAGGCGATCGCGGCGGAGCTGGCGGCGGAGCGGCTGGCGCAGGACTGCTCGGCGCTGGAGCCGCATGTTCTCGCGCTGTACGAGGCGGACCGGGAGTCGGACGGGACCGGGCAGGTGCGGCACACCGTGGGTTTCCACCGTGAGCTGGTGCGGGCGGCGGGCAACTCCGTGCTGCTGCACACCTGGGAGGGTCTGGGCATCGAGGTCTTCACGGCCTTGTCGATCCGCTGGCTGGGCACGGTCCAGCAGTCGTACGCGGAGGAGCACGAGGAGCTGGTGGCGGCGTTCAAGCGCCGGGACCCGCGGATCCCGGAGATCGTGAAGGCGCATGTCCTGGGCTGCGCGCCGCGGGCCTGAGCAGCCGAGCAGACCCATGCTCACCTGCGAAAACTCTTCGAAAACACGGCACCCGGTGTCTTCCGTGGAGACACCCCGTGCCTACTTTCTCGCAATAGAGAGGTTTTGCCCTTCAACCCTTTGATCGATCATCGATCAGGGGGTTAGAGTCGCCGACGGGCCCTTACCGGGGCCCTCCGCCCTGTCCTGCCAAAGACAAAGGGCACCCCCGAAACCCTGCCTGATTGAGGGAACCCCTTCGACTGAGGAAGGCGGCGACATGACCGACCCCTACGCCATCCAGCCGAGCGAGCTCGACCAGCTCCCCGACCGGGACCCCGAGGAGACCGCCGAATGGCAGGCCTCGCTGGACGCGGTCGCCAAGGCGGCCGGCCCGCACCGTGCCGCGTACCTGATGCGCCGCACGCTGGAGAGGGCGGAGGGCAACGGCATCGCGCTGCCGAAGCTCCTCGAAACGGACTACGTCAACACCATCCCCACCGCCGCCGAGCCGTCCGCGCCCGGTGACGAGGAGATGGAGCGGAAGATCACCGCGTGGAACCGCTGGAACGCGGCCGCGATGGTCACCCGCGGCTCCAAATACGGCGTCGGCGGCCACATCGCCACCTTCGCCTCCGCGGCCTGGCTCTACGAGACCGGCTTCAACCACTTCTTCAAGGGCAAGGAGGCCGACGGGTCCGGCGACCAGCTCTACATCCAGGGCCACGCCTCCCCCGGCATCTACGCCCGCGCCTTCCTCGACGGCCGGCTGAACGAGCATCACCTCGACCACTTCCGCCGCGAGTCCGGCGGGGACGGCCTCCCGTCGTACCCGCACCCCCGCCGCCTCCCCTGGCTGTGGGAGTTCCCCACGGTCTCCATGGGCCTCGGCCCGCTCTCCGCGATCTACCAGGCGCGCTTCAACCGCTACCTGACCAACCGCGGCATCAAGGACGTCTCCGCCTCGCACGTCTGGGCCTTCCTCGGCGACGGCGAGATGGACGAGCCGGAGTCCACGGCGGCACTCGCGCTCGCCTCCCGCGAGGGTCTCGACAACCTGACCTTCGTCATCAACTGCAACCTCCAGCGCCTCGACGGCCCGGTCCGCGCGAACTTCAAGATCGTGCAGGAGCTGGAGGCCCAGTTCCGCGGCGCCGGCTGGAACGTCATCAAGACGCTGTGGGGCAACGCCTGGGACGAGCTGTTCCGGCTCGACACCACGGGCGCTCTCGTACGACGGCTCCGCGAGGTACCCGACGCGCAGGTGCAGACGTACCAGACGCGCGACGCCGCCTACATCCGCCAGGACTTCTTCGGCAAGGACCCGGCGCTCGTCGAGATGGCGAAGCTGCTGTCCGACGACAAGATCCTGGAGTGCTTCCACCTCTCCCGCGGTGGCCACGAGGCGCGCAAGGTGTACGCCGCCTACAAGGCCGCAGTCGAGTTCAAGGGCGCGCCGACCGTGATCCTGGCCCAGACGGTCAAGGGCCACACCCTCGGCGAGGGCTTCGCGTCGAAGAACGCCAACCACCAGATGAAGAAGCTGACGGTGGACGAGTTCAGGACGATGCGGGACCTGCTCGAACTGCCCATCTCGGACAGCCAGTTCGTCGACGGGGTCGTTCCCTACGGCCACCCGGGCGCCGACTCCCCCGAGGTGCGCTACCTCCAGGAGCGCCGGGCCGCTCTCGGTGGTCCCGCCCCGGCCCGCCGGGTCCACCCGGTGGCGCCGTTGCCGGCCCCCGCCGAGAAGGCGTTCGCCTCCTTCGACAAGGGCTCCGGCTCCCAGAACGTGGCCACCACCATGGCCTTCGTCCGTCTGATCAAGGACCTGGTCCGCGACAAGGAGACGGGCAAGCGCTGGGTGCCGATCGTCCCGGACGAGGCGCGCACCTTCGGCATGGAGAGCCTCTTCCCGTCCCTGGGCATCTACTCCCCCAAGGGCCAGACGTACGAGCCGGTCGACCGTGACCAGCTGATGTACTACAAGGAGGCCGAGAACGGCCAGATCCTCAACGAGGGGATCACCGAGGCCGGTTCGATGGCCGACTTCATCGCCGCGTCCACCGCGTACTCCACGCACGGTGAGGCGATGATCCCGTTCTACATCTTCTACTCGATGTTCGGCTGGCAGCGCACGGCCGACCAGATGTGGCAGCTCGGCGACCAGCTCGGCCGAGGCTTCCTCGTCGGCGCCACCGCGGGCCGTACGACGCTGACGGGCGAGGGCCTGCAGCACGCGGACGGTCACTCGCCGGTGATCGCGGCGACCAACCCGGCGGCGCTGTCGTACGACCCGGCGTTCGCGTACGAGGTCGCGACGATCGTCAAGGACGGTCTGCGCCGGATGTACGGCGAGGCGGCCCCCGGTGAGGACCCGAACGTCTTCTACTACCTGACCGTCTACAACGAGCCGATCCCGCAGCCGGCGAAGCCGTCCGGGCCCGGCATCGACGAGGGCATCGTCAAGGGCCTGTACCGCTTCAACACGGTCGAGTCGGCGGGCATCAGCGTGGCCGCGGCCAACGCCCCGCGCATCCAGCTGCTCGCCTCCGGTACGGCGATCCACTGGGTCCTGGAGGCCCAGCGGCTGCTCGCCGAGGAGTGGGGGGTCGCGGCCGACATCTGGTCCGCCACCTCCTGGACGGAGCTGCGCCGGGACGCCCTGGAGGCGGACGCGGCCCTGCTGCGCGGTGAGGAGCGGGTGCCGTACGTCCGCCAGGCACTGCACGGCGCGGACGGCCCGGTCCTCGCGGTCTCCGACTACATGCGCCAGGTCCCGGACCAGATCGCGCAGTGGGTCGAGCAGGACTGGTCCTCGCTCGGCGCGGACGGCTTCGGCCTCTCCGACACCCGCGAGGGCGCCCGCCGCCACTTCGGCGTCGACGCCGAGTCGGTCGTTGTCGCGGCCCTGGCCCAGCTGGCCCGCCGCGGCGAGGTCAAGGCGACGGCGGTGAAGGAAGCACGCGAGAAGTACGGGCTGTAAGGGCCTGAGCTTCGATGGAGGGGTACGGCGGCCGCCGTACCCCTTCGCTGTCAGTGGCCCCGGGCATCATGGCCCCATGCGCGCTGCCCGCCTGATCAAGATGGTGCTGCTTCTGCAGTCCCGGTCCTCCATGACCGGCGCCGAGCTGGCGCGGGAGCTGGAGGTGTCGGAGCGGACGGTGACGCGGGACGCGCAGGCGTTGTCGGAGGCGGGAGTTCCGGTGTACGCCGACCGGGGGCGGGCCGGGGGGTATCGGCTCATCGGCGGGTATCGGACGCGGCTGACCGGGCTGGCGCGGGGCGAGGCAGAGGCGCTGTTCCTCTCCGGTGTGCCGGGGGCGCTGCGCGAGATGGGGTTGGAGGACGCGGCCTCCGCCGCCCGGCTGAAGGTGTCGGCCGCTCTCCTGCCCTCCCTCGGCGACGCCTCCCGTACGGCCGCTCAGCGCTTCCATCTCGACGCGCCGAACTGGTTCACCGAGCCCAAGGTGCCCGGGCTGCTGCCCGCCGTCGCGGACGCGGTGTGGGACGACAGACGGGTCACCGCGCGCTATCGGAGCCGGGAGGCCGAGGTGGAGCGGGAGCTGGAGCCGTACGGGCTCGTCCTCAAGGCGGGGGTCTGGTACGTGTGCGCACGGGTCGTGGAGAACGGTTCCTTCCGGGTGTACCGGATCGACCGGTTCACGGCGGTGGAGGCCGGCGCCGACCGTTTCGTACGGGACGAGGAGTTCGACCTGCCCGGCTTCTGGGCGGAGCGGGCCGAGCAGTTCGCGAGGTCGATCCTGCGGGCCGAGGCGGTGGTGCGGCTCTCCGGCGACGGGGTGCGGAGACTGCCGTACGCCGTCGATCCCGCCTCCGCCCGGGAGGCGCTGGCGGCGGCGGGCACCCCGGACGAGGACGGATGGCTGACCGTGACGCTCCCCGTGGAGTCCGAGAAGGTCGCCCACTCGCAGCTCACGGGGCTCGGACCGGAGGTGGAGGTGCTGGCGCCGGAGAGCCTGCGGGCGCGTTTCGTCGACGACGCGACACGACTGGGCCGTCTGTACGGGACATAACAATCCGCCGCACTCCACGTGCGCCCCACCGCGCGAGGCCCGATGCTGGACCCGTGATGGACGAGACGGAGTTCTGGGAGCTGGTGGACGCCACCCGCGAGGCCGCCGAGGGTGACCCCGAGGAGCAGGCCGACCTGCTCGTGGACCGGCTCCTGGCGCTGGACCCGGACATGGTCCTCGACTTCGCCCGTCACTTCGAGGCCCGCTACAACCGCGCGTACACCTGGGACCTGTGGGGCGCCGCCTGGATCCTGCTGGACGGGGCGAGCGACGACGCCTTCGACTTCTTCCGGTGCTGGCTGATCGGCCAGGGCCGCGAGGTGTACGAGGGCGCGGTGCACGACCCCGACTCGCTCGCCGACATCCTGGCCGACTTCGACGAGGAGATCGACGGCGACGGCGAGGAACTGGGCTACTCGGCCGACGAGGCCTACGAACAGCTCACCGGGACCGTCGCACCCGACCTGGGCATCCCACCCGCGGCCTCCGAGCCGCTCGGCACGCCGGTCGACCTGGAGAGCGACCAGGCACTGGCGGAGCGCTATCCCAAACTGTGGGAGCGGTTCAGAAGCTGAGACCCGGCCGGACCACCCACACGCCACCTCCGCGTCCGGCCGTCCGCCCGCCGGTCGGCTTCCCCGTCCGGCCGCCCGCCCGCGGGACACCTCCGCGTCCGACCGCCTGTCCGTATGACACTCCCGGCCCGACCATCCGTCAGCCGGACAACTCCCGGCCCGGCCACCCATCCGCGAGACACCTCCGCGTCCGGCCGTCCGCCCTAGCGGACACTCCCGGCCCGGCCACCCGCCTGCAGGCCGACGAGGCCCTACGAACAGCTCACCGAGACCATCGCACCCGACCTGGGCATCCCGCCCGCGGCCTCCGAGCCACTCGGCGCTGGCCGGTCGACCTGGAGAGCGCCGGGTGCTGACGGAGCGCTGTCCCAAGCTGTGGGAGCGGTTCAGGGACTGAGACCCGCCCGGCCACCCACCCACCGGACATTCCGGCCCGACCATCCGTCAGCCGGACGCCTACCGGCCCGGCCACCAGCCCGTCGGACACCTCCCCGCCCGGCCACCCGCCCGCGCGCCGGGCACTCCCGGCCCGAACCATCCGCCCGTCGGACGCGCCCGGCCCAGCCGCCCGCACGCCGCTCAGGCCGTCGTCGTGGACCGGCGGCGGGTTGTGTCCGTCGGGATGTAGGCCTGCGTCTGGTCGGCCCTCACCGCGTGGTGCATCGGGGCCGCGTTGGCCTGGTCGAGGGCGTTCGCGGTGACGGCGGCCGGGCCGAGGAGCACGGCCGCGACGGCGCAGACGACCGCCCAGGGACCGCGGGCGCTCCCGGTCCAGCCGGTGGTCTTCTCCGTGGTGTCGGTGTGACTGCTGTTCATTTCTTCCCCACCTCCAGTCAGTGCGTGTGCATGACGATAGGGCGGCCGCTTCGGCGTGATCCTTGAGTGGCCTACGAGAAACCTGTGAGGCCTCGGACTCTTGACCAGCGCCGTGGCCCCCGGCTTACCGTGGCCGCCCCGAACAGGAGCACCCCGCCCATGACCAGCCCGTACGTGCGCGAGATCACGCGCGAGGACCATCTCGCCCACCTGCGGCTGCACCCCGACGCGAGCCATCTCCAGATTCCCGAGTGGGCCGACGTGAAGCCCGACTGGCTCGCGGAGAGCGTCGGCTGGTTCGAGGGCGAGACGATGCTCGCGACGGCACTCGTGCTGTACCGGCCGCTGCCCGGCACCCGGCGCTTTCTCGCCTACCTCCCCGACGGGCCCGCGATCGACTGGCGCGCCCCGCGCCCGGAACGCCTGCTGGATCCCCTGGTCGCGCATCTGGAGCAGCAGGGGGCGTTCTCGGTCCGGATCGGGCCGCCGGTCGTCGTGCGCCACTGGGACGCGGACACCGTGACGGCGGGCCTCGCCGACCCCGACGCCCGTCATCTGCGCGACCTGCCCGCCGCCGGTGTCGACGGGTACGCCCTGGACACCGGAGAGCGGCTGCGGCAGCTCGGATGGCGGCGGTGCGCGGAGAACGAGGACAGCGGCTTCGGCCCCGGCCAGCCGCGCTACGGCTGTCACATACCGCTCACGAACCGCTCGGTGGACGAACTGCGGGAGGCTCTCGCACCCCACTTCGAGCAGTCCCTGCGCACGGCCGAGTCGGCGGGCGTCCGGGTCTCCTGGGGCACCGCCGCCGACCTGCCCGACTTCTACCGCCTCTACGCCGCGACCGCCGCCCGCGACGGCTTCCGGGCCCGGCCTCCGGAGTACTTCCGGCGCATGTGGGAGGCGCTGAACGCCGAGGACTCCGACCGGCTGCGGCTCTATCTCGCCGAGTACGACGGCGAGGTGCTCTCCGCCGCGCTGATGATCAACGTCGGCTCCCGGGTCTGGCACTCCTACGCCGCGTCCGGCCGCCGGGGGCGGGAACTGCGGCCCAGCAGCGCGCTGTTGTGGCGGATGCTGTGCGATGCGCGGGCGGCCGGCGGCGAGACGTACGACCTGCGTTCCGTCACGCCCTCCCTCACCGGGGACCGTCTGCTGGGCCGGCTCCGCTTCAAGACGGGGGCGGGCGGCCGGGTCGTCGAGTACTTCGGGGAGTGGGAACGGCCGGTGGGCATCCAGGGCAAGGTGCTCCAGCGGGCGTTGCGGGTCTATCTCGGGCGCAGGTGACGTCCGGCTCGGCGGGTCACGTCCTGCCCTGCAACCGGGCCGCTCGTTCCCTGATCTGTGGCAGCAGCGCGCTGAGGGCGGCGCCCGGGCAGGTCGTCGTGTAGCCGTCGTCGTGGCCCGCGAGGGCGGGCAGGCCCGCGGTGGTGCCGGCGGCGTACCGGCTGAGGCTGTTGCTGGAGGTCAGCCGGACGGTGGCGCGCGGGTCGATGTCCGCGAGGCCCAGTTTCCAGGCTGCCAGGGCGGCGATCGCCTCGGTCATCTCCCGTGGGACGGTGACACCGGCCGTGAAGGTGCCGAGGGCGGCGATGCCGGCCGTGCGGTGGTTGAAGCCCTGGGTGTGGGCACCGGTGACGGGACGGTCGACGCCCCCCGCGCGGCCCTCGTAGATGGTGCCGCAGCGGTCGACGAGGAAGTTGTAGCCGATGTCGTCCCAGTCCCGGGTGCCGGTCTGGCCCTCCGCCAGGTAGCGGATGATGCGGGGCGCGTCGGCACAGTCGTAGTCGTTGGGCGAGTCGGTGTGGTGGACGAAGACCGCGACCACCTTGTCGTCGTAGCGCGGGGGCGGCGGGGTGCGGGCGGCGCTGTTCGCCTCGCCGGTGCCGTTCGCCCACACCTGCCTCGGCACGATGTGCGGCCGGGCCGCGGTGTGCGGGGCGAGTCCGTGCCGGGCCGCCGCGGCGGTCCGCGCGGGTCCGGCCGCGGCCGTGCGCTCGACACCGGTGGCGCACAGTGCCAGGACGAGGACGGCGGTGAGTCCTGGCACACAGGCCAGCAGCAGTACGAGGGGGCGCGGTAGCCGGGTGGCACGCCCCGGGGGCCGTGCCGCGAACCGTCGTAGGAAGGTCGCGGGCCGCACGGAGGCCGAGAGGCCTGTGCGGACCGCGTGGCGTATTCGGGCCGCCCGCCGTCCTCGCGCCCCCCGCGATCTTCGGACACGCATGGTTCCACTGTCGGCCGGATCTCCTCCGTCCGCGATGTGTGGTGTGCCACCCGGTGGAACCATCGTCCTGGTCCGCGGCGTTTTCCCAGGTGCACGCGCGCGTGGCCGGTTCCGGGCGGCACGCGCGCGCGTGACTGATCACTGAGCCCCTCGCCCGCGTACTAAGGGATCTGAGAGAAAGGCGGCCACGTGGACCTGCTCGACATCCTGCTGTTGCTGGTGACCGCCGCCTACGCGGCCTCCGGCTACCGGCGCGGCCTGGTGGCCGGCTGTGTCTCGCTCGCCGGGTTCGTGGGCGGCGCGGTCGTGGGCGTGTGGGTGCTGCCGTGGATGATGGATCTGGTGGCACCGGGGAGCACGTCCGCGACGGTGACCGCGGTGCTGACGGTGCTGGTCCCGGCGGCGGTGGGACACGAGCTGGCGGGGCGGCTGGCGCTCAGGCTGCGCCGGGAACTGGACCAGGGGCCGCTGCGGGTGGCCGACGGGGTCGGCGGGGCCGTCGCCAACTCGGTGGCGGTGCTGATCGTGGCGTGGGTCGCCGCGAGTGTCCTGGGCGCCTCCTCGTCCCCGCTGGTCACCACGGCCATCCGGGACTCGGCGCTGCTCGGCGCCGTCCAGGACTCGATGCCGGACACGACTCCCTCCTGGTTCTCGCGGGCCACCTCCGCGCTCACCGAGGCGGGCTTCCCGCAGGTCTTCAACCCGTTCGAGAACGAGTCGACGGCCGAGGTCGCCAAGCCCACCGGCGACAGCGTCACGGCGGCCGCCACCAACGCGGCGAAGCTCAGCACGGTCAAGATCGAGGGTGCCTCGGGCACCCAGGGCCGCGAGGGCAGCGGTTTCGTGTACGCGCCGCAGCATGTGATGACCAACGCCCACGTGGTGGCCGGTATCGACGCGCCCAGCGTGCGGATCGGCGGGGTCGGGCAGGCGTACGAGGCACGCGTGGTGCTCTTCGATCCGGACAAGGACGTGGCCGTGCTGTACGTGCCGGAGCTCCGGGCGCCGGTCCTGCGCTTCGACGACAGCGCGGCGCGGGGCGACTCCGCGGTCGTCGCCGGCTATCCGCAGGACGGCGATCTGAACCTCCAGGCGGCCACGGTGGCGGGCCGGGTGAAGGCGAACGGGCAGAACATCTACAGCGACGCCATCGTCACCCGCGAGATCTACTCGATCCGTTCGACCGTCCGCCCCGGCAACTCCGGCGGTCCGCTGCTGACCACCTCGGGCAAGGTCTACGGCGTGGTCTTCGCCCGCTCCACCTCCGACGACGAGACGGGCTACGTCCTGACCGCCGACGAGGTCGCCGGCGACGCCCAGAAGGCGGCGGACTCGACGGATCCGGTGGACACGGGCGAGCTGGTCACCTCCTAGCGGGGCGGCCTCGCGGATGATGAGAGGGCCGGTTCCCTTTTCGTCGTTTCGTGGAGGCTCCCGTGCCCGTGTTCTTCCTTGTCTCACTGCTCGTGGCGGGGTGCGCGCTCTTTCTGGTGGTGCGCAGACGCCGTACGACCGCCGCGGCCGACCAGGTCGTCAGAGACGGCGCCCCATGAGCACGTCGTCGACGTACTCCCCCGCCAGCAGGAACTCCTCGGGCAGGATCCCCTCGACCGCGAAGCCCTCGGACTCGTAGAGCGCGCGGGCCGGGATGTTGTGGCCGAGGACGCGCAGGGTGAGGCGGCGGGCGCCGCGGCGGCGGGCCTCCTGAGTGATCGCGCGGATCAGGGCCCGGCCGACGCCCCGGCCGCGGGCCTGTGCGCTGACGACGAAGCCCTGGATCTGGCGCACATGGGCGTTCGCGTCGAGCCCGGTGGGGAAGCCGAGACGGACGTATCCGAGGATGCGCCGGTCGGCCTCGGCGACCAGGCAGTCGTCGGGGAGGTGGCGCTCGTCGAAGAAGGGCCGGTACGGCGGCTGCTGCCGGGGCAGGACCTCGTGCAGGGGCGACCACTCGGCCCGGTCGAGGCGGGCCAGCTCCTCTTCGTCGTCGGGCAGGGCGGACCGTATGGACAGCTGGGACATGACCGTCACCCTATGACTGGGGTACCGGAACCAGACATCGCTCTTACGCACCCACCAGGCAGGATGAGGTCATGCAACTTTCAAGAATCGCGGTGGCAGGGGCGTCCGGACTGATCGGCTCGGCTCTGGTGCGGTCGCTGACCGCGGACGGGTACGAGGTGGTGCGGCTGGTGCGCCGGGAGCCAAGCGGCGAGGACGAGGTGCGCTGGGACCCCGAGGCGGGACAGGTGGACGCGGCCGGGCTCGCCGGGTGCGACGCCGTGGTCAACCTCGCCGGTGCGGGCGTCGGTTCGCGGCGCTGGACGGATGCGTACAAGACCCGTATCCGGTGCAGCCGGGTGCTCGGCACCAAGGCCCTCGCCGAGGCGGTCGCCTCGCTGGACGAGCCGCCGCGGGTCTTCGTGAACGGCAGCGCGATGGGGTACTACGGCGAGACCGGCGACCGGGTCGTCGACGAGGACTCGCCCGCCGGGGAGGGCTTCCTGCCCGAACTGTGCGTGGAGTGGGAGGGGGCGGCCGCGCCCGCCCAACAGGCCGGCGTACGGACCGTGTTCACCCGCACCGGTCTGGTGGTGGGCCGTGGTGGCGGGGCCTGGGGCCGGCTGTTCCCGCTGTTCAAGGCGGGGCTCGGCGCCCGGCTGGGCGACGGACGGCAGTACTGGTCGTTCATCGCGCTGCACGACGAGGTGGCCGCGATCCGTCATCTCCTGGAGACCGACGGACTGTCCGGACCGTTCAACCTCACCGCGCCACACCCCCTGACGAACCGTGAGATCACCGAGGCGATGGGGCGGGTACTGCACCGGCCCACGCTCTTCACGGTGCCCGCGCCGGTGCTGCGGGGCGTGCTCGGCGAGATGGCCGGGGACGTGCTGGGCAGCGCGCGGGTGCGTCCGACGCGGCTGCTGGAGTCGGGGTTCACGTTCGCGTTCCCGGACATCGACGGCGCGATCCGGGCGGCGGCGTGAGGTCACGGCCCGACGTCGGTGACGGCCGCGCGTGATGTCGTACGACGTTGGCGACCGTCTGTGACGACATGCGACCGGTGTGCGACCGTGCCCTGTCGATGCGCGACTGTTCCTGACCGATCACGGCCCTACCCTCGACCCGAACTCGGGTATCCCCGGGGCCTGTTGGGGGCATCACGTCCCCACCTGCCGCGCAACGTCGAGGAGGGGCACGTGCTTGAGCCCGCGTACCAGGCGGATGTCGTGATCGTGGGAGCCGGGGTCGCCGGGCTCTCCGCGGCGCATCGGCTGACCAGCGCAGGAATGACCGTCGCGGTGCTGGAGGGCGCCCCCTGTGTGGGCGGCCGCATGGCGACGGAGAAGGTCGACGGCTTCCGGCTCGACCGGATCGGACAGCTGCTGTCCACGGCGTACCCCGAACTACGGCTGACCCCCGGGCTCGACGGGCTCGTGCTGCGCCCCTTCGCACCGGCGGTCCTGCTGCACGGCGACGGGCGTCACCACCGGGTGGACGCTCCGGCGGGCGCGGGGAGCGCAAGGGGCGCGCTGCACGCGGTGCGCGCCCTGGCGAGCGCCCCTCGGGGAGCCGTGCCGGGATCGGCGTCGGCGGCCGGGGCCAGGGGCGCCCGCGGGGTCGCGCCGCTCGGGGGCGCGGTCGATCAGGCCCGGCTCGGGGCCGCGCTCAGCCGGCTCGCGAACATGCCCGTGGAACGGCTCCTGGCCCGTCCCGAACTGCCCGCCGGGCAGTCGCTCGCGACCCGGGGGCTGCCGGCCCGCACGATCGACGGCTTCCTGCGTCCACTGCTCGCGGCCCTGCTCTGCGACCCCGCGCTGACGACGTCCAGCCGGTGCGCGGACCTCGCGTTGCGATCCTTCGCGAGCGGGCGGCTGTGTGTGCCGGAGGGCGGCGCCGAGATGCTTCCGGAGCTGCTCGCCCAGGCCTTGCCGACGGGGACCGTGCACACGGGGGTGCGGGTCACGTCCGTCGCGACGACATCGGTGACCACGGCGGAGCACGGCGAGATCCAGTGCCGGGCGGTGCTGCTGGCGACGGACGCACGGGCGGCGGCCGAGCTGCTCCCCGGTCTGCGGGTGCCGGACTTCCACCCGGTGACGGTCGTCCACCACACGACGGACGAACCGCCGCGCACAGGTGCCGCGTTGCTGCTGGACGCGGACCGGGGCGGCCCGGTGGCCCACACAACGGTGATCAGCGAGGTCGACCCGAGCCGGGCCCCCGCGGGACGGGTGCTGGTGTCGTCGACGGTCCTGGGAAACCCGCCACCGGACCTGGACACGGCCGTCCGCACCCACCTGGCCCGCCTCTACGGCACTCCGACGCACCGCTGGGAGACGCTGGCGGTCCACCACACCCGAGAAGCGGTCCCTTCCATGCGCCCCCCACACGACCTGCGCCGCCCGGTACGCCTGCTGGCCGGCCTGTACGTCTGCGGCGACCACCGCGACACGAGCACGGTGCAGGGGGCGTTGCACTCGGCGCACCGGGCATCGACGGCAATCCTGACGGACCTGGGAGCACACCGAGCAGACCCGACTCCAACAGCTCAGGCAGCATGACGGTCACCCGCGCCCCTTGAGGGGCGCGGGGCTGTATCCATATGCGGCTCCGCCGCGCGGGCGCGACAAGCCACGACGGCGCAGCACTCGGCATACAACGGTACGGAGTTACGGCGAGACGGCCTACTGCAGTGCGGCGACCTTGTCGCGATAACTCCGCACCGGCGCCGCATCCTTGTACGGCTCCAACCGCCGCTCGAAGTCCCGCACATACTCCACCGCCCGCACCGACCGCATCTCCGCCGCCTGTCCGGCAGCCTCCGCGGCCAATGCACAGGCCTGGTCCAGCTCACCCAGCCCCAGACGCGCGGAGGCAAGCACCACCCGGCAGAACAGCCGGCTGCGCGCATACGCGGGCGCCCGCAGCTGAAGCGAGCGCTCGGCGTGCTGCGCCGCCGCCCGGAACTGCTGCAGATCCCGGTGACAGTGACCGAACTCGTCCGCCAGCTGCGCCTCGTCGAAGAACCGCGCCCAGTGCGGGACTTCGTCGCCGGGCCGCGCCGCCTCCAGCGCCCGCTCCGCGCGGACCAGCGACGCCGTGCACACGCGCACCTCCCCCAGCACCCCGTGCCCCCGCGCCTCCGCCGAGTGCAGCAGCGCCTGCACGACCGGTGGCGCGTTCGTGCCGACCCCCTGCTGCGCCACCCGGGCCAGCTGGATCGCCTCCCGGCCGTGCCCCAGATACACGGCCTGCCGGCTCATCGTGACCAGGACGTACGCCCCGTACGCCCGGTCCCCGGCCGCCTGCGCGAGCCGCAGCGCCTGCACGAAGTACCGCTGGGCGAGCCCGTGCGCGGCGATGTCGTACGACGTCCAGCCCGCGAGCCGGGTCAGGTCCGCCGCCGCGGCGAACAGCCTGCGCCCGGTCGTCTCCCCGTACGTGCCGCGCAGCATCGGCTCGCACTCGTGCTCCAGATACCGCACCAGCGCCTGCCGGGCGTGCCCGCCGCCGTACTGGTCGTCGAGGGTGCGGAAGAGTTCGCCGACCGAGCCGAGCGCGGCGATGTCGCCCCCGGTGACCTTCTGGCCGGGCCCGCGCTCGGCCTGACCCCGCTGCCGGGGCAGGACCGGGCGGCCCGGGAGGGGGACCCGGACCGCGGGCTCACCGCGGGCGACCCCGTCGTCGGGGCGGCCGATCAGCCAGTCGCGGCTGGGGACGACCAGGCCGGCCGGGGTGAAGGCGATCTTGCGCAGCTCGGCGTGGCTGCCGGAGTCCTTGCGCCACAGCCCGCTGACGATGTCGACGGCCTCCTCGGGACCCGCGGCGAACTCCAGTCCGGCGTAGACGGGCGCGCAGGCGTCGAGGCCCAGGTCCTGCGCGGAGAGCCGGCGGCCGAGACGGCGGGTGAAGACCTCGGCGATGAGGGCGGGCGTGGTGCCCCGGGGCTGCTGCCCGCGCAGCCACCGGGTGACGGATGTCTTGTCGTATCTGAGATCCAGCCCGTGTTCGAGTCCGAGCTGATCCACGCGTCGGGCGAGACCCGCGTTGGAGAACCCCGCTTCTGCGATGAGCGCGGCGAGCTGTCGGTTGGGCGTGCGCTGCGCGGGTCGTTCCGTCATCTGCGGTGCGGTCTCCTGCCTTCCAGGCCGTTGACTGGCCCGGATTGCCTGTGAGCAGCCCTTATGGCCTCTGCGAACGGCGCGAATGTAGCGGAGAGTGAGCAGACGATCGCACACTTCGACGTTCGTTCATCCGATCGTGTGAGGATTGGCCCCGGAGCTGACGCCTGCGGGCCGGACGTACAGTGGCGTAGGCACCCTTCGTGCCTTACGACCTTCTAGGGAGGCGCTTGCCGTGAGTGGGTTGCGGTTCGTCCGCATGGGGTTCGGTGCGGACGCGGTCGAGTACCAGGTGGCGTGGGACGAGCAGCGCCGGGTGCACGCGGCGCGGTTCGAGGACGAGATCCCCGACACGGTCCTGCTGCTCGAACACCCCCCTGTGTACACGGCGGGCCGGCGCACCGCGGACAGCGAGCGCCCCCTCGACGGCACCCCGGTCGTCGACGTCGACCGCGGCGGCAAGATCACCTGGCACGGCCCGGGCCAGCTGGTGGGCTACCCGATCCAGAAGCTCCCGCGTCCGGTGGACGTGGTGGCGCACGTACGGCGCCTGGAGGAGGCCCTGATCCGCACCTGCGCGGAGTTCGGCGTGGAGACCACCCGGGTCGAGGGCCGCAGCGGGGTGTGGGTCCTCGGTGACCCCGTCGAGCGGCGTCCGGCGATCGGCGGACTCTCCCTGGACTTCGACCCCCGGCTCACGGACGAGGAGTTCGACCCCCGTATGAACGGCCCGGAGTACGCCCCGTCCAACGCGGGCCAGCGGCGCGAGGACCGCAAGATCGCGGCGATCGGCATCCGTGTCGCCAAGGGTGTGACGATGCACGGCTTCGCGCTGAACGTGAACCCGGACAACAAGTGGTTCGACCGGATCATCCCCTGCGGCATCCGCGACGCCGGTGTCGCCTCCCTGGCGGGCGAGCTCGGCCGGGACGTGACCATCGCCGAGGTGCTGCCCGTTGTGGAGCGGCACCTGAAAGTCGTACTGGAGAACGCGGACCTGAAGCCGAGGGTGATCGAGAAGACACCGGCGGCCTGAACACCCCCGCAGGCTTTCAAATCAACGGGCGTACCCTTGAGCACGCCGAAGAATCAATCGCTAGGGAGCCGGTCGTGTCCGCAGTCGCCCCCGACGGACGCAAGATGCTGCGCCTGGAGGTCCGTAACGCCCAGACCCCCATCGAGCGCAAGCCCGAGTGGATCAAGACACGGGCGAAAATGGGTCCCGAGTACACCGCGATGCAGAAGCTCGTGAAGAGCGAGGGTCTGCACACGGTCTGCCAGGAAGCCGGCTGCCCCAACATCTACGAATGCTGGGAGGACCGCGAGGCGACCTTCCTCATCGGTGGCGACCAGTGCACCCGGCGTTGCGACTTCTGCCAGATCGACACCGGCAAGCCCGAGGCGCTGGACCGTGACGAGCCGCGCCGCGTCGGTGAGTCCGTGGTCACCATGGACCTGAACTACGCCACCATCACCGGCGTCGCCCGCGACGACCTGGAGGACGGCGGCGCCTGGCTGTACGCCGAGACGGTCCGGCAGATCCACGAGCAGACGTCTTCTCGTGAGGCCGGCCGCACCAAGGTCGAGCTGCTGGCCCCCGACTTCAACGCCGTGCCGGAGCTGCTCCAGCAGGTCTTCGAGTCGCGCCCCGAGGTCTTCGCGCACAACGTCGAGACGGTCCCGCGGATCTTCAAGCGGATCCGCCCCGGCTTCCGTTACGAGCGCTCCCTGAAGGTCATCACCGAGGCCCGCGACTTCGGCCTGGTCACCAAGTCCAACCTGATCCTCGGCATGGGCGAGACGCGCGAGGAGGTGAGCGAGGCGCTCCGGCAGCTGCACGACGCCGGCTGCGAGCTGGTCACCATCACGCAGTACCTGCGTCCGAGCGTCCGCCACCACCCCGTGGAGCGCTGGGTCAAGCCGCACGAGTTCGTGGAGCTGAAGGAGGAGGCCGATCAGATCGGCTTCTCCGGTGTGATGTCGGGCCCCCTCGTCCGGTCCTCCTACCGGGCCGGCCGGCTCTACCAGATGGCCGTGGAGCTGCGTCAATCAGCTGCTCCGCAGCGGGGCGGCGCGTACGTGGCTTCCCAGGCGGTCTGATGGCACGGAGTGCCACCTTGCTCGTGTGAACCTGCGCACAAGCAACTACCGCTCGGTAGTGGCCAATTGACGCGGTCCCGGACGTCCCCGCAGATAGGGGGCCTGTCGGGGCCGCGTCGGTGTTTTCGGGCCGACCGCCCAGGCTTCATGGGCGTTTGACCGGTCGGTCACGCCCTGGTAACACCATTCAGTGACCCTGGCTGTACAGCCCGTGCACCACTCACCAGAGCCGCCGCTCCCGAGGGGACCTCCATCATGCAGGCCGCGCCCGTTCGCGCCACCGCGATCCCGTCGTTCACCGATGCACTCCGTGCCGTCGAGTCCGTGCTCATGAGCAGCGGTCAGCGGACCGCCCGCCGCAACGCCTGGACGTCCGTCCTGGAGGACCGCCGCCGCGCCAAGGACAGGGTCGAGGCGCAGCGTGTCCTGGAGCAGACGTCCGCCGGGACGTTCAGCGCCCGCTCCTGAGCCCTCCCTCTTCGACGGCGGACACTGCCGTCGTCGGCGCCTCCGGGGCCACGTAGACTTCGGGGCATGGCGAGAAGTGACAGTGCGGCCGATGCCGCTAACCCCGGGCGACTGAAGCAGATCGCCCTGACGTACAAGATGACCCGCAAGGCCGACAAGAAGATCGGCCTGGTGCTCGCGGGTGTCTTCATCCTCATCCTCGGTGTCTTTCTCGCGATCGGTTTCCTGATCGGTCACCCGGTCTACCTCGGCATCCTGGGCTTCCTGCTCGCCTTCCTCGGGACGGCGATCATCTTCGGACGCCGGGCCGAGCGGGCCGCGTTCGGGCAGATGGAGGGGCAGCCGGGCGCCGCGGCGGCCGTGCTGGACAACATCGGCCGTGGCTGGACGACGACCCCCGCGGTGGCGATGAACCGCAGCCAGGACGTGGTGCACCGGGCCGTCGGCAAGGCCGGGATCGTGCTGGTCGCGGAGGGCAATCCGAACCGGGTCAAGAGCCTGCTGGCCGCCGAGAAGCGGAAGATGAACCGCATCGTCGCGGACGTGCCGGTGCACGACATCCTCGTCGGCACGGGCGAGGGCCAGGTCGAGCTCAAGAAGGTCCGCACCACGATGCTCAAGCTGCCGCGCGTCCTGACCGGCCCTCAGGTGACCGCCACCAACGACCGGCTGCGCGCGATGGGCGACCTGATGAGCAACATGCCGCTGCCGAAGGGCCCGATGCCCAAGGGCATGAAGCTGCCGAAGGGCGGCGGCAAGGCCCGCTGATTTCTCCCGTACGACGATGAGGGCGCCCGGAGGGATCCGGGCGCCCTCATCGTCGTAAAAGACGTGGGGCATCAGCAGTCGCCCTGAGCCGCCCGGCCCGCGAACCGGTCGCCGAGCCAGGAGACGACGTCGCCGACGGCCTGGTTGTCGGTGAGCAGATGGTCGCCGGGGTAGATCTTCCAGGCGGTCTTCACGCCCGCGGCGCAGTAGGCGGTGCGGACGGCGTCCTCGGTGGCGGTGGGGATGACCTCGTCCAGGGCGCCGCGGTACTGGAGGACGGGGAAGGTGATGCCGTAGCCGCCGAGGCCCCCGCCGAGTTTCTGGGCGTCCAGGACCTGGCCCCAGGTGCGGCCGTCGCTGCCGCGCTGCTGGTAGAGCTGGTCGAGGGTGAGGCCGGCCGTGGTGAAGTCCTTGATGCTCTTGCCCGCGAGGCCGGTGACCGTGCCGGCCAGGCAGACGGACTTGGCGGTCTGCACGGCCTCCCGGCCCAGGTCGTTCAGGAGCGAGTCGAAGGGCAGGGTCGGGTAGGCGGCCTGGATGCCGATGGCCGCGTCGGCGAGGAAGCCGGAGAAGGCGCCGCCGTCGAGCCCGGCCGCCACCTCCTTGAGATCACCGGGGATGCCGCCCGACGCGTCCCCGACGACGTTCAGCTCGGGTGCGTAGCGCGCCGCCAGCTGGGCCGCCCAGAGGCTGGCCGCGCCGCCCTCGGAGTAGCCCCACAGTCCGACCGGGGCCTGCCGGGACAGACCGCTGCCCGGCACGGCGGGGGCGGCGCGCGCGATGTCGAGCAGGGCGTGGCCGGAGTCGGTGCCGGCGACATAGCGGTGCGTCTGGCCGTCGAGATAGCCGGGACCGTCGGTCGCGGCGACCGCGTACCCGGCCTTGAGCAGGGCGGCGATGTTGTCGCCCTCGTACTCGTCCTGGTAGGCCCCGGCGAGCTGCTTGGAGAAGGCGCACTGAGGGCCGAGGCCGAGGGTGCCGGGGTGGAAGGCGACGACGGGGCGGGCACCGGGGCCGGTCCAGGGTGCCGCCGGGACGGCGAGGGTGCCGGAGACGGCGGTGGGGCGGCCCTGGTTGTCGGTGGAGCTGTAGAGCACTTTCCAGGCGGACATGGCGACGCCGCCCGGCACCTGGCTGAGCGTGACCGGGCGGCAGGCCAGCACGGTGCCCGGGGTGGACGGCACGCTGGCGGGGGGTGTGTAGACGTCCGCGTCGGCGGCGGTGCACGTGGCCTCGGTGGCCTCGGTGACGGGAGCCTGGGATACGAGGCCGCCGCTCAGCAGAGCGGCGGTGAGGGCGGTGACAAGGACGGATCTCTTCATCGGTCCGGCGCGTCCCTTCGCAACGGGGGAGGTTGCTTGGGTGCTCGACGCTAGGAGCCGGAACGACTGACTTATAGTCAGCCGCCGCGCATGTTCGACGCGGCGGCTGTCAGGACCCGACAAAGCTGTCAGGACCCGACAAAGGCGCGGGACCTCGTCAGATGCGTACTTCCGCGGTCTTCGCCAGCCGGTCATGCAGTCCCCGGCCGTCGCGGTCCCAGATCAGGGCCGGGAGGGCGAGACAGAGCAGGACCGTGCGCAGCAGAGCGCGCACCGGGTTCACGCGGCCGGTGTCGAGGGCGATCACACGCAGGCCGAAGAGGCGCTTGCCGGGGGTGAAGCCGATGGTGCCGACCGTGAGGACGCCCATCACGAAGAAGACCAGCAGCGACCAGTTCGAGGTCGACGGATCGCCGTAGCTCTGAGTGATCAACTGGGATGCAATCAGGACGCTCATCGCCCAGTCCACGGCGAGTGCGCCGAGCCGTCGGCCGGGGCGGGCGATCGCCCCGGGCCCCTCCTCCGGCAGGCCGAGCTGCTGTCCGCGGTATCCGAAGTCGACACCGGCATCCTCGGCGGCCGCGCGGGGGCCGGAGAGCCACGATCCGATTGCATCCCTCTTGTCCACGCGTCCACGGTACTGCCACCGTTTCGGGATACGGACAGGTGGGGCGGGGCCGACGATGTCCGGTTAACTTGTGCGAAACAAATGGGTCACGCCCGAGAAACCACCCGTCCCTAGGGTCGTGGACAGCGTGTGCCACCGCACTGGCCGCACGAACGAACTACCACCCCGGCACGGAACGGGCCGGGAGTAGGAGGAGCTGGATGTTCCAGAACGCCGACGAGGCCAAGAAGTTCATCGCGGACGAGGACGTCAAGTTCGTCGACGTCCGCTTCTGCGACCTGCCGGGCGTCATGCAGCACTTCACGCTGCCCGTCGAGGCGTTCGACCCGGACGAGGAGCTCGCGTTCGACGGCTCGTCGATCCGTGGCTTCCAGGCCATCCACGAGTCCGACATGGCGCTGCGCGCGGACCTGTCGACCGCCCGGGTCGACTCCTTCCGCCGCGACAAGACGCTGAACATCAACTTCTTCATCCACGACCCGATCACCGGCGAGCAGTACAGCCGTGACCCGCGGAACGTGGCGAAGAAGGCCGAGGCCTACCTCGCGTCGACGGGTATCGCCGACACCGCGTACTTCGGCCCCGAGGCGGAGTTCTACGTCTTCGACTCGGTGCGCTTCGCCACCTCGTCGAACGAGTCCTTCTACCACATCGACTCCGAGGCGGGCGCCTGGAACACCGGTGCGCTGGAGGACAACCGCGGTTACAAGGTCCGCTACAAGGGCGGCTACTTCCCGGTCCCGCCGGTCGACCACTTCGCCGACCTGCGTGCCGAGATCTCCCTGGAGCTGGCCAAGTCCGGCCTCCAGGTCGAGCGCCAGCACCACGAGGTGGGCACCGCCGGCCAGGCCGAGATCAACTACAAGTTCAACACGCTGCTCGCCGCGGCCGACGACCTCCAGCTCTTCAAGTACATCGTGAAGAACGTCGCCTGGCGCAACGGCAAGACCGCGACCTTCATGCCGAAGCCGATCTTCGGTGACAACGGCTCGGGCATGCACGTCCACCAGTCCCTGTGGACCGGCGGCCAGCCGCTCTTCTACGACGAGGCCGGCTACGCGGGCCTGTCGGACACCGCCCGCTACTACATCGGCGGCATCCTCAAGCACGCCCCGTCGCTGCTGGCCTTCACCAACCCGACGGTGAACTCGTACCACCGTCTGGTGCCGGGCTTCGAGGCGCCGATCAACCTGGTGTACTCGCAGCGCAACCGCTCCGCGGCCATGCGTATCCCGATCACGGGCTCCAACCCGAAGGCCAAGCGCGTCGAGTTCCGCGCGCCCGACTCCTCCGGCAACCCGTACCTGGCCTTCTCGGCCCTGCTGCTCGCGGGCCTCGACGGCATCAAGAACAAGATCGAGCCGGCCGAGCCGATCGACAAGGACCTCTACGAGCTGGCCCCCGAGGAGCACGCGGGCGTCGCCCAGGTCCCGACCTCCCTCCCGGCCGTCCTCGACCGCCTTGAGGCCGACCACGAGTTCCTCCTCCAGGGCGACGTCTTCACGCCGGACCTGATCGAGACGTGGATCGACTTCAAGCGGACGAACGAGATCGCCCCGCTGCAGCTGCGCCCGCACCCGCACGAGTTCGAGCTGTACTTCGACGTGTGATCGACGCGTGAGCCGTACGGCGGCGCCCCCGTTCCTGATTCTCAGGGGCGGGGGCGCCGTCGTAATCTCCTCTTGTACGGCTGTTCGAGAAGGCTGACGGGGGTTGCGGGGATGTCCGAGCAGGACGAGAGCGAGCGGGAGTTCGACATCAAGTGGGCCGACGGGGCCGAGCTCAAGGAGCCCTCCGCCCGGGCCCGGATGCTCGCCGCCCGCTGGAAGGAGAACCCGCCTCGGCCGCAGCCGTTCCGCGCCGACCCGGAGCCGAGGGCGCCACGCCGCTCGTCGTGGCGGTCGACGGCGATGGTTTTCGGGACCGTGGCGGTGCTCATCCTGCTGCTGGGATACGCCGGCTTCCGTCCGTGACCCGCGGGCTGAGCAGGTAAATCGCGCGACCCGGTGGGATACGGCGGCCTAGGATCGCCGGACACATCGAGGCAGGCCGGGGGCGGACGTGCGCAGCAGTATCTGGAACGGGACACAGGCAGCGATACGCCTCGCCGAAGGGGCCGTCCTGCGGGAGGCCATGTTCGGTGCGGCCGACCCGGCTGTCTGGATCGCCCTGGACGAAGCGGTACGGCAGAGCGTCCGGTCCCCGGCCGACGGCACCTGGCTGCCGGCCTGGCAGCGGACCGAACACGGACGCACCCTGGCCGATGACCTCCGGCGTGGCGAACCGCTCTCCGACGCGCGGCTCGCGCTCGCCCTGTGCCACCGCGACGGGCGGATCCGCAAGCGGGCGCTGGGGGAGGTCGCGGGGCGGCCGGAGTTGTTGCCGCTGGTGGTGGTGCGGTGCGCGGACTGGGCCGAACCGGTGCGGGACCGGGCGCGACTGCGGTGGGCGGAGGCGGTCACCGTGGAGACCGCAGCCACGCTGGCCCCGCTCGTCCTGCGGATCGGCGTCCGGCACCGGGGGGACTTCGCCGTCGGCCTGGTCGACAAGGCGCTGCGCTCGGCGGATCGCGAGGCACTCCTTCCGCTTCTCACCCACGCCGACCGCACCGTACGCCGCTTCGCCCACCGGATCGCCGTCGAGGAAGGGGTCCTCTCTCCGGCCGAGCTGGCCCGCAGCGCTGCCCGGGACGACGACACGGTCGTCCAGGGCCTCTGTGCGGAGGCCGCCCTGGCCACCGTGGCGGAGGACGCCGCGGACGACGACGTACTCGAACCGCTGCTCACCGCGCGGAACCCGCGGGTGCGGTCGGCCGGGGTGACCGCGCTGCGGCGGGCCGGGCGCGGGGAGCGGTCGGGTTTCTCGGCGACCGGGCCGGGGTGGTGCGGGCCTGTGCGCGGTATGTCGTACGGCAGTCCGGGGGCGATCCCGTGGCGTGGTACCGCCGTCGGTGTGCCGATCCCGGCTCCGAGCTGTCGGCGGGGGTGGTGAGCGGACTCGCGGAGTGCGGGGACCGGAGTGACGCCGAGGCTCTGTGGGCGTTGACCTCGCATCCGGATCCGCTGGTCAGGGCGCGGGCCGTGGGCGGACTGCGGGCGCTGGACGTGCTGGACGTACGGCGGCTGCGGGCGCTGCTCGACGATCCCGCGCCCGGCGTGGTCCGGGAGGCGACCCTGGCGCTGGTGCCGTCCGCGCGGATGCTGGACGACGGGTGGCTGCTGGAGCGGCTGGCGGTGGAGCGGGCCCGCCAGACGCGGGTCTCCGCGTTCCGGCTGCTCACCGCGCACGGCGGGCTCGTACGGCTGCGGGCCGCGGTCGCGCTGGTCGACGATCCGGACGACAGGCTGCGGCACTGGGCCCGGCAGTCCGTGCAGCGCTGGCACCCGACGGCGGATGTGCCGCCCGGGGCGGCCGAGGTGGGTGAGCTGCTGGGACGGGTGCGGCATCTGTTCAGTGACTATGTGCTGAAGAGGCGTATGTGGGAGGCCGGCCTCAAGGCCTGAACCTTTGCCGGCCCCAGGGCTGATCGCGACCGCTTCATGGGTCGGGCCGGGTGCACACTGGACGGTGGGGCGAGTGCCTGACTGCGGGGTGATGCAGATGCGGAGTCGTTTCCGGAGCGACCGGCGGCTGACCGTGCGGATGACGGTCACCATGTTCCTGCTCGGGCTCCTGTACGTGGCGTTCTTCGCCGCGTTGATCGTGTTGTTGAAGTCCTGGCTTCTGGTCGTGGGACTGATCGCCGTGATGTTCGTGGCGCAGTTCTGGTTCTCCGACAAGATCGCGATGTTCGCGATGCGCGGGCGGGTCGTGGAGCGCGAGGAGTATCCCGAACTGCATGCCGTGGTCGACCGGTTGTGTGCCATCGCGGACATGCCCAAGCCCGTGGTCGCGGTGTCCACGATGGATATGCCGAACGCGTTCGCCACCGGACGCAATCCGAACAACGCCGTGGTGTGTGTGACGACCGGGCTGCTCAGGCGGCTGGACCCCGCCGAGCTGGAGGGTGTTCTCGCGCACGAGCTGTCGCATGTGGCGCACAAGGATGTCGCCGTGATCACCATCGCCTCGTTCCTGGGCGTGATCGCGGGGCTGATCGTGCGTTTCGCCTTCTACAGCCAGCTGTTCGGCGGCGGGCGCCGGGACCAGAACACCGCCGTGATCTTCGCCGCCGTGATGGGCGTGTCGGCGGCCGTGTACGCGCTCAGCTTCCTGCTGATCAGAGCCCTGTCCCGGTACCGGGAGCTGGCGGCGGACCGGGCCGCGGCCCATCTCACCGGCCGGCCCTCGGCGCTCGCCTCCGCGCTCACCAAGGTCTCCGGGGAGCTGGCCCGCATCCCCACCAAGGACCTGCGTACCGCCCAGGCCTTCAACGCCTTCTACTTCACCCCGGCCACCGGCAAGGAACCCGGCATCGAGCGGTACTTCTCGACCCACCCGTCCCTGGAACAGCGGCTGGAGCAACTGGGGCGGATCTCCGCGGAGTTGGGGGAGGCGGCGACGCCCGGGAAAGGTGAGGCGGGCTGAGTATGGGGCTGCTGGACATCCTGCTCGGGCGCACCAAGCCCGTCGCGCCCGATCTCGACCAGCTCTTCGCGCTGCCGTCGGCGGCCGTGACGCTGGAGGCGGCCGCCTCGTTCACCCCGACCGGACGCGGGGCGGTGTGCTTCGCCACGGTCGAGGGGGCGGCCTTCGAGCAGACGCACCGGGAGGTCCAGGCCCTGCTCACCGCGGACGCCGACCGGGACGGCCCGCCGGTGGAGCTGCGGCGGGACGGCTTCGGCTACTCCTGGCTGGTCTCCGAGCGCACCCCGGACCAGCTGTCGCAGCTGGTCAACGACCTGCACGCGGTGAACAGTTCGATGGAGGCCAACGGTTTCGGGCCGCAACTGCTGTGCTCGCTCGCCGGGTTCCAGGACGACCAGGGCCGGTCCCTCGCGCTGGTCTACCTCTACAAGCGCGGTTCCTTCTACCCGTTCGCGCCCCTGCCCGGTGAGGAGCAGCGCCGTGACAACCCGCTGGAACTGCGGGTGAAGGCCGCGCTCACGGACGATCTGCGGATCGAACCGGATCTGAACCGGTGGTTCCCGGTGTGGGGTGCGCCGGGTCTGTGAGCTCCTACTGTTTCCCCTCGTGTGCCTGCCGACGGGACTCCAGAGGACGCTCACGGCGGTAACGCCGGTCCCACTTGGCCTGCTTGTCCCGGCGGTCGCGGTACGCCCGGTAGTTGCCGGCTCCCGAAGAACCCCCGGACGACCCGCCCGACGAGGACGCCGAAGCGCCGCCCCGGCCGTACTGCATGTACACAAAGAGCAGGGCGACGGCGACGAGCCACCAGGTGTGGTTTCCGAAGCCCAGGACGACCAGGACGACGGTCCCGGAAATGACGATGGTGCCCATGACGGGCCTCCGTGTGCGTGGGTGTGGTGTAGAAGAGTAGCCCCGGAGGGGCGGGGTGACGCCTGCCCTGCGCAAAGCTCTTTCCCCGCACTCTGGAGTCGACGGCATGCCCGAGCCCTTCACGCACGAACACGACGGTGAGCGCCTCAGCGGCGTGTACGGCGGCGGCCCGGCCGGGGCCCCGATCGCCGTGCTGCTGCACGGAGCCGGGAACAGCGGCAAGGAGCGATTCCTGCCGCTGCTCGACGAGTTCGTGGCGCACGGCTGCCACGCGCTCGCCTTCGACTTCTCCGGGCACGGCGAAAGCTCCGGTGAACTCGCCGAGTTGAGCCTGCGCGGACGGTTCGAGCAGGCGGTCTCGGTGATCGACGCGCACGCTCCGGCGGACGGGTCGCTGGTGCTGGTCGGTTTCAGCATGAGCGGGCAGACCGTGGCGGACCTCGCCCTTCACTACGGCGAGCGGATCGCGGCCCTCGGGCTGTGTGCGCCCGCCGTGTACGCGGCCGAGGCCTGGGACATGCAGTTCGGGCGTGGCGACGGGGAGTTCAGCGGGATCATCCGGCAGCCGGCCAGCTGGCGGCGGTCTCCGGCCCTTGAGGTGCTGCGGGCGTACGAGGGTCGGGCGGTGCTCGCGGTGCCGGGTACGGACGCGGTGATCCCGCCGGAGGTGACCGAGGCCGTGCAGGAGGCGCTGGCCTTCCGGTCCCAGTTCACGCGGTTCGAACTGCCGGAGGCCGACCACCAGTTGGGGGCCTGGCTGCGCGATCACGGGGAATCCCGACGATCGTTGGTCATCGCGCTGCTGACCGGGCTCGGCGACCGGGGCTGGACGGCGACCCGGGGCTGGGTGGCCAAGCAGCTGCCCGAGGGCCGTTCGGTCGTCGACACCGGTTTCCTGTCCGGGGGTTGGAGCTCCCAGATGCGTCGGCTCACCCTCGACGACGGCTCCGAGCTGGTCCTGCGGTCGTTCGTGAAGCCCTTCTTCCGGCACCACGCGCCCGGGCTGCTGAACCGCGAGGCGTCCGTACTCGGTCTGCTCACCGCCGATGACGGCATTCCGGCCCCCGAACCGGTCGCCCTCGACGCCACGGCCGAACACTGCGACCATCCCTCTCTGTTGATGTCCCGGCTGCCCGGGCGGGTACGGGTCGACGAGGAGGACCTGGAACGGCGCCTGGACCTGCTGGCGGCCCAACTCGTACGCATCCACCGGGTCGTTCCCGAGGAACGGCCGCGGACCTACCAGGCGTGGACGGGTCCGGAGCGGGTGCGGGGAGTCCAAGGGGAGCTGTGGGAGCGTGCCGTGGACGTGATCCGCCAGGACCCGCCGTCGTACGAGGGGTGCTTCCTGCACCGGGACTTCCACCCCGGCAACGTGCTGTTCACCGGGGCGGGCGAGGGGCTGCGGATCAGCGGGGTGGTCGACTGGGTGGAGACCTCGTGGGGGCCGGCCGACCTCGACGTCGCCCACTGTTCGACGGCCCTCGCCCTGCTGCACGGCCCCGAACACGGCCTGGGCTTCCGGGAGCGGTACGAGGCACACGGCGGCCGCCGGCTCGCGGACGGACCGGACCACCTGTACTGGCGGCTCCTCGACGCCCTCGCCTACTGCCCCGACGCGGCGAAGTTGGCCGGACCGTGGCGCGAACTCGGAAGGACCGAGCTGACACCGGGGGTACTGGCCGGGCGGCTGGAGGCCTATGTGCGGGGGCTGGTGGAGCGGTACGGGTGACGTGGGCGCTGCTGGACGCCTACGTCACCGGAGCCTGGGCGCGCCCTCCAACTCCCCCTGCACCCTCCTACTCCCCCGGCGCCGCCCTGACGACCCCCGCCGCGATGGCCGCCGACAGAGTCGCGTGGTCGGTCGTGGTCTGGGTCGTGTACGTGAGGGCGAAGTCGGCCACGGCCTGGTCGAAGGTGTCGGCAGTGCCCAGATACGCGGCGATGGCGATACGGTCGCCGCCGCGGGCGTGGGCACGGGCCAGGGTGGTGCCACAGAGGCGGGCGTAAACCCTGAGGTCGGCCGGGGGCATGCCGACGACGTCCGCGGAGCCTTTCATGTCGCGCAGTTGGCGCCAGTAGAAGGCGCGTCCCTGCGGCCCGCTCATCCAGCCCAGGAAGATGTCGCTCGCGGACTGGAGGAGGCGCTGGCCCGCCACCACACGGCGGCCGGGATGGACGTAAGGACCATGCGGCAGGTGTTCCTCCAGTACGGACGTCCGCGCCTCCTTGATCTGCAGGAACAGCGGGTCGTCGGCGTCCCTCCCGGCCAGCAGCACGATGAAGCAGCGCATGCCGACACTGCCGACGCCGACTACCTTGCGGGCCGCGTCGACGAAGCGGTAGCGGTCCAGGAGCAGCCGGCGTTCCTCGGAGAGCGTGGAGCGGTAGTCGCTGAAGATCTTGCGCAGGCTGGCCATGTCCGGGGCGCCGGCGGGTTCGAGGAGCGGCGGGTCGTGGATGATGCGGCGGCGGCCGTCCACGACCTCCGTCAGCTTGCCGAGGGCCTGGAGGCTGGTGCGGCGGCGGGCCCGGGTGAGGCTGGACTCGACGCGCCTGTGGTGACGGGCGGAGCGCACGAGGGGCAGCAGGCTGTCGGCGTGGACGCTCTCGTACCAGACCTCCAGCTCGCCCATGCGGGCCAGGCGGCGCATCGCGGTGCGGTACTCGGTGACCGCCTCCCGGGCCGCCCGATGGGCCTTGGCCTCGCTGTGGCCGTTCTCCCGGGCGGCCACGGCGATGCTCGCGGCGAGCCGTTTGACGTCCCACTCGAAGGGGCCGGGGAAGGTCTCGTCGAAGTCGTTGAGGTCGAAGAGAAGGGTGCGTTCCGGGGAGGCGTACAGGCCGAAGTTGAGCAGGTGGGCGTCGCCGCAGAGCTGCACGGTGAGGCCGGTGTGCGGCTGGGCGGCGAGATCGGCGGCCATCACGGCGGCCGCACCGCGCAGGAAGGCGAGGGGGGAGGCCGACATCCTGCCGTAGCGGATCGGCAGCAGCTCCGGGAGACGGTCGCGGCCCTGGCGTTCCAGTACGGCGACGGGGTCGGGGCGGTCGACGGAGGGGATCCAGGTGGCGTGGGCGGAGCGGGGGGCTCGTTTGCGGGCCGTGCGACCGCGGTCGGCTCGGGCGGCGGGGGTACCGGGGGTGTTCTGTGTCATGACCCGCCTCCTGGTCCCCGGTGTGTCCGTCACCTCCTGATCGCAGTGAAGGGCCGCGGTAAGGGGTGCGCATGCCGGGTACGGCGATCGGGTGACTTGCGCTTCGCTGAAGGGGGTGCCTGGTCTGGTCGTCGGGCGGCTGCGGGCAAGTGGGGGCTGGTCGCGCCGTTCCCCGCGCCCCTTCAGGGCGCGTTGTCAGTGCCGTGGGCCAGGATGGGACCCATGAGTGACGGGGTGCGGTACATCGGGGTGGGTGAGCGGCGGGGGCGGCTGGCCCTGCGGCAGCAGTTGGCCGGGACGGCTCGTGCGGGGAGTCCCGAGGAGGTGGCCGGGGCGCTCGTCGCGTTGCACGGGTCGGATCCGGCGACCGTGTATCTGGCGGTCGGTGCGCGGCTCTCGGACTCCTCGGGGACTGTCGCCGAGACGGAGCGGGCGCTGTACGAGGACCGGACCCTGGTGCGGATGCACGGCATGCGGCACACGGTGTTCGCGTTTCCCACCGAGCTCACCGCCGTCGTGCACGCTTCGACCGGCATCACCGTCGCCGCCCGCGAACGGGCCAAGCTCCTCAAGGACATGGCGACGGCCGGTGCCCCGGACGCGACCTGGCTGAAGGAGGTCGAGGAGTCGACGCTGGCCGCGCTCGGCCGACGGGGGCAGGCGACGGCGTCCGAACTCGCCAAGGACGAGCCGCGGCTGCGGGAGCGGTTCGTGTACGCGGCCGGGAAGGGCTACGAGGGCGTCCACAGTGTCTCGACCCGGCTGTTGAAGGTGCTCGGTGTGGAGGGCAAGGTGGTCCGCGGCCGCCCGCTCGGCTCCTGGACCTCCTCGCAGTTCCGCTGGGCGGTGGCACCGCCGCATCCCGAACTCGACGTGGCCGAGGCGCAGGCCGAGTTGCTGCGGCGCTGGCTCACCGCCTGCGGTCCCGCAACCGAGGCCGATCTGAAGTGGTGGACGGGCTGGAAGGTGACCGACGTCCGCCGCGCGCTCACGACGATCCGCGCGGTACCGGTGTCCGTCGACGAGGGGCTCGCCTACGTCGTCGACGGCGACGTGGGCCCGGTCGCGGGCCCCGCCGAGCCATGGGCCGCCCTGCTGCCCGCACTGGATCCGACGGCGATGGGCTGGCAGCAGCGGGACTGGTATCTGGCGCCGGCACTGCGGCCCGCGATGTTCGACGGCAGCGGCAACGTGGGGCCGACGGTGTGGTGGAACGGGCGGGTGGTGGGCGGCTGGGGCCAGCGGCCCGACGGGGAGATCGTCTGGCGGCTGCTGGACACGGAGGGGATGGGGCGCGAGGAGAAGGCTGCCATCGAGGCGGAGGCGGCCAGGTTGCACGGGTGGCTCGGGCCGACCCGGGTCACCCCTCGCTTCCGGAACCCGCTGGAGAAGGAGTTGGCCGGCTCCGAGGGCTGACCGGAACGCCGGGCGCCCCCATGACCGAGAGGGCACCCGGCGCCCGGGCTCACCGCGAGTAGCGCATCAGCGCCCGCACCATATGGCACGTGGTGTCCGACGGCGGATGGACGCCGATCATCTCCGCCGTGTCCCGGATCGTCTCGTTGCGGGCCTGGTTCGGCACGAAGACGCCCGAGTCGAGCAGGGCTATCGCGAGCCGCATCGCCTTGAGGCGGCGGTTGTGGGTGACGTACCAATCGCGGGGACGGCCCGGCGGCAACGGGCGCTTCTCCACAGGGGCGTACGGAAGGTCGAGCAGCACGGGGTGCTTCGCGGTGGACTGGGTCGGCAACGGCTTCTGCTTCAGTGCGGCAGCGGGCACAGGCATCCTCCTGTCGCGGTAAGGGCGGGGCCGGGGTCCCGGCGACGCCCTCGAACACTGGTTTTATTCTACCGCCCGCCACTGACAAAAGCCCCTGGCCACAAGGGCTTTCGGGGGTGCTGTGACGCAGGTGGAGGACGGGTTTTCGCGTACCGTGGGTGGCATGGAGATCTGGATCAACCCGGCCTGTTCGAAGTGCCGCAGCGCGGTCAGTGTGCTCGATGCGGAGGGTGCCGAGTACACCGTCCGCCGCTATCTGGAGGACGTTCCGAGCGAGGACGAGATCCGTGCGGTGCTCGACCGGCTCGGCCTCGAACCGTGGGACATCACCCGGACCCAGGAGGCCGTCGCCAAGGAGCTCGGCCTCAAGGAGTGGGCGCGGGACCACAGTTCGCGTGACCGGTGGATCACGGCACTCGCCGAACACCCCAAGCTGATCCAGCGGCCCATCATCACGGCGGACGACGGTTCGGCCGTGGTCGCCCGCACCGACGACGCCGTACGGGACGCCCTCTCCAGGAAGTAGTCGAGTGTGACGCAGGTTACGTTACTTGACTCCTGTAACCACTGAGCAGCCACGTTCGGCATCCCGTACATAGCGGCGTACGCTCCCCTACCTCTCAGGAGACGCGGATGTCGCGCAGGAGAACTCTCGGTACGAAGAAGAAGATCGCGCTGCTGGTGAGCGCGGCGGCGGTGGCGGGCGGTGGGGCCTTCCTGATGGCCAGCACCTCGAACGCCGCACAGGGTCCGCAGACGGCCGCGGAGTCGACGGTCTGCCAGGGACTCGCCACCGCACTCGGCAACAACCAGCGGTTCATCGAGGGCCAACAGACCAGTCCCGACGCACAGTCGGCGGCCCGGATCGCCAACCGGGAAGCGGTGATCGCGCAGATCAAGGTGCAGCAGAAGGCGTCCAATTGTGTGGTCGGGGAGTCGGCTCAGGGCTCCCAGGCCGCACAGCAGCAGCCTTCGCAGACCGCCTCCGCGTCGGCGCCCGCTGCTCAGGCCCCCGCTGCACAGGCCCCCTCCGCCGGGAACGCCGCCTCAGGACAGCAGGTGTGCAACGGCTCGACCGTCACCTTGTCCGGCGAGGCCGGCGCGCCCGCCGCGTCCAGCAACCAGTTCCCGGCCGGTACGAAACTGAAGGTCACCAACCTGGACAACAACAAGTCCACGACGGTGGAGGTCACTTCGGTCTCCGGCAGCTGTGCCCTGCTGAACAACGCGGCCTTCGAACAGGTACGGGAGCCCGGCAAGTTCCTGATCCGCCGGGCCGTGATCGAGAAGGTGGGGTGAGGCTGTTCGCGTCCTTCGCATAGGAACTCGCCGAGGTCGGCGGACCTGTTCGGGAGGCGCGGGCCGTCACCTCGTATGTGTGTGTCACAGGTCCTGCTGCTCGCGGCCACGAGCGGCAGGACCGGCGTTTTCAGGGTGCGGAGTGCGTCCGGTGCGGGAGGCGGGCCCGCGAGGTTTCCTCTGCACGGCGCCCGCCCACCGGATCCGTACCGAGCCGCTGGTGCCACCCAGCAGAAGAAGTCTGCCGGTGACTGTGCCCGCCGGTGCCGCGCGAGGGAACCCGGATCCGCCCGCGGCAGAGGATCAGCCGGCGGTCGGCGGGGTGTACTTGTAGCCGACCCGCCGCACGGTCTGGATCGCGCCCCGGAAGTCCGCGCCCAGCTTGCGGCGCAGCCGGGCGATGTGGACGTCGACGGTACGGCCGTCGCCCACGTGGCCGTAGCCCCAGACCGTGGTGACCAACTGGTCGCGGGTGTGCACCCGGTGCGGGTGCTGGACGAGATGGGCGAGCAGCTCGAACTCCAGGTAGGTGAGGTCGAGTTCCTCGCCGTTCAGCTCTGCGGTGCGCTGCACGGTGTCGATGCGGACAAGGGGCGCCTCGGTGTCGGCCTCCCCCGGCTCCGGCGGTTCCGCCAGGAAGAGGTGCTGCTGGTCGGCCGGGACGAGCACCAGGTAGCCGATCATCGGCGGTCGGCCCGGCAGGGTGGGCAGGGTGTGCTGCGGAGCGGGCAGCCAGGTGGCCCCCGGCGGCAGGAACTCCGCCACGTCGATCACCTCGTTCCGGTCGACGGCACGCAGGTGCTGCCGTGAACCGGCCGGGGCGGGGGTGTTGAGCGTGGCGGTGGAGAGAGAACGTGTGGTCGCCATGAGAGGTCAGCTCTTTCGCGCGAGAAGGTCGTCGGAGACGTACGTCGACTGCGCGCTGGCCGAAGGCCGGGGTGTACGGCTTTAGAGGGCCGGCGCGTTCATCGCGCGGCAACACACCCGGTCGAAGTCGTGGTGCTGACGGGAGGGCCAGAAGGGCTCAAGGTCATGGCGACCCGTCGCGGTGTACTTCTGGAAGCTGGCCATGAGCTCATTGAAGCAGACACCGGCCCGCAACAGGAGCCTCCTCTCACTGCTTGGACGCCTCCTTGGCATGAAAATGACATGGCCCGCCTCCGGAGGGGACGCCGAGGGGCGTCCACCGAAACCGGTGGACGCCCCTCGGAGAAGCAGCCGGGATCAGACCTGGCCGGCCTTCTCCAGCGCGGAGCAGCAGGTGTCGACGATCAGGCGCGTCACCAGGTACGGGTCGACGTTGGCGTTCGGACGGCGGTCCTCGATGTAGCCCTTGCCGTCCTTCTCGACCTGCCACGGGATACGGACCGAGGCGCCACGGTTGGAGACACCGTAGGAGTACTCGTTCCACGGGGCGGTCTCGTGCAGACCGGTCAGACGGTCGTCGATGCCGGCGCCGTAGTGCTTGACGTGGTCGAGCGGCTTGGAGCCCTCACCGAGCGACTCGCACGCGGTGATGATCGCGTCGTAGCCCTCGCGCATCGCCTTGGTGGAGAAGTTGGTGTGCGCACCGGCGCCGTTCCAGTCGCCCTTGACCGGCTTCGGGTCCAGGGTCGCGGCGACACCGAAGTCCTCGGCGGTGCGGTAGAGCAGCCAGCGGGCCACCCACAGGTGGTCGGAGACCTCCAGCGGGGAGACCGGGCCGACCTGGAACTCCCACTGGCCGGGCATGACCTCGGCGTTGATGCCGGAGATCGCGAGACCGGCCTTGAGGCAGTTCTCCAGGTGGGCCTCGACGATGTCACGGCCGAAGATCTCGTCCGCGCCGACACCGCAGTAGTAGCCGCCCTGCGGGGCCGGGAAGCCGCCCTTGGGGAAGCCGAGGGGGTAGCCGTCCTTGAAGAACGTGTACTCCTGCTCGATGCCGAAGATCGGCTCCTGGGCGGCGAACTTCTCGGCGACCTCGGTCAGCGCGGCACGGGTGTTGGACTCGTGCGGCGTCATGTCGATGTTGAGGACCTCGCACAGGACGAGGATGTCGTCGCCGCCGCGGATCGGATCCGGGCAGGAGAAGACCGGCTTGAGGACACGGTCCGAGGAGTGGCCCTCAGCCTGGTTCGTGGAGGACCCGTCGAAGCCCCAGATGCCCAGCTCGGCGCCCTTGGCGTCGTCCGCGAGGATCTTGGTCTTGGAACGGAGCTTCGCCGTCGGCTGGGTGCCGTCGATCCAGATGTACTCAGCCTTGAAGGTCACGGGCCACTTCCTTCGGGGTGTGTCTAGGCGCACTTGCGGGTGCTGCGGCGCTGCGGCACTGAAACGCCGCTTCTCGATGCCCGCGAGCCTGTCAACAGGCCATTTCCCGGTCATTGCTCGAATGTGAACCCCGTGTTACCTGGTGGTGCTGTGGCGCGATTCACTGTGTGAGCGCGGCGGGGGGGTGCATGCGCATCACCGTCACCGACAACGGCCGGGGCGGCGCGGTGATCGCGGCCGGTTCGGGACTGGCCGGAGCGGGGCGGCGGCTGGGTACATTCGACGGCGTCCTGACCGTCCGCTCACCCGTGGGCGGTCCCACCATGGTCACCATGGAGATCCCTTGCGCGTAGTCCTGGCCGAAGACCTCTTCCTGCTGCGCGACGGCCTGGTCCGGCTCCTCGAAGCACACGACTTCGAGATCGCCGCGGCCGTCGAGAGCGGCCCCGAGCTGGCCCGCGCGCTGGCCGAGCTGGAACCGGACGTCGCCGTGGTCGACGTGCGCCTGCCGCCGACCCACACCGACGAGGGGCTGCAGTGCGCGCTGAACGCCCGGCGTGACAGACCCGGCCTGCCGGTGCTGGTGCTCTCCCAGCACGTGGAACAGCTGTACGCGCGCGAGTTGCTGGCCGACGGGAGCGGCGGGGTGGGCTATCTGCTCAAGGACCGGGTGTTCGACGCGGAGCAGTTCGTGGACGCCGTACGACGGGTCGCGGCGGGCGGTACGGCGATGGACCCGCAGGTGATCCAGCAGCTGCTGACCAGGCGGGCGGCCGACGACCAGCCGCTCGCCCGCCTCACGCCCCGGGAGCGGGAGGTACTGGAACTGATGGCGCAGGGGCGGACGAACGCGGCGATCGCCGGCAAGCTCGTCGTCACGGAACGGGCGATCGCCAAACACACCGCCAACATCTTCGCCAAACTGGAGCTTGAGGTGTCGGACGACGACAATCGCCGCGTTCTGGCGGTGCTCGCATTTCTCGACCGCGGCCGGTGAGCGGCCCCTCATTTTCTGTAACTCCTGCTGTTCAAGGGCCTGTTGATGGACCGCGGCCCGGCAAACCTCTGATTTGTTTGTGGGGCGACTGAACACCCGTGGGACCACATCCGTAAGGGAGGGAGCCGCTTCACTCCTGTCGGGCGCCTCGATGCCCCGAAAAAGGAAGTCAGAGGAGTTCCATGGGACGCAATACACGTAAACGCCGCTCGTCGATGGCCACCAAGGCCATAGCCGCGTCGGCGGCCATAGCGCTCGGTGGGGGCGGGCTGATCTGGGCGAACTTCTACGCTTCGGCGCACGAGTCCAACAACTCGTCACAGAACCAGACCAAGGCCGCCAACGCGGCCGCGCAGGTGGCGACCATCTCCTGCCCTGACGTCGGCCAGAAGCTGACGAACGTGCCGAATTCGGCGCGGCAGGGCGTGGCCACGGAGCTGGCGAACCTCGACAAGCAGATCACCGAGGCCTACGCCAGGCTCGCCTCGACGCGCCAGGCTCAGGCAGGCGACTCGGGCTTCGTCCAGAACGCCATCGTCGGCCCTCTGAAGGAGAAGCGGGCGGCCACGATCGACCGGATCCGCATCGACATCCAGCGGGTCGGGGGGCAGTTCAACAGCTCGCTCAGCCAGCTGGCCGCCTGCACCACGCAGACCGCGGACCCGCAGACCAACGCCGGTGAGGGCGACGGCCAGAACAACAACGGCCAGGACCAGGGCGACCAGAACCAGGGCGACGACCAGAACAACGACGGTCAGAACCAGGGTGACGGCCAGGACCAGGGCGGGGACCAGAACGCCGGCGACAACGGCAACGGCGCCGCGGGACCGGTGGCCGACGACTTCGTCAACATCAACGACGTCCAGCCCAACTCCCGCGGGTTGCAGACCGGACTGGCCGCCAACGGGAACTCCGGCTCCAAGGGCTCCTTCACCACCAAGTGCGGCGTCAACGAGAACAACCTGTTCAACTCCGACAACCTGATCGTCGCCCCGGGTGTCGACAACGGCGCGCACCACACGCACGACTACGTCGGCAACCAGGGCAACGACGCCTTCGCCAGCGACCAGGACCTGCAGAACGCCGGCACGAGCTGCCAGAACCAGGGTGACAAGTCCACCTACTACTGGCCGGTGCTGCGTCTCCAGGACGGCACGCAGGAGTTCGACGCGGGCGACCTGGGCGGTGGCGCCGAGGGCAACGTCGGCAAGATCCTGAAGGCGAGCCAGGCGGAGATCAAGTTCGTCGGCAACCGGACGAGCAACGTCGTCGCGATGCCGAAGCTGCTGCGCATCATCACCGGTGACGCCAAGGCCTTCACCAACGGCACCGCGAACGCCAACACCTCGTGGAGCTGCACCGGCTTCGAGGACCGGCAGGTGACGGACAAGTACGTGATCTGCCCGCAGGGCAGCCAGGTGGTGCGGACGTTCAACTTCCAGAGCTGCTGGGACGGCCAGAACATCGACAGCGCCAACCACCGTGACCACGTGGCGTTCGTCCAGCAGGACGGCAGCTGTGCCAACGGTTTCAAGGCGATCCCGCAGCTCCAGATGCGTCTCGTGTACAACATCCAGGCTCCGACCATCGCCAACGGTCAGGTCCAGAACCCGTACGCGGTGGATGGCTTCCCGGAGCAGTTGCACAAGCCCATCACCGACCACGACGACTTCATCAACGTCATGAGCAACAAACTGATGAACAAGGTGGTCAACTGCATCAACTCAGGCAAGAAGTGCCAGTGACCCAGAACTGAGTAAGCCGGCGGTGGGATCTCCCACCGCCGGCTTTCTTCTGTCCGGAAGGTCAGTGACCGGTGTGCGCGGAGTGGTTCGTGCCCACTTCGAGATCCCCACCGAGGGTGGCGCGCAGCGTCTTGACCACGTCCTGGTGGCCGACGGCGACCCACTTGCGGCCGACGAGGTAGTAACCGCCGTAGTCTTTCGCGGTGTTGATCCACTCCCGCTGGCCGCGGTCGGTGGAGAACGTGGCGAGGACGAACTTGTCGTCAGCGTCGGCGGCCTTCTTGCACAGGGCCTGGCGCAGCTCGTCGGCGTCGATCTGGATGTTGGGCGTGCACTTCACCTCGGCGGCCAGGTGTTCCAGACTGCCGGTGGCCGTCGACGGCACCGCTGCGGTGGCCTTCGCGTCACCGCCGGCTCCGCAGCCCGCCAGCGCCAGCACCGCGGCCGCGCCGGTCAGCGCGAGCATCGGTCGGGTAGTCCTCATCTGTTCCTCCGGTCACGGTCCATTCCTTCGGGTCCCGGCGGGGGCCCGTCTCCTCCCATACGGCTGTGCGGCGCGGGACGCTCAAATCCTGGTGTCGCCACGGGTACGGCTGTGCGAAAGTGTGCCGGTGAACGAGGACTGGGAACAGCGGGTGCTCGCCGCCTGGGCGACTCTGGACGACCATCCGCAGGAGCGGGCGGCAGATTTCCGGGCCGTGATCGACGCGCTCGCGGCCGAGCTGCCCGACGGCAGTCCGCTCGGCCTCTTCGAGCGGGCCTGCGCCTGGGACTCGACGGGACACTCGGACAAGGCGGTTCCGCTGTACCGGGAGGCGCTCGCGAAGGGGCTCAGCGAGCAGAACGGCTACAGGGGCCGCCGCGCCAAGATCCAGCTGTCCAGTTCGCTCCGGAACACAGGACAGGCGGAGGAGGGCGTCAAGCTGCTCACCCCCGAACTCAACGGTCCCTCCGACGAGTTGGACGACGCAGTACGGGCCACTCTGGCGCTGTGCCTGTCCAGTCTCGGCCGGGACCGCGAGGGGCTGTCGCTGGTCCTGGGCGCGCTCGCTCCTCATCTGCCGCGCTATCAGCGGTCGATGGCGAACTACGCGCGCGCCCTGGTCGCCCAGGCGGACTGACGCGCCCGAGCGGCGATGATCACGTCCCGCGAGGTGCCGTAGAGCCGTGGACTGCATCGCCCCGCAGGTCACGCGGGCTCCCTGGGGCACTCCGCATCGCATCGGTCACCGGAGCGGGGCACCTCACCCTCCCGCACCGCCCCGCGGGGGCGCGACCGCGGCGGTGACCAACCGACGATTCGCTCGTTCTGCTGAACGTGCAGTCACAGGATGTCGCCCCGCGCCCCGCACCCGCCTCAGGCTCCGCCACCGACCCCGTCGTGAACGTCGAGCAGGCCGAGGCAGCTCTCGTCGAGCACTACCCCCGGCTGGTCCGGCTCGCCTATCTGGTGCTGCCGCCGGGCCTGGGCCGCAACCGGCGGGTCCTGACCGCGCACGCTCTCACCCAGCGCGCCCTGCCCCGGGGCCGCGCCGCGACTCCCGTGATCCCGGCCCAGGCGAGCGGCCGCGAGGGTGACCCCGGCTACGCCTTCGTCCGTCTCCAGGTGGTGCGTACGGCACTGGAGGCGGGCCTGCCGCTCAAGCGCAAGGCGTGGCCCAAGCGCTCCCAGCTCCCGCCGCTGCTTCCCCAGGTGTGGGGCCTGCGCCTCTTCCCCCGCTCCGGCGGCGCCGACGAACTCGCCCTGGACCAGGCCCTCTCGGCCCTTTCAGGACCTGCCCGCGCCGCCTACGTCCTGCGCGGCCTGGAGAAGCTCCCCGACGGCGACGTACGCCAGGTGCTGACCGCGGCCGCCGTGGACGACGTGGACGCGGCTCTCGACGAGGCCGACTCCGCGACGGCCCAGTACCCCCTCCTCGACTCCCCCGAGTTCGACCCCTGTTCGCTACAGGCCCGGCCCACCGACCTGATGCGGCGCAGGCAGCACATGAAGGCCGCGCTCGCCGCCGCCGCGGCCGTCGCGGTGTGCGGGGCGCTGCTCGGGATGCCCGGTGACGGCTGGGGCCCGGACGGCGCCGCCGCTCCCTCGTACGCGCAGAACCCGGCCGCCCAGGCCGCCCTGGACCCGTCCCTGTTGCTCAAGGTCCCGGCCGTCGCGTGGGAGTCCTCGGCCCGCACCGACTTCTCCGTGTGGCCGGCGCGCGGCGACCTCACCGGCGACAGCGCCCTGCTGCGCCGCGCCCTCGCCGTCTGGGCCCGGCCCGGCGAGACCGTCCAGGTCTCCGCCACCCCCGGCACCCCGTCGGGCGGCCCGTCCGGCCCACCGCAGCTCCTGTATGCCGGGACCGTCGACAGTGCGCGCGTGGTGATCCTCTACGACGGTCTGCGCATCGTCCGCTACGCCGAGCCGAGGGACAGCACCAAGGGTGCCGCGCTCGACTTCGCCCGGGTCGACGGCGCGGACCGGGCCGAGGCGAGCGCGGTCGTCCTGGGCCGCTCCGACGGCAACATCCGCTATCTGACGGCGCCTTGGGTGACGAAGGCCGCCGAGCGGGACCTGATGAAGCCGGGTTCCGGCGCCATGGCCCTCGCCCTGACCGACGGCACCACCGCGCCGATGGCCGGCCCCGCGCAGAGTGGCGCCTGCACCTCGTGGAACGTGCTCCAGTTGACGGACGCCTCCGGCACCCGGCTGCTGACCGACCTCGGTGAACTGGTCCCGGCCCGCCTCACCACCGGCCGCCCCGGGTCAGTGAAGGACGCGTCCGGGGCGCAGGGGCTGCGCGCCTGGGCGCCGTACGCCTGCTCGCTCGGTGCGATGCGTGCCTCGGGGGTGCGGGGGGTGAACGCCTGGGCCTATGCGGCGCAGCCGCTGCCGGACGCGAGCGGGACGGCGGACTGGGTGTGCACCCGGGCCGAGACCTGGCAGGGCGGCGGCGAGCGGGTGCTGGCCCAGTTCCACACGCCGGGCGGGACATACGGCGCGGTCGCGGCGAAGGCCGAGAACGTGCCGTCGTGCGGGGCGAAGGACCCGCAGGTGCTGGCCGGGGTGCTGTGGAAGTCGGCGGGCGGGTCCTGGTACCTGCTGGCGGCGGGCAGCCGGGGGACGTCGTCGATCAGCGCGACGGGTGACGTCCGCGGTTCCGCGCGGGGGAATCTGCTGGCGGTGAAGGCGAAGCAAGGCGCTCAGACCGGTCTGAAGGGCACTCTGGAGGACGGGCAGGTCGTGAGCGGGCTTCGGTAGTGCGAAGTGGCCGACTCGTGCCGGATGTGTGAACACCCCTGGCCGGACCGGACCGTTCCGGGCCGGATTCGATCGGTAAGGTGTTCGCATGACTACCGGGGTCCGCCGAAGAATGGGAGTCGAGGAACGGCGTCAGCAACTGATCGGCGTCGCCCTCGAACTGTTCGCCCGCCGCTCGCCCGACGAGGTCTCCATCGACGAGATAGCGTCCGCTGCCGGTATCTCGCGACCGCTGGTCTACCACTACTTCCCCGGCAAACTCAGCCTGTACGAGGCCGCGTTGAAGCGGGCGGCGCAGGATCTGGCGAGCCGGTTCGAGGAGCCGCACGAGGGCTCGCTGGGCGGGCGGCTGCTGCGGGTGATGCGCCGGTTCTTCGACTTCGTGGACCAACACGGGCCGGGTTTCTCGGCGTTGATGCGCGGCGGGCCGGCGGTCTCCGTGGGCGGAGCCCACTCCATGAGCCACGTCTCGGCGACGAACGCGCTCGTCGACTCCGTACGACAGGTCGCCTACGAGCAGATCCTGTCGCATCTGCGGGTGGAGAACCCGCCCGCGCGACTGGAGATGGTCGTCCGCTCCTGGATCTCGCTCGTCGAGTCCACGGCCCTGCTCTGGCTGGACGGCCGGCGTGTCCCGCGCGCCGAGCTGGAGGTGAAGCTGGTGCACGACTTCGCGGCGCTGGCCGCCGTGAGCGCGGCTTTCGACGAGGAGATGACCGCGCTCCTGCGCACCCTGCTCAAGGACGAGCCGAACGACGGCCCGTTCACCGACCTCGCCACCCGGCTGATCGCCCTGGCGTCCTGAAAGTCCTAGCGCTCGAACTTGCGGTACGAGGCGTCGAGGTCCCGGACCTCCGCCGAGGCGTGCAGAACGGCGCCCCCGTCGTCCTCGATGTGCTCGCGCAGCAGTTCCAGGACCGCCTCGGTCAGCTTCGCCTTCGTCTCCTCGGTGCGCCCGGCGAGCAGACCCATCGTGACGTGCACGACGGTGTGTCCGTGCTCGCCCGGGTCCTCGTACCCGAACGCGGTGACCTCGCTTGCCCGGAACTGCGTCTTGCAGGCCTCCGGCTTGGCGGCCGCGATCTCGACGAGAGCGGTGTGCAGGCCCCGCGCGAAGGCCTCCCGGTCGAACGAGACGAAACGTGAGTGGTCGACGGTGATCTGTGGCATGGGCACTCCTGTTCTACGACGTCACAGGTCAGCTTAGGGGTGTCTGACAATTCCCGTCGTCCGCCCGGAGGGCGGGCCCCGCGGCGAGCGTGCGTGCCAGGCGTCGCGGGGCGGGCGGGAATTGTCAGACACCCCCTAGCCGCAGCGCCAGCATCGCGATGTCGTCCTCCCGGTCGTGACCGAAGGTGCCCAGCAGGGTGTCGCACAGGGCGTCCAGGCCGGGCAGGGCGCCCGAGGAGGCCGCTCGGAGCTGTTCCAGGGAGGCCGTGAGATCGGTGCCCCGGGTCTCGATGAGGCCGTCGGTGACCATGAGGAGCCGGTCGGTGGGTTCGAGGAAGAGCTCGGTGGCCGGCGGATGGGGCAGCCCGACGCCGAGCAGCGGCCCCGCGGCCTTGGCGTAGTCCGCGGTGCCGGCGTCGCGGACGATCAGCGGCGGGATGTGCCCGGCGTTGGCGATCCGGGTGCGTCCGGTCTCCGGGTCGATCAGGGCCAGGCAGACGGTGGCCGTGGTGTCGGGGTGGTACCGGTGGAGCATCCGGTCGAGGCGCTCGGCGAGGACGGCCGGGTCGCTCTCGTCGACGGCGTAGGCCCGCAGCGCGTGCCGCAGCTCGACCATGACGGTCGCCGCGTCCAGGGAGTGCCCGACGACGTCGCCGACCGCGGTGAGCGCCCCCTCGTCCACGCGGAGCGCGGCATAGAAGTCACCGCCGATCTCGGTCTGCCGGGAGGCCGGGACATACCGGACCACGACGTCGAGGCCCGGCAGGTCGGGCAGCCGGTGCGGCTGGGGCAGGAAGCTGTGCTGGAGGGTGAGGGCGACATGCCGCTCGACCTTGTACATGAGCAGTGGCTCGGCGGCCAGCGCGGTGGCCTGCGCGAGCTGGGCCAGCAGGGTCTCCCCCTCCAGGCCCACCCTGCGCATCCCGCGCGCGGGCGCGGCCAGGCACACCGGTGCCCTGCCGTCCTGGGTGACGACCAGCGCGAGCCGGGCGTCGTGCTCGACGCCGGGCCGGAAGAACCCCGCGGGCCACAGCGGCGCGGGCACGGTGGTCAGCTGCACGCCGGCCTGGCCCCGGGTGAGCCGGCGCAGCAGCCCCGCGACGGCCCGGTCGGCACCCTCGTCCGGCAGGGCGACGGGGATGCGGTCCCGGGACAGGCCACGGTAGAGCTGGTCGTCCTGGTCGAGGACGAAGACGGCGGCGGGGGTGCCGGTGAGCCGCGAGACGCCCTCGGCGGCCGCGTCGGAGAGCTCCTGGAGGGTACGGGCCGACTGAATGGTCACGATGGTTTCCGACAGCAGGGTGAGCCGTCGTACCAACGCCCGGTCGCCGGCCCGCAGTTGAGCGTTGCGTACGGCGGCCCGGACCACCGCCTCGATCTCCAGGGGTTCGGCGGGCACCTTCAGATAGGCCTCGACCCCCATGTCCATGCCCGCGCAGTGCACGGCCGGGGGCACGGCGGAGGCCGAGAAGTGCACCACGGGTATCCCGGCCGTGTGCGGGCGCTCCTTGAACAGCCGGCACAGGTCGAAGCCGCTCATGTCGGGCAGGCCCACGTCGACGAGGGCCACGTCCGGCAGAGTGCCCTTGCGCAGCCGTACGTCGAGTTCGGCGAGGGCCTCGCCGCCGGTGGCGACCGGGACGACCCGGTGCCCCGCGCGGCTCAGCACGGTGCTCATGGCGTACCGGCTGGCCTCCACGTCGTCCACGACCATCACGGTCGTGCCGGTCAGCTTGCCTTTTGCGTCCATCTGTCACCCCTCGGGCAACACCGGTGGAGCAGACCGGGGTCGGGGTCTGCTCCACCAAGGTTATGCGTTCTCCTAAGGATGGCGGATGAATACGGCCACGGTCCGCCCGGGAACGGAGAAGGTGCCCGATTCCTTCTCGTAGGACGCCCCCTTGACGGTAGGGTCCGCGCCTGCCGTCTGCACGGGATGCAGCCGGTATGCGCTTCCGGCAAGGGCGCCGACCTGCTGGTTCCGGGCCTTCGGTGTCGCGTTGAACACGACGACCAGGTCCCCGAGTTCCATCGTGATCACACCGGGCGTCTCGTCCTTCCCGGACAGCGGGAAGGACAGCTGCGACTGCACCCGGTCCGCCGTGCCGAGCGAGAAGGCCTTCGCCGTCGTACGGATCTTCAACAGGTCCTGGTACGCGGCCGAGGCCCCCTCGATCTGCGCGCAGCCCACCGCCACCGAGCCCAACAGGGGTTTGGCGTACGGCCACTTGGACGCGTTGTCGGCCGCCATGGGCAGTCCGCCGCCGAAGCCGTTGCCGTCCTGGCAGTTCCAGTGGATGGCGTTGAACCAGTCACCGCTGTCGTAGGAGTTGCGGTCAAGGGACTTGGAGCGCAGCAGGTCGGTACCCGCCTGGGAGAGCGCCGGGCCCTGCGAGAGGGCGGCCGTGGCCATGGCGAGGACCTGCATCCGGGCCCGGTCGGCGGCGCTGGTGCCCGCGGGCAGCTTGTACGTCAGCGCGTCGAACAGTGACTCGTTGTCGTGCGCGTCGGCGTAGGCGAGGGCGTCGCCGGGCGCGTCCGCGTATCCGGCCGGTTGGCCGTTGTAGTCGACCTCGGCGCCGGTGACCTCCTTGCCGTCGGTGTCGGTGAAGCGGTACTTCGCGAGGTTGCCGGTCAGACCCACCTTGATCAGGTCCTGGTAGTGCAGGAGGCGGGCCCTCTGTTCCTCCGAAGTCCCGTTTGCCGTGGTCGAGTTGGGGTCGGTGTACAGCCCGGACGCGAAGCCCTGGACGCCGGGGTCCTCGTCGAAGGGTCCGCCGCCGCGTACGGCGTCACGGGCGCGGTCGGAGAAGGTCGCGATGCCCGTGCCGGCCATGTTCTTCTGCGTGGCCTGCACGAAGCGGGCGTCGTCGGCGACCTCGCCGAAGTTCCAGCCCTCGCCGTAGAGGATGATCTTCTTGCCGTCGACGCCGTCCTTCTTGAGGGTGAGCGCGTCGAGGGCCTTGCGCACGGCCAGGATGTTGGCCTTGGGGTGGTGGCCCATGAGGTCGAAGCGGAACCCGTCGACCTTGTACTCCTTGGCCCAGGTGACGATCGAGTCGACGACCAGCTTGCCCATCATGGCGTTCTCGGTCGCGGTGCCCGCGCAACAGGTGCTGTTGGCGACCGAGCCGTCGGCGAGGAGCCGCTGGTAGTAGCCGGGCACGATCTGGTCGAGCACACTCCCGGAGGCCTGTCCACTCGCCGCGGTGTGGTTGTAGACGACGTCCATGACGACCCTCAGTCCGTCCTCGTTGAGGGACTTGACCATCCTGCGGAACTCGACCGTACGTCCGGTGCCGTCCGGGTCCGTCGCGTAGGAGCCCTCCGGGACCGTGTAGTGGTACGGGTCGTAGCCCCAGTTGTAGGCGTCCTTCGCGGCGGTCTTCGCGACGCACTCCTGCTGCTGGTCGGAGTCGGCCGGGTAGGAGGCGAGGTCGCAGGCGGTGGTCGCCTGATCGGACTTGTTCTCGGGGATGGTCGCGATGTCGAACGCCGGCAGCAGATGCACGTACGAAGTGCCCGACTTCGCCAGCTCCTTGAGGTGCTTCGAGCCGTCGCTGTCCTTGTCGGTGAAGGCGAGGTAGGTGCCCTGGTCCTTCGCCGGGACCGTCGTGTCCGCCACGGAGAAGTCCCGGATGTGCAGCTCCTGGATCTCGGCGTCCTTGAGGGGAACGGCCTTGGGCTTGGTGTACGACGTCCAGCCCGACGGGGCCAGGGACTTGTCGTCGAGATCGACGACGAGGCTGCGCTCGGAGTCGGTGGTCAGGGCGACCGAGTAGGGGTCGGTGACCTTGTTGGTGACGACCTTCTGGACGCTGGGCGCCCAGACCTTGGCGACGTACCGGTACTCCTTGCCCTTCCAGGACTTGGGCCCGGTGACGGACCAGACACCGGTCTTCGCCTCGCGCTTCATCTTCACCGTGGAGCCGTCGAGCTCCAGGGCGACGCTCCGCGCGGTCGGCGCCCACACGGACAGCGTGGGACGGCCGCTCTTGTCGAAGGTCGGCCCGAGGTCGGCCTTGGTCGCGCTCGCGTACACGTCGTCGAGGACACCGGCGATCTGGACGCCGGTCGCCGCGAGGACGGCGCCGTTCGCGGACAGCTGGGACGCGACGACCTGGCCACTCAGCGCCTCGCGGACGCGGTCGCGGTCACGGGCGTCGACGGTCCAGGCGGTGTACGCCTTCAGGTGCGGGAACTTCTCCTTCTGGGCGTCGGTGAGGCTGGTCTTGGTCAGCCGCAGCCAGCGCTCGTCGTCACTCGTCAACGCCCCGTCCCTGACCGCGATCGAGCCGTCGCGGCTGTAGCGGAGCTGGGTGGAGGCGGCGGCGTTGGAGCCGTTCCAGGCGACCGTGTTCCGGTCGATCCAGACCGCCTTGGAGGTGGTCAGGTCGAGGGCGGCCGCGGAGCCCGCGGGCTGCGGCAGCAGGTATTTCTCCTGGCCGTTCAACAGCCACACCTCATGCCCGTTGGCCGTGAGGTCGAGCGACTGGTCGGTCGCCAGGTCCTTGTCGTCGCCCTTGTGGATGAGGTAACTGAGGCTGGTGGCACCGTCGATGAGCGGTACCTCGTAGACCGCGCCATAGGCGTCAGTCTTCACCGGCTCCAGGGGGTTCGACCAGTCGGTGGGGTTCGCGGCGCCCGTCCAGACGTGCAGCCCCCAGCCATCGTAGTTCCCGTCGGCGCGGTGGTAGTGGAGGACGGCCTTGGTCGTGTCCTGCGCCGGGTAGTCCGGCTTCTCCGTCAGGACATCCGTCTTGCCCTGCTCGATCCACACCTCACCGGTCTTGGTGACGTCGATCGACCGGTCGGCGGAGACGTCCTTGTTGCCGTCCTTGTCGATGACGAGGAAGCCGACGTTGGAGGCGCCGGTCTTCAACTTGACGTAGGCGAAGGCGCCGTAGGCGTCACGGCCGGTGAAGGGGTGGCTGTTCGGCCAGTCGGTGGCCTCGCCGTCGGCGAGGTCGCCCCAGGCGTACAGGCCCCAGTCGTCGTAGTCGCCGTCCTCGCGCTTGTAGTGGACGACCGCGTAGTCGCGGGAGGAGGCGGTGGGGACCTCTTCGGCGGGCGGGGTGCCGCTGGTGGACTCGGCGAGGGCACTGGCGGTGCGTCCCGCGGAGTCGACGACAACCGCCTTGTAGCGCAGGGCGGTTCCGGCCGGTACGTCCTCGTCGATCACCTGCGTGACCTTGTAGGGGGCGTGGTCGGCGGAGCCGAGGGTCTTCCACTTGCCGTTGCCGACCTGGGCGGCGAACACGACGCGGTTGAGCTGACCGCCGTCGACATCGGCGCTGATCTCGGTGGTGCCGGTGGCGCCGGCGGCCGGGGCCTTGAGGGTGACCGTCGGCGCGGTGGCCGCCTTGGCGGGCTTCGCGGCGGCCTTGAGGACGATCGCGGAGCCGGCCGGGACGGTGACGGTGAGCTTCTTGTCGGCGTCGGACTTCAGGGACGCGTCGCTGCCGTAGATGCCGTGGTACGCCATGGAGGCCGAACCGGCCACGAACGTCGCCGACTTGGCCTCGCTCGCGTTGTTGAAGGCGACGACGTACTCCTGCCCCGTCGTGGCGTCGGTGCGGGAGAAGGCGTAGATCCCCGCGCCGTCGGCCGCGTAGCGCTCGGTCTGGACGCCGTCGGTGAGGGCCGGGTTGGCCTTGCGGAGCTTGGCGAGAGCACTGATCTGCTCGTAGAGCGGTGCGCTCGTGTCGTAGGCGTCGCTCGCGTGCGTGCGGTCGGTGCCGAGCTCGTCGTCGTCGAGGTAGTCGGCGGTCTTCGACGCGAACATCGTCTGCCGGGCGTCCTTGTCGCCGCCGGAGCCGGTGAAGCCCTGCTCGTCGCCGTAGTAGACGACCGGGTTGCCGCGGCTGAGGAACATCAGCTCGTTGGCGAGCTCGTCCTTGGCCAGCAGCTCGGCGTCGGTCGCCTTCGGGTTGTCCTGGTTCAGGAAGTACCCGAGGCGGCCCATGTCGTGGTTGCCGAGGAAGGTGACCTGCTCGTACGCGTTGGCCTTGTCGGTCGTGTACTTGTAGTCGTCACCGAAGAGCGCCGCCAGCTTCTGCGCGCTGCCGTCCTGGGAGACGTACTGCCGTGCCGCCTCCTGGAAGGGGAAGTCGAGCGTGGCGTCGAGGCGGCCCTGGGTGACGTACGGCGAGGTGATCGACGTGTCGGCGGAGTAGACCTCGCCGAACATGAAGAAGTCGTCGCGGCCTTGCTTGGCGGCGTAGGCGTCGAGGGCCGTGGCCCACTGGGTCCAGAACTCCATATCGACGTGCTTCACGGTGTCGATCCGGAAGCCGTCGATGCCGAAGTCCCTGACCCACTTCTCGTAGATCTTCTCCATGCCGCTGACGACCTCGGGACGCTCGGTCCACAGGTCGTCGAGGCCGGAGAAGTCGCCCTGCTCGGAGCTCTCGCCGGCGAAAGTGGAGTCACCGCGGTTGTGGTACATCGTCGGGTCGTTGAGCCACGACGGGACCTTGGTGTCCTTCGTGGCGGCGGTGACGGTCGGCGTCCGCGCGAAGGAGTCGGCGTCGACGTCCGGGAAGTCCTGGGTGCCGTCCGCGTAGTCGGAGTCGTCGAAGGGCTCGCCGTCCTCGGCCAGATACGGGAACGCGCCCTTGGAGAGGTAGTCGTAGGACTTCTCCTCGTAGTCGACGACATCGGCCGTGTGGTTGGTGATGACGTCGAAGAAGACCTTCATGCCCTTGGTGTGGGCCTTGGAGATGAGGTTCTCCAAGTCCTGGTTGGTCCCGAAGTGCGGGTCGACCTGGGTGAAATCCGTAATCCAGTACCCGTGGTAACCGGCCGAGGCGTTGCTGCCGGTCCCCTGCACGGGCTGGTTCTTGAAGATCGGGGCCATCCAGATGGCGGTGGTGCCCAGGCCCTTGATGTAGTCGAGCTTCTTGGTCAGACCCTTGAGGTCGCCGCCCTGGTAGAAGCCCTTGTCGGTGGGGTCGTAGCCGGTGGAGAGGCGGGAACCGGTCAGGCCGCCCTTGTCGTTCGCGGTGTCGCCGTTGGCGAAGCGGTCCGGCAGGACGAAGTAGAACTGCTCACGGGTGTCGTCGTGCCGGGCCGGTTCCGCGGCGAGCTTCGCGTCGGAGGGCGGCGGGGGCGGGGTGTCCGCCTGGGCGGACAGCGGCTGGACGAGCGCTGCGGCCAGCGCGGTCACGGTGACCGCGGCGACCCGTCCGGCATGCGTGCTGCGGCGCCTCGACGGCACCGGCCATCTCGGTATCACTGACGTGGACTCCTTGCGATGACGGCTCTGTGGGTCCGACCCCGCGTGACCGTATCGCCGCCGTAAGGCTTACAGCAAGAGTCCTGAAACAGATGGAAAGAACTTTCAGCGCCGGATGGTGTAGGTGACGAGCGAGCGGGCCGGGACCGTGGCCGTGAGCGAGCCCCCGCGGACGCGGACGGCGGCCTGACGGGCGGTGCTGCTGGAGGCGTTGGTCAGATACGGCGTCGCCGTTCCGCTGGTGATCCCGGTGTTCTGGAGGCTGAAGGACACCTGGTTGGCCGTGGTGGCCGAGTTCAGGGCCACGACCGTGACCGTGCCGTCGGTGTTGCGGAAGGCCGAGAGCTTCAGCGCGCTGTCGGGAGTCGTGGCACCGATGCGGGTGGCGCCGGGGCGGACGAAGCGGCTGTAGTTGGCCATCGCCCACAGCCGCTTGGAGACGTGGTAGCTGTCGCCGTCCATCTGGATCAGACCCCGGGTCGCGCCCAGGGAGGCGCCGTACCAGTAGACGTATCCGCTGACGTTCCCCTTGGTGAGGGCGTCATGGATGGCGGAGGCGACCGTGAAGCCGTCGTAGCCGCTGCCGTCGTCCCAACTCTCGTTCCAGGTGGTGCCGTTGGGCGACCACTCCGACATCCAGGTGCGCTTCCGGGTCGGCAGCAGACTGTCGACCGCGCTGGCGTAGTTGTGGCCGGTGTGGGTGGTCACGTAACCGCGCGCGGTCGCGTCGGCCTCGATCGCGCTGGTGTAGGCCTTCTGCTGGGTCCAGCCGAAGGAGTCGCAGCAGGCGACCTTGTATCCGGCGGCGCTCGCCACCGGCCCGAAGAACTTCACGTACTCCGTCGCCTGGGCGGGCGTGAGCCGCATCGAGTCGTATGTCGCCGTCCAGTCGGGTTCGTTGGTGAAGCCGATGTCGGTGATGCCGATGCCCTCCTGGCCGTAGAACTTGGCCCATTGGACAAGGAAGTCGGCGTACGCCTTACGCCAGTCCCCGCTCGCGCAGGTGGCACCGCCCAGGCCGCAGAGGGTGCCGCCGTTGGCGTCCGTCCCGTTGGTCTTCATATAGCCGGGCGCGGTCCAGGCGTCGGCGTAGAAGCGGTTCACGCCGTACGCCTTGGCCTCCTTGGCCAGCCACACCTGGCCCTTGTCGTAGCCGTCCCAGGTGTACTTGGGGGTGGCGTTCGGGCCGCCGGGGTCGGTGGGCTGGATGCCCGAGTCGATGCCGAGGCGCAGGATGCTCAGGCCCGCGCCGGTGGTGCGGCTGAGCAGCAGGTCGAGTAACTCCCGCTGGCGCTCGGCCGACAGACCTTCGGAGCCGTTCATGACGGCGGCCCGGCCGAAGTGTTCGGAGAAACCGAAGCCGTCGATGGGCTGGTAGGTGGTGGCGCCGTTGATGGTGGCGGTGGTGGCGGCCGCCCTGGAGGGCAGGTCGGCGGCTGTGACGCCGGCGACGGTGAGCAGGGCCGCCGCCGTGCTCACCGCCCACTTGCTGAGTCTGCGCTGCATGACGCACTCCTTGACGAAGGGGGTGGGAGCGCTCCCAGAGACAGCAGGGAACGTAGGACGACAACTCCTTGAGCGTCAATCCCACGTTCCCCGTCAGTTGCTCAGCAACTGGCCTTGCCCGCGTAGATCGCCAGCGCCGTGTTGGACCCGAGGGTGGCCGTGAACCGGCCGTTGGAGTCGACCGTCACGCTGGTGTTGTTCTGCACGTTGCAGTACGTCCCGGCGGGCAGCGAGGTCTGGTAGGTCCGGCTCAGGCTGCTCGACTCGTGGTTGATGGCGACGTACCCCTTGGCGCCGCGCCCGAAGGCGATCGCGTCGCCGCCGTTGTCCCACCAGTTGGTGACCGACTCGCCGCGGGTCGCGTTGCGGAAGGCGACCATGCGGATGATCTCCGGCCAGGCGTGCTGGCACTTCCAGCCGTCCTGCCAACAGGCGGTCACGGAGCCGTTGTTGGGCGGTCCGGCGTCCGTGTCGGACCACTCGTAGCCGGAGTTGATGTCCGGGGCGCCATAGGGATAGGCAAGCAAGAAGACGTTGGCCAGGGTGTAGTTCGCCCCGTCCTTGTAGTTCAGGGTCGAGCCGTTGCGCTCGGTGTCGTGGTTGTCGACGAAGACACCGGCGACCGAGCTGCTCATGTACCCCCAGCCCTCGCCGTAGTTCTTCAGATAGGCGAGGTTCTCGTTGTTGAAGACCCGCTTGAGGTCGTAGGCGTAACGGAACTCCTGGACGTCCCCGTTGCCCGTGTACTCGGTGGGCTGGACCGCCTCGCCGCTGCCGTAGATGACCTCCTGCTTCCAGTAGACGCTCGTGTTGCTGAGCCGGGACTTGATGTTCGCGAGGTCGGCCGCCGGGATGTGCTTGGCCGCGTCCATACGGAAGCCGTCGACGCCGTAGCCGAGCAGGGAGTTCATATAGCCGGCGATGGTGGCGCGGACGTACTCCTCGCCGGTGTCCAGGTCGGCGAGGCCGACGAGTTCGCAGTTCTGGACGTTGGCGCGGTTGGTGTAGTCGGTGATGGTGGACGTGCAGTCGTCCATGTCGTACGACGAGTACAGGCCCGGGTAGTCGTACTTCGTGTACGACGAGCCGCCGGTGCCGGTGCCGCTGCCCGCGGACATGTGGTTGACGACGGTGTCGACGACGACCTTCACTCCGGCCGCGTGGCAGGTGCTGACCATGTTCTGGAAGGCGGTGGCGTCACCGAGGCGCCCCGCGATCCTGTAGCTGACCGGCTGGTACGAGGTCCACCACTGCGAGCCCTGGATGTGCTCGGCGGGCGGGGAGACCTGGACGTAGCCGTATCCGGCGGGGCCGAGGGTGTTGGTGCACTCCTTGGCGACGGAGGCGAAGTTCCACTCGAAGAGGACCGCGGTGACGTCCTTGGTGCCTGGTGGGGAGGCCTGGGCGGTGGTGGGGGTGAGGACGGCGACCGAGGCGGCGAGGGCGGCGGCGGTCGCGGTGATGGACCATCTCGATATCACGTGGGGGTACTCCTTGCGAGACGGCCAGGCGTCTTTGCCTGGCGCCGGCGAGAACGTACCGCTGCCGCAACATTTACAGCAAGGGTCGTGAAAGTAACGGCAAGAACTTTCACACCTGGCTGGCGGGCATGCCCGGAAGGCCGCCACGACTGCCCCCGCAGGAGTAGACGATCTCCACCGACCCGCCGGGCAGCGCCCGCTGGCTCTGGAAGGTCAGGCCGGTCTCGGGGCTGAGCGCCGGGGTGAGCTGCATGCCGCCGCCGAACAGCATGGGCAGCACGACCAGTTCGAGGCGGTCGAGCGCGCCGAGGGCGTGGAAGGTGCCGATCGTGCGCGGGCCGCCGATGAGATGGACGTCGCCGCCGCGGTTGGCGGAGCGGATCCTCTCCAGCAGCCGGGCCGGGTCGCTGTCGGTGGTGACGTGGTCGGGGGTGCCCTCCGGGCGGTGCGAGCCGAGGACGAACACATCCAGGTTCGGCCACGGCCACCGGTTGTTTGTCAGGGCGGGCTCGAAGGTCGTCCGGCCCATGAGCGCGGCCTCGCAGTCGGCCAGGAACTCCCGGATGCCGTGGCTCTGGCCGGAGACGAACGCGGGGTCGGCGGTGAGCGCGGGCCAGCCGTTCGGGGTGGTCACATAGCCGTCGGCACTCATGCTGAGGCGGGCGCGGATCTGCATGGTCTCTCCTCGGGTGCGGGGCGCTGTGCGCGCCCTTTCACCCAAGCGTCGAACGCGGCTTCCGCCGATCGACACGCCCGACAAAAAATCACCGGGCCCTCTCGGGGCCCGGTGATCCGTGTATGTGCTCAGGCCGTCGTCCACCACACGGTCGTGTCGGCCGGCACCTTCGCGTCGCGGTCGGCCTCGGCGACCTCTCCGCTGGCGAGCAGCAGCCGGCCGTATGCCGGAGTCGTCACCGATTGCGTGCCGGTGTTCGCGACGCAGACGAACTCTCCGCGCCGGAAGGCGAGGACGCCCTCGGGTGCCCGGAGCCACTCCACCGCGTCGCCCGCGCCCAGGTCGGGCTGGGAGCGGCGGACGGCGAGGGCGGAGCGGTACAGCTCCAGGGTGGAGTCGGGATCGCCGGTCTGGGCCTCCACGCTGAGGTCGGCCCAGTCCGACGGCTGGGGCAGCCAGCTCCCGCCCGCGCCGAAGCCGTACGACGATCCCTCGCGCGTCCACGGGATCGGCACCCGGCAGCCGTCGCGGAAGCCGTCCTGCCCCGCGCCGCGGAAGTACGCCGGGTCCTGGCGGACCTCGTCGGGGAGGTCGACGACGTCCGGGAGGCCGAGTTCCTCGCCCTGGTAGACGTACGCCGATCCCGGCAGGGCGAGCATGAGCAGCGTGGCGGCGCGGGCGCGGCGCAGGCCCAGCGCCCTGTCCCCCGCCGTGCGGATCTGGGTGCCGAGGCCGGGCGGGTTGGCGAAGCGGGTGGTGTGGCGGGTGACGTCGTGGTTGGACAGCACCCAGGTGGCCGGGGCGCCGACCGGGCGCATCGCCTCCAGCGTGCGGTCGATGACCCCACGCAGCTCCTCGGCGTCCCAAGCGGTGCTCAGGTACTGGAAGTTGAAGGCCTGGTGCAGTTCGTCGGGGCGGACGTAGTTCGCGGTGCGCTCGACGGTCGGGGTCCACGCCTCGGCGACGAAGATGCGATCGCCGGAGTATTCGTCCAGGATCAGCCGCCACTGGCGGTAGATCTCATGGACGCCGTCCTGGTCGAAGAACGGCATGACATCGTTGCCCAGCAGCTTGACCTGGTCGTGGGAACCCAGGTCGGGCAGGCCTTCCGCCTTCACCAGGCCGTGTGCCACGTCGATGCGGAAGCCGTCCACGCCCATGTCCAGCCAGAAGCGCAGGATGGAGCGGAACTCGTCGCCGACGGCGGGGTGTTCCCAGTTGAAGTCGGGCTGCTCGGGGGCGAAGAGGTGCAGGTACCACTCGCCGTCCTCGACGCGGGTCCAGGCGGGGCCGCCGAAGATGGACTCCCAGTCGTTGGGCGGCAGTTCGCCGTTCTCGCCCTTGCCGGGCCGGAAGTGGTAGCGGTCCCGGAGCGGCGACCCCGGGCCCTCGGCGACCGCCCGCTTGAACCACTCGTGCTGGTCGGAGGAGTGGTTGGGCACCAGGTCGACGATGATGCGCAGCCCCAGCCCGCGGGCGTCCCGGATCAGCGCGTCGGCGTCCAGGAGGTTGCCGAACATGGGGTCCACGGCCCGGTAGTCGGCGACGTCGTAGCCGGCGTCGGCCTGCGGCGAGGCGTAGAAGGGGCTGAGCCACACGGCGTCCACGCCGAGGTCGCGCAGATACGGCAGTCGGGTGCGGATGCCCTCCAGATCGCCCATGCCGTCGGCGTTGCTGTCGGCGAAGCTGCGCGGATAGACCTGGTAGATCACCGCGTCCCGCCACCAGTCGCTGCGCTGGGCTTTGGCGGGGATCGGTGCCGGGGCGGTGGCGTAGTGCTGCTGGCTCATGGCGTCCTTGGTACGTAACGGAGTCATCAGGTCAAAGGTATGGGGGTGAAAGGGCGGCCGCGGTGACAGCGGGGTCGGATGGACACCGCGGCCGCCATCCGCGCCCGTAGGGACGCGGGGCTGTGTTGGATCTGCGGCTCCCGCCGCGTGGGCTCGACAAGCCACAACGGCGTCGCAGTCGAGTGACGGTCTATCCCTTGGTTCCACCGGCGGTGAGCCCGGTGACGAGGTTCTTCTGCACCAGGTAGAAGAACGCCGACACCGGTATCGCGATCAGCACGGCGGTCGCGGCCATCAGGTTCCGCTGGGCGTCGTGCTCGCTCACAAAGCTCTGCAACCCCACCGCGAAGGTGTACTTCGTGTCGGACAGCATGAACGTGGAGGCGAACGCGACCTCACCGAAGGCCGTGAGGAAGCTGTAGAACGCGGCGACCGCGAGCCCTGGCTTGGCGAGCGGCAGGATCAGCCGTGCGAAGGTGCCGAAGGGGGTCAGCCCGTCGACCCGTCCGGCCTCGTCGATCTCGAACGGGATGGTGTCGAAGTAGCCCTTCATCAGCCACGCGCAGTACGGGACCGTGGTCGAGCAGTAGACGAGGACGAGTCCAAGGTAGCTGTCGATGAGCTGCAGGTCCGAGAGCATCTGGTACATCGGCACCATGAGTACGGCTACCGGGAACATCTGCGTGACCAGGAGCACCCACATGAACTTCCGGTAGCCCGGAAAGCGCATACGGGAGACGGCGTACCCGGTGGTCGCGGCGATCAGCACACCGATGAACGAGGTCCCGAGCGAGACGATCATCGAGCTCTTCAGCCAGTCGAAGAACTCCGTGTGCTGGAGGACGAACGAGTAGTTGTCGAACGTCATCTTCTTCCAGATGCCGCCCGGGTGGAGATAGTCGTCCTTGTCCGGGCCGAGGGACAGGAAGAGCAGCCAGAGGATCGGGAACAGCGCGATCAGGCTCGCGACGATCAGGATGCCGTGCGAGGCGAGGGAGCCGGCGGGGCTCTGCTCGCCGCGGCGCCGGGTCCGGCGGGGGGCCCGCGAAGACGCGGCCTCGGGCGCTGCGGCCGGGGTCTCGACAGCGGTCGTACTCATGGGAGCTCCTGCCTCAGATCGCGAGCTGCTGCTCGTTGCGGTTCAGCCAGCGGCGGTAGAAGGAGGTGAAGACGATCAGGATGGCCAGCAGCAGGATGCCGTACGCCGCCGACTGAGCGAAGTCACGCGGCTGCTGTCCGAAGCCCAGGTAGTAGGCCCAGGTGACGAGGATCTGCGCGTCCGGTGCGGTGCTGCCGAACAGCAGGAAGATCACGGCGAACTGGTTGAACGTCCAGATGATGCCGAGCAGTACGACGGTGGAGCTGACGCTCCTGAGCCCCGGGAGGGTGACGTACCGGAAGCGCTGCCAGGCGCTCGCGCCGTCCATCTCGGCGGCCTCGTACAGCGAGGTGTCGATGGACTGGAGTCCGCCGAGCAGCGAGACCATCATGAACGGCACTCCGCACCAGGTGTTGACCATGATCGCGGCGAACCGCTGCCAGAAGGTGTCCTCCAGCCAGTCGGGCGACGGCAGGTGCAGTGCGTCCAGGGCGGTGTTGACGATGCCGCCGTCGGCGAGCATGAACCGCCAGCCGAAGACGGTGACGAAGGTCGGCACGGCCCAGGGCAGGACGAGGATCAGCCGGTACAGCGTGCGTCCGCGCAGCTTCTGGTTGAGCAGCAGGGCGAGGCCGAGGCCGATGCAGTAGTGGAGGGTGACACAGAGGGCGGTCCAGACGATCGTCCAGATGAAGTGCGACCAGAAGCGGTCGTAGGCCGTCGGGCCCCACAGGATGTCGGCGTAGTTGTCGAGGCCGATGAACTTGTAGGTGGCGTCGATGTGGTTGACGCCGATCGTGCGGGCCGTGTTGAGGCTGTTGGCGTCGGTGAGCGTGAGGTAGACGCCGTAGACCAGGGGGTAGAGCACGAGGACGCCGAGGACGATCGCCACCGGGGTGATCATCGCGTAGGCGTACCAGTGGCGTTGGTAGCCGTGCTTCAGGCGCCGGCCGAGTCCGGGCCGGGGTTCGCGGTCACCGCGTCGCTTGCCGGTCGCGCGGTCGATGGCGACTGTCATGGTTCGACAACCTTCGATGAGTTCTGCGGTTCACGGGTGGGGCGCAGGCCGGTGGCCGCCGGATCTCTCCCCCCAATGATCGGGAGATCCGGCGGCCACGCGCTCACTTGCTGAAGTCCGGCACCAGCTTGGCGATGGCGACCTCGGCGTTGCTCAGGCCCTTGTCCAGGGACTCCTTGCCGCCGGCGACCTTGGGCAGCTCGATGTCCAGAGGGCCCCACAGGGAGCTGTACTCGGGCAGCGCCGGGCGCGGCTGGGCGGCGGAGAGGACCGTCTGGAATCCGGCGATGCCCGGGTCTGCCTTGACCTCGGTGGTGTACGCGTCGTCACGGGTGGGCAGCGTGGAGTTCTTCAGCGCGATGGTCGACTGGGACTTCGCGGAGGTCATGAAGTTGACGAACTTCAGCGCGGCCTTCTGGTGGGCGGAGTCCGAGCCGGCGTAGACGGACAGGTTGTGGCCGCCGGTCGGGGCGCCCGCCTTGCCGGTGGAGCCCGCCGGGACGGTGGCGATGCCGAGGTTGGACTTGTCCGTGAACGCGGAGCCCTTGTAGAAGTTGGTGATCTCCCAGGGGCCCTGGATGATCGCGGCGACCTTGCCGTTGACGAACGCGTCCTGGATGTGGGCGTAGGCGTCGGCGGTGGTGTCGGCCTTGTGCAGGCCCTTGCCGGAGAAGAGGCTCAGCCAGGTGCCGTAGCCCTTCTTGGCGGCGGCCGAGTTCACCGTGATCTTCTTGGCGGCCGCGTCGACGGTGTCGGTGCCCTCGCCGTGGAGGAAGGTCTGGGCGTAGTAGGCCTGGGTGGAGCCCCAGTAGCCGTCGACGCCGGTCTTGGTCTTGATGGTGGCGGCGGCCTTCTTCAGGTCGTCCCAGGTCTTGGGGGCCTCGACGCCGGCCTTCTCGAAGAGCTGCTTGTTGTAGACCAGGGCGAGGGTGTCGGTGACGAACGGAACGCCGTAGGTCTTGCCGTCGTACTGGGCCTGCTCGATCAGGTTGGACTTGAACTTGGCCTGGTCGGCGAGGGCCTCGGTGCCGTCCAGCGGCAGGAAGTAGCCCTTCTTGGCGAAGGCCGGGGTCCAGCCGACCTCGGAGCGCAGCACGTCGGGGGCGCCGGAGGCACCGGCGGCGGTGTCGAACTTGTTCTGCGCCTGGTCGAACTGGACGTTGACGTACTTGACCTTGATGTCCTTGTTGGCGGCCTCGAAGTCCTTGATCAGGGCCTTGTACGTCGGCGCCTCATTGGTGGCGTTGGAGGTGTCCCACCAGGTGATGGTGACCGGACCGTCGGCCTTGCCGCCGCTGTCGCTTCCGCCGCAGGCCGTCGCCGCGAGGGCGAAGGACGCCACCAGCGCGGTGGCCGCTATGCCACGCCGCATGAGTTCTCCTTGAGGGTGAAAGCCCGTGTGCTGCTGTGCTGCGAAGGGGGTCCCGTCCACCTTCTCCGCCGGGCGTGGCCGAACGTAACAGCGATGCAAGCCTCACGAAAGACCTTGCAGCAAAAAACTGCAAGAGCCTCCTGAAGTTATCCGGGCGTGATCTGTCGGCGACCCTCGTGAGACCCTTGTTTACAGGGATGAAGCAGGGCCGGGGCGACTGTGCAAGACTCTGCAAGCTCTTGCCATCCCATACCCGCGGGGGAATCATCTCCTTGCGGGACAAGGGGAGCCGACCAGAACAGAGGGACCGCGATGACGATACGGCCGGTACAGTCCGGTGCCGTGACCACACGGCTAGCCGACATCGCCGCCCAGGCGGGGGTGAGCGAAGCGACCGTCAGCCGCGTCCTCAACGGGAAGCCCGGCGTCGCCGCCACCACCCGACAGTCCGTGCTGGCCGCACTCGACGTCCTGGGCTACGAGCGCCCGGTCCGTCTGCGGCAGCGCAGCGAGGGCCTGGTGGGCCTGATCACCCCGGAGCTGGAGAACCCGATATTCCCGGCCCTGGCCCAGGTGATCGGGCAGGCGCTGACCCGGCAGGGCTACACCCCGGTCCTCGCCACCCAGACCCCGGGCGGCTCCACGGAGGACGAGCTCACCGAGATGCTCGTCGACCGGGGCGTGGCCGGGATCATCTTCGTCTCCGGGCTGCACGCGGACACCTCCGCGGACATGCAGCGCTACGAGCAGCTGCGGGCGCAGGGTGTGCCGTTCGTGCTGGTCGACGGCTTCTCGCCGAAGGTGCAGGCGCCGTTCATCTCCCCCGACGACCGCGCGGCCATGTCGCTGGCGGTGACACACCTGGTGTCGCTGGGCCACACCCGGATCGGCCTGGCCCTCGGCCCGAAGCGCTTCGTGCCGGTGCAGCGCAAGATCGAGGGCTTCGTCCGCACCATGCAGGACCAGCTCGGCCTGGCCTCGGCGACCGTCGAGGAGGACCTCGTCCAGCACTCGCTCTACACCCTGGAGGGCGGCCAGGCGGCCGCCACGGCCCTCATCGACCGTGACTGCACGGCGGTGGTCTGCGCGAGCGACATGATGGCACTGGGCGCGATACGGGCGGCCCGGCAGCGGGACCTGGACGTGCCGCGGGACATCTCGGTCGTGGGCTTCGACGACTCCCCCCTGATCGCCTTCACCGATCCGCCGCTGACGACGATCCGCAAGCCGGTGCCGGCCATGGGACAGGCGGCTGTGCGGACGTTGCTCGAGGAGATCGGCGGAACGCCCGCGCCGCACAGCGAGTTCGTGTTCATGCCGGAGCTGGTGGTGCGGGGTTCGACGGCTTCGGCCCCTGGGGACCGCTCTCGTTCGTAGGGCGGAGAAACCGGGCCTGAACCAGTGCGCCGGTAGGAGAAAGGGACAGTCTTCCCGTCGTAGGACATGCGCCCCGAACCCGACCAGGGGATGATCGGTGGGGTAGGGCAATTCTGGCAGACTTTGTGTCTATGGGTGACTCGACCGTGACCAGTCTGGAAGACCGTGAGAACACGGCCGTTCCGGGCTCCGTCACGGCCTCGGACCGGCCCGGATTCCTTCGTCGGCTGCGCACCCCGCCCCGACCGCGCCTCTGGTTCGAGATCCTCCTGATCGCGGTGAGTTACTGGACGTACTCACTCATCCGCAACGCGGTGCCGGAGCAGAAGGCGGAGGCGCTGCGCAACGCCGACTGGATCTGGCGGATGGAGCACCATCTCGACATCGCGGTCGAGGAGTCCGTCAACCACGCGGTCAACTCGATGACTTGGCTCATCGTCGGCATGAACTACTACTACGCGACGCTGCACTTCATCGTGACGCTGAGCGTCCTGGTCTGGCTCTTCCGCAGTCATCCCGGCCGCTACGCGGCGGCGCGCCTGGTCCTGTTCGCGACTACGGGCGTGGCACTGGTCGGTTACTATCTGTATCCCCTCGCACCCCCGCGGCTGATGAACGGCGGGCACTTCGTCGACACGGTCATGGTCCACCAGACCTGGGGCTCGATGGCCTCCGGTGACCTCAAGCACATGTCCAACCAGTACGCCGCGATGCCGTCCATGCACATCGGCTGGTCCCTGTGGTGCGGCCTGACGATCTTCGCGCTGGCGTCGGTGCCGTGGGTGCGTGTCCTGGGCCTCCTCTACCCGGCGGCGACGCTCCTGGTCATCGTCTCCACCGCCAACCACTTCTGGCTCGACGCGGTGGGCGGCATCCTGTGCCTCCTGTTCGGCTTCACGGTGGCCCGTCTCTGGTACGGGGCACTGCCGTACGCCCTGCCGAGGGTGGTCCCGGCCCCGGACAAGGGCACGCTGCCGGCTCGTTCAGCGGCTTGACCAAAGGGGCGCGGGGAACGGCGCGACAAGCCCCCACCGGCCCGCGGCCGAAATCCGGACCCCGGCGATCTCGTTCGTCCGCTTGAAGTCGATCCACGTCTCGATCAGGTCCGGCGTGAAGACGGGCCCGCAGCCGAAAACCGGACCCCGCTACGCCCCGTAGAACAAATCCTCCACCACGCCCCGGGCCCGCCGAGCAGTCCGCCGATAGTCGTCCAGCATGTCCCCGGCATGTCCCGGCCCATAACCCAGGTACCGGCCCACCGCGGCAAGTTCCCGCGCCTCGGTCGGAAACGTGTCGCCGGCCCGCCCCCGCACCAGCATCACCGCGTTACGCACCCGAGTGGCCAGCACCCAGGCCTCGTCGAGCACCTGCGTGTCCTCCTCGGAGATCAGCCCGGCAGCCCGCGCGGCAGTGAGCGCCGCACGGGTACGGGTGGTCCGCAGCCCCGGCTCCGTCGCTCCGTGCCGCATCTGGAGCAGCTGGACGGTCCACTCGACGTCCGACAACCCACCGGGTCCGAGCTTGGTGTGCAGCTTGGGGTCGGCCCCGCGAGGCAGCCGCTCGGACTCCATCCGTGCCTTCAGCCGCCGGATCTCGCGTACGGCGTCGTCGCCGAGCCCTGCCGCCGGGTACCGGAGGGGGTCGATCAGCTCGACGAAGCGGCGGCCCAACTCCTCGTCCCCGGCGACCGGTTCGGCCCGCAGCAGCGCCTGCGACTCCCAGACCAGGGACCAGCGGCGGTAGTAGGCCTCGTACGACGTCAACGTCCGTACCAGCGGCCCGGACTTGCCCTCCGGACGCAGGTCGGCGTCGATGAGCAGGGGCGGGTCGGCGCTCGGGATCTGGAGCAGCCGGCGCATCTCGGAGACGACCTTGTTGGCGGCCTGGGAGGCCTCCCGCTCGTCGACACCGTCGCGCGGTTCGTGGACGAACAGGACGTCCGCGTCGGAGCCGTAGCCGAGTTCGTGACCGCCGAAGCGGCCCATGCCGATGACGGCGAACCGGGTCGGCAGGGTGTCGCCCCAGCCCTCCCGCACGACCGCGCGCAGGGTGCCGGCGAGGGTCGCGGCGGTCAGGTCGGACACCGCGTCGCCGACCCGGTCCATCAGGACGCCCTGGTCTGGTTCGGCGGGCTGGGTCTCGGTGCCGTAGGAGCCGACGATGTCCGCGGCGGCCGTACGGAAGAGTTCGCGGCGGCGGACTCCACGGGCCGCCGTGACGCCCTGGGCGGCGCCCTCTGCGCGGCCGACCGCGGAGAGGATCTCCTGTTCGAGTCCGGCCCGGCCGCGCGGGTCGAGGCCGCCGCCGTCTCCGTCCCCGAGGAGCGCCACCGCTTCCGGGGCGCGCATCAGCAGGTCGGGGGCGAGACGTCCGGCGGACAGGACCCGGGCGAGGTTCTCGGCGGCGGCGCCCTCGTCCCTCAGCAGCCGCAGATACCAGGGCGTCTTGCCCAACGCGTCCGACACCTTGCGGAAGTTGAGCAGTCCGGCGTCCGGGTCGGCGGATTCGGCGAACCAACCCAGCAGTACCGGAAGGAGAGTTCGCTGGATGGCGGCCTTGCGGGTGACACCGGAGGCGAGGGCCTCCAGATGACGCAGGGCGGAGGCCGGGTCGGCGTATCCGAGCGCGACCAGGCGTTCGCGGGCCGCTCCGGCGCTCAACCGGGCTTCGCCGGGCCCGAGTTGGGCGACGGCGTCCAGCAGCGGCCGGTAGAAGATCTTCTCGTGCAGTCGTCGTACGACCGAGGCGTGCCGCTTCCACTCGCGGTTCAGCTCGGTCACCGGGTCGGCGCGCAGACCGAGCGAGCGGCCGAGGCGGCGCAGGTCGGCCTCGTCCTCGGGGACGAGGTGGGTGCGGCGCAGCCGGTAGAGCTGGATGCGATGCTCCATGGAGCGCAGGAAGCGGTAGGCCTCGTCGAGCTGTGCGGCGTCGACGCGGCCGACGTAACCGCCGACGGCGAGCGCCTGGAGGGCGTTGAGGGTGGTGCCGCTGCGCAGCGAGCCGTCCTCGCGGCCGTGCACCAACTGCAGGAGCTGCACGGCGAATTCGACGTCCCTGAGGCCCCCTGGGCCGAGTTTGAGTTGCCGGTCGAGCTCGGCGACGGGGATGTTCTCGACGACTCTCCGCCGCATCTTCTGCACGTCGGCGACGAAGTTGTCGCGCTCGGCGGCCTTCCAGACGAGGGGTTCGAGTGCCTCGACGTACTGCTCGCCGAGCTCGATGTCACCGGCGACCGGGCGGGCCTTGAGAAGGGCCTGGAACTCCCATGTCTTGGCCCAGCGCTGGTAGTAGGCGAGGTGGCTGGAGAGGGAGCGGACGAGCGGGCCGTTCCTGCCCTCGGGCCGCAGATTGGCGTCGACGGGCCAGATGGACCCCTCGACGGTGGTCTCGGAGCAGACCCGCATCATGTGCGAGGCGAGCTTGGTGGCGGCACGCAGGGCCTTGCCCTCGTCGGCCCCGTCGACGGCCTCACCGACAAAGATCACATCGACGTCGGAGACGTAATTCAGCTCGTGACCACCGCACTTGCCCATCGCGATGACCGCGAGCCGGCACAGCGCGGCGTCCTCGGGAGCGGCCGCCCGCGCTATGGCGAGCGCGGCGCGCAGGGTCGCGGTGGCGAGGTCGGCGAGCTCGGCGGCGGTCTCGGCGAGGTCGGTGGTGCCGCACACGTCACGGGCGGCGATGGACAGCAGACAGCGACGGTAGGCGACGCGCAGCGAGACCGGGTCGGTGGCCTCGGCGAGCCCGCGCTCGAACTCCTCGACACCGGGGTGGAGATCGCGGGGCTCGTAGGTGACGAGCGCGTGCCAGTCGCGGGGATGCCGGGCGAGATGCTCGGCCAGCGCGGCGGACGCCCCGAGCACCCCGAGCAGCCGGTCGCGCAGCGGCTTCGCCGCTATCACCGTGTCGAGGAGTTCCCGGCCGGGCTGCGCCTCCAGGAGCCGTACGAGACCGTGCAGCGCGAGATCGGGGTCGGCGGTCGCGCCGAGGGCCTCAAGGAGCACCGGGTCATTGCGTACGGCGCTCAGCTCCGCGCTCTCCAGCAGCCGCTCGGCCGCCGACGGATCGGTGAAACCGTGCCGCAGCAGCCGCGTGAAGGTACTGCTCCTGCGCCCCGGCGCCGCCGTCATCCCCGGCCTCCCGTCCGATCAAGGTCGTGTCGATCGAGCCTAACCGGAGAGCCTGGGAGAAGCGCCGGGGCGCGGGGCGGTGGTTTTGTGGTGAGGGTCGGTTCGGCGGATCACCACGACCGTCGTGGCCGGGACGGGTCCGTGAGGATCGTGTCGCCCGACTCGGCCCCGGGAGAGGACGACGTACCGGTTCACCGCTGGCATGTGGTCGTCCGGCACCGTTCGCAAGCATCTGGAGAACGCCTTCGGCAGACTGGGAGTGTCGAGCCGGACCGCCGCGGTGGCCCGGGTGTTCCCCGAGCCGGAGGCTCTGTGATGACCGAGAAGGAACCCGAGACCCACCTCGACCCGCGCTACAGCGACGCCGACGCGACGGCACACTCCTGGCCCGACGCCGAGTCGCTGCTGGCCGCCGCCGAACTGTTCTGGATCTCGACGGTACGACCGGACGGGCGCCCGCACGTCACGCCGTTGCCCGCGGTGTGGGCCCATGGCGCGCTGCACTTCTGCACCGGCCCCGAGGAACGCAAGGCGAAGAACCTCGCGCACAACCCCCACGTCACCCTGACGACCGGCACCAACATCTGGGACAAGGGCTACGACCTGGTGGTGGAGGGCGAGGCGGTGCGGGTGTCCGACGACACGCGTCTGCGGGAGCTGGCCGCCGCGTGGGAGGCGAAGTACGGCGACTTCTGGCGCTTCGAGGTGCGGGAGGGCTATTTCCATCACGGTCCGGGCCACGCCGTCGTCTATGCGGTGGCGCCGCGCACGGTTTTCGGCTTCGGTAAGGGACAGCCGTTCAGCCAGACGCGGTGGCGCTTCTGAGGACGGCCGTACTGACGTCGACAAGGGAGTCACGCCATGGACATGAGCCTCGAAGTCATCCTGCTGCCCGTCACGGACGTGGACCGGGCGAAGGAGTTCTACCGCGACAAGGTCGGCTTCCACGTGGACCTGGACGGCGAGGTCATGGAGGGAGTCCGCATCTGCCAGCTCACGCCACCCGGCTCAGGCTGCTCGATCGCCCTGGTGGACGGCCTCCAGGTGCCCACGGGAGCCCCACAGCCCGGCACCTACCACGGCATGCAGCTCTGCGTCACCGACGCCAAGGCCGCCTACGACGAGCTGACCTCCCGCGGCCTGGACGTCAGTGAACCCGTCCAGTTCGCCCCTCAGGACGGCGCCACCTTCATGTACTTCAAGGACCCGGACGGCAACGGCTGGGCGATCCAGGAGTACAAGCGCCGCGAGACGGAGCCCCTGCACCAGGTGGTGGCGAGGACGGCCGGACAGTAGGCCGGCCGTCCTCATTCGTCATCGCTTGTTCATCGAATTCCGTACAACCTTCGATGACGGTGATCGACCTCACATCAGAACCTCGGCCCTCATCCCATGCGTGCTTCACGGAGTGGAGAGAGTGAGGTGTGCCGGCCCCCGCCCCGGCACACCTCCGACATCCGACCTCCAGCTCAAGGAATCCCGTCTTGCGACACTCCAGACAGGCACGTAGAGCCGTACTGGCAATGGTCCTGGCCGCAGCGCCGCTCGCGTTCTTCGCGGTGCCCGCGCCGGCCGTCACCGGCCCCGCCGTCACGGACGCCACGTTCGGCTACACGGCGCAGCTCGTCCTCGGCGATCACGACCGCGGCTGCTCCGGCGTCCTGGTCGCTCCTCAGTGGCTGCTCACCGGGGCGAGCTGCTTCGCCGACGATCAGACGGCCACAAACCCGGCCGTGCCCGCGGGCAAGCCGGCGCTGACGACCACCGCGACCATCGGCCGCTCCGACCTCACCACCACGGCGGGCGCGGTGCGCGAGGTCGTGGAGCTGGTGCCCCGTACCGACCGTGACGTGGTCCTGGCCCGGCTCAACCAGGCGGTCACCAATGTCACCCCCGTCGCCCTGGCCACCGCCGCGCCCGCCGTGGGCGAGGAGCTGAAGTTCGCCGGGTACGGGCGCACCCAGACCGAGTGGGCGCCCCTTCAGCTGCACGCCGGCGCGCTCTCGGTGGACGCCGCGGACACCACCACGGCCACGGTCACCGGCAAGGAGGGCGTGGCCGCGTGTGCCGGCGACACCGGCGGCCCGGTGGTGCGCACGGTGAACGGCGCCGACCAGCTGGTGGCCCTCAACAGCCGTTCGTACCAGGGCGGTTGCTTCGCCACGGACGCGACCGAGACCCGCACCGGCGGTATCGCCGCCCGTGTCGACGACCTGGCCTCCTGGGTCGACGCGGCCGTGACCGCCGCCCGCCCCCTGAAAAACCAGGGGACCGGAAGGTGCCTGGCCGTGCCTCAGGCCAGCAAGGACAACGGCACCGGTCTGATCCAGTGGACCTGTTCCACCGGCGCCGAGCAGCAGTGGCACCTGGAGAAGGTGGCGGGCGGAAACAACGACCGCTACCGCGTCAAGAACGCCAACAGCGGCAGGTGCCTCGCCATCCCCAGCGGCACCACCACCGACGCCACCCAGGCCATCCAGTGGACCTGTTCCACGGGCAACGAGCAGGTCTGGATCCACGACAGCGTCGACCGGCTGCGGAACCTGGCCACCGACAAGTGCCTCGCCATTCCCCAGTCCACCACCGATATCGGCGCCAAGGCCATTCAGTGGCCGTGCTCGACGAACACCGACCAGAAGTGGACCTGGTAGCACCCGCACCGCACCCCCCGTCCTGGACGCGACTGCCTCCGGGACGGGGGGTCCACCCACTGGGGCCCGCCCCTACAGCACCGGCAGGTTCTTCCGCAGCTCGAAGGCCGTGACCTCGCTGCGGTACTCCTCCCACTCGCTCTTCTTGTTGCGCAGGAAGAAGTCGAAGACGTGCTCGCCGAGTGTCTCGGCGACCAGGTCGCTGCGTTCCATCAGGGTGAGGGCCTCGCCGAGGTTCTGGGGCAGGGGCTCGATGCCCATGGCGCGGCGCTCGGAGTTGGAGAGGGCCCAGACGTCGTCCTCGGCGCCCGGCGGGAGCTCGTAGCCCTCTTCGACGCCCTTGAGGCCGGCGGCCAGGAGCAGGGCGTAGGCGAGGTACGGGTTGGCGCCGGAGTCGAGGGAGCGGACCTCGATGCGGGCCGAGCCGGTCTTGCCGGGCTTGTACATCGGGACGCGGACCAGGGCCGAGCGGTTGTTGTGGCCCCAGCAGATGTAGGAGGGGGCCTCGCCGCCCGCGCCCGCCGTGCGCTCGGTGCCGCCCCAGATGCGCTTGTAGGAGTTGACCCACTGGTTGGTGACCGCGGAGATCTCCGCGGCGTGCTTCAGCAGGCCCGCGATGAAGGAGCGACCGACCTTGGAGAGCTGGTACTCGGAGCCCGACTCGTAGAACGCGTTCCGGTCGCCCTCGAAGAGGGAGAGGTGGGTGTGCATGCCCGAGCCGGGGTGCTCGGAGAACGGCTTCGGCATGAACGTCGCCTGGACGCCCTGCTCCAGCGCCACCTGCTTCATGACCAGGCGGAACGTCATGATGTTGTCCGCCGTGGAGAGCGCGTCGGCGTAGCGGAGGTCGATCTCCTGCTGGCCCGGCGCTCCCTCGTGGTGGGAGAACTCGACCGAGATGCCCATCGACTCCAGCATGGTGATCGCCTGGCGGCGGAAGTCCATGCCGATGTTCTGCGGGGTGTGATCGAAGTAGCCGGAGTTGTCGGCCGGGGTGGGGCGCGAGCCGTCCAGCGGGCGGTCCTTCAGGAGGAAGAACTCGATCTCCGGGTGGGTGTAGAAGGTGAAACCCAGGTCGGAGGTGCGGGCCAGGGCGCGCTTGAGGACGTAGCGCGGGTCCGCGAAGGACGGGCTGCCGTCCGGCATGAGGATGTCGCAGAACATACGGGCCGTGCCGGGTGCCTCCGCGCGCCAGGGCAGGACCTGGAAGGTCGAAGGGTCCGGCTTGGCGATCATGTCGGACTCGTACACGCGAGCGAATCCCTCGATCGCGGAGCCGTCGAAGCCGATGCCCTCGTCGAAGGCCTGTTCCAGCTCCGCCGGGGCCACGGCGACGGACTTGAGGAAGCCCAGCACGTCCGTGAACCACAGGCGTACGAACCGGATGTCGCGCTCCTCCAAGGTCCGGAGCACGAACTCCTGCTGCTTGTCCATCTTCCGCTTCCCCATCCTTGCTGGTCAGGCCGCCTGTCTCCGTGTCCCGCAGGAGGCGGTCGGGCACCTGAGCATCACACCACAACACCATTTCGTGCGCGTTGCCGACCTTGATCGTCCGGGCGACGCAGGAGTGAATGCCTGGCACCCGGCAGATGTACTGCTCTTCCGCCCATCTTGCCTGCTCGGACTGACATACGTAATGCCCGGCCCGCCCTGTCTCACCCCGTGCCCCGGGTTTCCCGGGGACTCCCTGTGAGAAGCCCCTCCCGCCCCACTACGATCAGTGGACCGATCGTCACCGTCCGGCCCATCCCTTTTCCCCAGAAGGACACATCTCATGGGTTCCGCCAAGAAGAGCACCGCCACGGCACGCAAGGCGCGTATAGAGGAGATGCGGCGCGCCGAGCAGTCCAGGGAGCGCCGCAACCGGATCCTCGTCATCGCCGCCAGCGTGGTGGTGGTCGCCGGTCTGGTCGCCGGCACCGTCGCGCTGGTGCAGTCGCAGTCCGACGACGACGCGAGCACGGCGGCCGACTCCAAGGGGACGGGGCACTTCGTGACGGGCTCGGACGGGGTGAAGACCTGGAAGGGCACCCTGGGCCGCACCCACGTCACCAAGACCGTGAACTACCCGATGGAGCCCCCGGTCGGCGGCGACCACAACCAGGTCTGGATGAACTGCAACGGCGACGTCTACACCAAGGCGCTCAACAACATGAACGCCGTGCACTCCCTGGAACACGGCTCGGTCTGGGTGACGTACACGAGCAAGGCCTCGAAGGCCGACGTCGAGGCGCTGGCGGCGAAGGTGAAGAAGACGCCGTACACGCTGATGAGCCCGGACGACAAGCAGAAGGACCCGATCATGCTGTCGGCGTGGGGCCACCAGCGGACGGTGACGGGGGCCGACGACCCGAACGTCGACAAGTTCTTCGAGAAGTTCGTGCAGGGCGAGCAGACGCCCGAGCCGGGCGCGGCGTGCACGGGCGGTCTGTCGCAGTGAGGTTCGCGGGAGTGGCCGTCGCCGTGGCGGGCGTGCTCGTCGCGGCCGGCGCGATCACCTATGCCGTCGCCGAGGACGGCGGCTCGGCCGACGCGCCCACCGCCGAGTCGGCGGACGCCGGTTTCGCGCGCGACATGGCCGTTCACCACCAGCAGGCCGTCGAGATGTCGTACATCGTGCGCGACCGCACCAAGGACGTGGAGGTACGGCGGCTTGCCTACGACATCGCGCAGACGCAGGCCAACCAGCGCGGCATGCTGCTGGGCTGGCTGGACCTGTGGGGACTGCCGAAGGTGTCGGCCGATGCGCCGATGACGTGGATGGGCATGGGCGACATGCCCTCCGCCGGGGAGGGTTCGCTGATGCCGGGCATGGCCACCGACAGCGAGATGAAGAAGCTGGGCACGCTCAACGGCAAGCAGGCGGAGATCTTCTATCTGCAGTTGATGACGGACCATCACAAGGGCGGCATCCACATGGCGAAGGGCTGTGTCGACAAGTGCACGGTCAAGGTGGAGAAGCGGCTCGCGCAGGGGATGGTCGACGCGCAGCAGTCGGAGATCGACCTGATGGCGGGGATGTTGAAGGAGCGGGGCGCGAAAGCGCGTTCCTAGAGGGTTAACCCTCGGTCCGCGCAGCGGCTTAACCCTCAAATGGCTTTGCCATTAGGTTAATTGAGCTCCTCTTGACGCTGACATTCCCCTGACGTGAACGGTTCATCGAGAGAGTGACGACCGTCGAGTGATCACTCGCGACGAACCGCACAGGGGGTTCCATGAGATCCAATCGCGCCATGGTGCGCGCCGGGGTGAGCATGGCGGCGACACTGCCGATGCTCGCGGGCGCGCTGGCGCTCGGCATACCCGCGGCCCACGCCGCGGACAGCCCGAACCGCGACACGCTGGCCGGGACCAAGCCTGCGTGGGCCACGGCCAAGGCCGACAAGGGCGCCACCTCGGACAGCGCCCAGGTCTCCGCCCGGGTCTACCTCGCCGGCAAGGACGCCACCGGCCTCGCCGCCTACGCGAAGGCCGTGTCCGACCCGAACTCGGCGTCGTACGGCAAGTATCTGAGCGCCGCGCAGGCGCAGGACCGCTTCGGCGCGACCGCGGCTCAGGTCGCCGCGGTGAAGTCCTGGCTGACGTCGGCGGGCCTGAAGGTCACGGACGTCACCGAGCACTACGTCGCCGTCAGCGGTGAGGTGGCCGCCGTCGAGAAGGCCTTCGGCACCCAGCTGCACAACTACACCAAGGGCTCGAAGACCTACCACGCCCCGGCCAAGGCCGCCTCCGCGCCGGCCGGTCTCGACGGTGCCGTACTGACCGTCACCGGCCTGGACAACGCGCCGCACAAAGCGAGCAGCAAGGACCAACTGCCGCCGCCGGACGCCGTGTTCAAGAACGCCGGGCCGTTCTCCTCGTACTACGGCTCCAACACCGCGAGCACCCTGCCCGAGGCCTACGGCTCGAAGATCCCGTACGCGATCAAGGGCTACACGGGCAAGCAGCTGCGCTCCGCCTACGGCGCGGGCACGTACACGGGCAAGGGGGTGCGCGTGGCCATCACCGACGCGTACGCCTCCCCGACCATCGCCTTCGACGCGGCCACCTACGCGAAGAAGAACGGTGACGCGGCCTACACCAGCGGCCAGTTGAAGCAGGTCCTGCCGAAGAACTACACCAAGACCGAGGAGTGCGGGGCGGCCGGCTGGTACGGCGAGGAGACCCTCGACGTCGAGGCCGTGCACGCGGTCGCGCCGGACGCGAACATCACGTACGTGGGCGCCTCGTCCTGCTACGACGACGATCTGCTCGACTCGCTCAGCAAGATCGTCGACAACCATCTGGCCGACCTCGTCTCCAACTCCTGGGGCGACATCGAGGCCAACCAGACGCCGGACCTCGCGGCCGCCTACGACCAGGTCTTCCAGTTCGGCGCGGTCGAGGGCATCGGCTTCTACTTCTCCTCCGGCGACAACGGCGACGAGGTCGCCAACACCGGGACGAAGCAGGTCGACACCCCGGCCAACTCGGCGTGGGTGACGGCGGTCGGCGGTACCTCCCTCGCCGTCGGCAAGGGCGACAAGTACCTGTGGGAGACCGGCTGGGGCACCGACAAGGCCACGCTGTCCGCGGACGGCAAGAGCTGGACGGACTTCCCCGGCGCGTTCACCTCCGGTGCGGGCGGCGGCACCAGCAGGACGGTCGCCGAGCCCTTCTACCAGAAGGGTGTCGTCCCCGACGCGCTCGCCACGGCCAACAACGCCGCCGGCAACCGCGTGGTCCCGGACATCTCCGCGATCGCCGACCCGAACACCGGTTTCCTGGTCGGGCAGACGCAGACCTTCCCGGACGGGTCGCAGAAGTACAGCGAGTACCGCATCGGCGGCACCTCGCTGGCCTCGCCGGTGATCGCGGCCGTGCAGGCGCTGGCGCAGCAGGCGCGGGGCGGAAAGGCGATCGGCTTCGCCAACCCGTCGATCTACGCCAAGTACGGGTCGAAGGCCTTCCACGACGTCACGGACAACCCGACGGGCTCCGGCCTCGCGGTGGCCCGTGTCGACTTCACCAACGGCTATGACGCCACCGACGGGCTGCTCACCTCGGTCCGCTCCCTCGGCAAGGACAGCTCGCTGTCCGCGGTGAAGGGGTACGACGACGTGACCGGCGTGGGCACGCCCGCGAACGGTTACGTGGAGTCGTACAAGAAGCGCTAGTCGCACATGGGGTGGCGTGAGGTGCCCGACATCTCGCGCCACCCCATCGCGTCGCTCTGACGATTACACTGGGCCCGTGCCTCAGTCGAACTTCTGGTCCATCTATCAGCACGGGTTCGCACGTGTCGCCGCGTGTACGGGTCACACCGTCATCGCGGACCCGCCCGCCAACGCCGAAGCGGTACTGCGCCACGCGCGCCGGTGCGGTGCGGAGGGGGTCGCCGTCGCCGTCTTCCCGGAGATGGGGCTGTGCGGCTACTCCATCGAGGATCTACTGCTCCAGGACGCGCTGCTCGACGAGGTCGAGGCGGCGCTCCAGGAGGTCGTGACCGGCTCGGCCGAACTGCTGCCGGTACTGGTCGTCGGCGCCCCGCTCCGCCACCGCAACCGGGTCTACAACTGCGCGGTGATCGTGCATCGCGGCCGCGTCCTCGGTGTCGTACCGAAGTCGTACCCGCCGAACTACCGGGAGTTCTACGAGCGTCGGCAGATCGGAGACGGCGCCGACGAGCGCGGCGGGTCCATCCGGGTGGGCGGCTCGGACGTGCCCTTCGGGGTGGACCTGCTGTTCCAGGCCGCCGACGTCCCCGGTCTCGTGCTGCACGCGGAGATCTGCGAGGACATGTGGGTGCCGGTGCCGCCCAGCGCGGAGGCCGCCCTCGCCGGTGCGACCGTCCTGGCCAACCTCTCCGGCAGCCCGATCACCGTGGGCCGGGCCGAGGACCGCAAGCTGCTCTGCCGCTCGGCGTCCTCGCGCTGTCTCGCCGCGTACGTCTACGCGGCTGCCGGTCTCGGCGAGTCGACCACCGACCTGTCCTGGGACGGGCAGGCCATGGTGTACGAGAACGGCGTACTGCTGGCCGAGACCGAGCGGTTCCCGCTGGGCGACGAGTACGCGGTGGCGGACGTCGACCTCGACCTGCTCCGGCAGGAGCGGATGCGGATGGGCACGTTCGACGAGAACCGGCGCACCCATCAGGCGCGGACCGGTGACTTCCGGACGGTCTCCTTCGAACTCGACCCGCCCGCGGGCGACCTCGGCCTCAAGCGGCGCCTTGAGCGCTTCCCGTTCGTGCCGGCCGACGCCGACCGGCTCGCCCAGGACTGCTACGAGGCCTACAACATCCAGGTCGCGGGGCTCCAGCAGCGGCTCGCGGCGATCGGCGGACCGAAGGTCGTCATCGGGGTGTCCGGCGGCCTCGACTCCACGCACGCCCTGATCGTCGCCGCCCGCGCGATGGACCGGGCGGGGCGTCCGCGCAGCGACATCCTCGCCTGGACCCTGCCCGGCTTCGCCACCAGCGACCACACCAAGGACAACGCCCACCGGCTGATGCGGTCCCTCGGGGTCACCGCGGCCGAGCTGGACATCACGCCGACCGCGCGACTGATGCTGAAGGAGATGGGCCACCCGTTCGCCTCCGGCGAGCCGGTGTACGACGTCACCTTCGAGAACGTCCAGGCCGGACTGCGCACCGACTACCTGTTCCGGCTCGCCAACCAGCGGGGCGGCATCGTGCTCGGCACCGGTGACCTCTCTGAGCTGGCGCTCGGCTGGTCCACATACGGCGTCGGCGACCAGATGAGCCACTACAACGTCAACTCCGGTGTGCCGAAGACGCTGATCCAGCATCTGATCCGCTGGGTCATCAGCAGCGAGCAGTTCGACGAGGAGACCGGCGACATCCTCGCGGCGATCCTCGACACCGAGATCAGCCCGGAGCTGGTGCCGGGCGAGGAGATGCAGTCCACCGAGTCCAAGATCGGACCGTACGCGCTGCACGACTTCACGCTCTTCCATGTGCTGCGCTACGGCTTCCGGCCGTCGAAGATCGCCTTCCTGGCGTGGCATGCCTGGCATGACGTGGAGGGGGGCGAGTGGCCGCCGGGCTTTCCCAAGGACAAGCGCGGGGCGTTCGACCTGCCGGAGATCCGGAGGTGGCTGGAGGTGTTCTGCCGTCGCTTCTTCGCGTTCGCGCAGTTCAAGCGGTCGGCGATGCCGAACGGGCCGAAGGTGTCGGCCGGGGGTTCGCTGTCGCCGCGTGGGGACTGGCGGGCGCCGAGTGATGGTTCGGCGCGGGCCTGGTTGCGGGATCTGGAGCGGTTCGACTAGGTGGTGCGGGCCGGTGGGGGTACGCGTCCGTGGGGGCTGCGCCCCCAGACCCCCAACGGGCCCCCAGACCCCGTCGGCCCGTTGGGCCTCGTCCTCAATCGCCGGACGGGCTGACTTCCCTGACCGGTGCGCTGCTGCGCCCACTCCCCCGCCCCGTCATCTCCGCGTCGAACGTCTCCTGCGCCACCCGCATGGCCTCGGCGTAGACGGGCATCCGCAGCCGCTTCCACATCTCCTCCTCGGAGACGTCCTCGACATGGGCGACCACCCACCAGATGTTGCCGAAGGGGTCCTTGATCCGGCCGCCGCGCTGGCCGAAGGCGCTGTCCGCCAGGGACGTGACCACCGTTGCGCCGGCCTTGAGAGCCCTGGCGAACGTTACGTCCGCGTCCTCGACGAACACCCGCAGCAGGCTCGGCATGACCGGCCAGTCCGCGCCCCGGTCGAAGGCCAGGACGACGGTGTCGCCGACCCTGATCTCGCCGTGGCCGATCGCACCGGACTCGGTGGCCACCCTGCCGAGCTCCTCGCCCCCGAACACCTCGGTGACGAAGTCGAGGAAGGCTCCCGTGTCGTCGGTGACGACCCAGGGGGCGACGGAGGTGTAGCCCTCGGGCGCTGCGCTGGTCTGCTCGGTCATGGCGGCTCCTTCGTCGGCGTCGGACACCGACGACGGTAGGCACCCAGTAGGCCGGAGCCTGTCCTACACGGAGAGCGCCCCGCCGACGGGGGAAGATCGGCGGGGCGCTTGGTGCCACTGTGGCTCTGGTGGGCCGTAGGCCCTAGTGGACGGAGTGCTCCTCCAGCGGGAACGTTCCGCCGACGACGTCCTCCGCGAAGGCCTTGACCGCGCCGGACATCACCTCGCGCAGGTCGGCGTACTGCTTGACGAACTTCGGGACCCGGCCGCCGGTGAGGCCGAGCATGTCGGTCCAGACGAGGACCTGGGCGTCGGTCTCGGGACCGGCGCCGATACCGACGGTCGGGATGTGCAGGACCCGGGTGACCTCGGCCGCGAGCTCCGCCGGGACCAGCTCAAGGACGACCGCGAACGCGCCCGCGTCCTGGACGGCCTTCGCGTCCCGCAGCAGCTGCTGGGCCGCCTCCTCGCCGCGGCCCTGGACGCGGTAGCCCATGGCGTTGACGGACTGGGGGGTCAGGCCGATGTGGGCCATCACCGGGATGCCGGACTCCACGAGCAGCCGGATCTGTTCGTGCGAACGCTCGCCGCCCTCCAGCTTGACGGCGCCGACGCCCGCCTCCTTGACCAGCCGGGTCGCCGAGCGCAGCGCCTGTACGGGGCCCTCCTGGTACGACCCGAAGGGCAGGTCGCCGACGATCAGGGCGCGCGAGGTGCCCCGTACGACCGCCGCCGACAGCATGGTCATCTCGTCCATCGTGACGGGCACGGTGGTCTCGTACCCGAGATGGCAGTTGCCCGCCGAGTCGCCGACGAGCATGACCGGGATGCCGGCCTCGTCGAAGACGGACGCGGTCATCGCGTCGTAGGCGGTGAGCATGGGCCACTTCTCGCCGCGCTCCTTGGCGAGTGCGATGTCCCGGACAGTGATGCGGCGCGTGCCCTTCCCCCCGTACAGCGCTTTGCTGCCGTCGGAGGGCTTGTTGTGGGCAGCCGAAAGCTGCGTCATTGCAACGGCTCCTTACGTCATCTCGAGGCGCCCTCACGGCGTCCCCGGATCACCTCCATGGTGGCACCTCGTGCCAGAGAGGGCCAGAGGCCCCCCTGTGGGTAAGGCCTCAGTAAAGAATTACGATACGAGACGGTGCCGTATCGAAAATAGCCTACGCTCGAACGCATGACTACCGCAGTCCCTGAACCCCGGATCCCGGAAGCAGTGCACCGGCGCCGCTGGGCGATCCTCGGCGTGCTGATGCTGAGCCTGCTGATCGTGGTGCTCGACAACTCGATCCTGAACGTCGCGATCAAGACGATCTCGACCCCCGCCCCGACCGGTCTGGGCGCCACCCAGAGCGAGCTGGAGTGGGCGATCAACTCCTACACGCTCGCCTTCGCGGGCCTGCTGTTCACCGCGGGACTGATCGGTGACCGGGTGGGCCGCAAGAAGGTGCTGCTCGGTGGTCTGGTCGTGTTCGGCATCGGCTCCGCGCTGGCCGCCGAGTCCGGCTCGCCGGGGCAGCTCATCGCCTACCGCGCGCTGATGGCCCTCGGCGCGGCCTTCGTCATGCCGGCCACCCTCGCCGTCCTGATGAACGTCTTCGAGCGCGAGGAGCAGCCCAAAGCCATCGGCATCTGGGCGGGCGGTGTCGGACTCGCCATCGCGATCGGCCCGATCACCGGCGGTGTCCTCCTGGACCACTTCTGGTGGGGGTCGGTCTTCCTCATCAACGTGCCGATCGTGCTGATCGCCCTCGCGCTGATGGTGTGGCTGGTCCCCGACTCGCGCGACCCGAGGCCCGGCCGTCTCGACCCCGTCGGTGTGGTCCTGTCCGTCGTCGGGCTCGTCCTTCTCGTCTACGGCATCATCCGGGGCGGCGAGCTCGCCGACTTCACGGACCCGACCGTGCTGTCGACGATCGGCGCCGGAGTGGTCGTGCTCGCCGCGTTCGTGGTGTTCGAGAAGCGCAGTGACCATCCGTCGCTGGATGTCACGTACTTCAAGAACAAGGTGTTCTCGGCCGCCATGGCCGCCATCGCGCTGGTGTTCTTCGCGCTGATGGGTGTGACGTTCTTCTCGATCTTCTACACGCAGAGCGTGCGCGGCTACTCGCCGCTGGAGTCGGGTCTGCTGATGCTGCCGCTGGCCGCCGCGCAGATGATCTTCGCTCCGCGGGCGCGGCTGATCGTCGACCGGTTCGGCAACCGGGTCACCACCACTGCGGGACTGCTGCTGCTCGCGGGGGCGCTCGCCGCGTTCGCGACCTTCGAGGCGGACACGCCGATCTGGGTGCTGGAGGTCGTGTTCTTCCTGATGGGCACCGGTATGGCGCACGTCATGACGCCGACGTCCGTCGTCATCATGCAGGCACTGCCGCGCGAGAAGGCCGGCTCCGCGTCCGCGCTGAGCAACACCTTCCGCCAGGTCGGCGGCGCGCTCGGCATCGCCGTCCTCGGCTCGGTGCTGTCGACGGCCTACCGCAACGGCATCGAGGGCAAGCTGGGGCTCCTCCCGGCAGGCCTCCGCGACACGGCCGGCGAGTCCATCGAGGCCACCCTCGGCGTCGCCGCGAAGCTGGGCCCAAGGGGTGACGCCCTGCTCGGCACGGCCAACGACGCCTTCCTGCACGCGATGCACATCACCGCCCTGTGCGGATCGGGCGTGGCCCTGATCGGCGCCCTGGTGGCGGCGCTGTTTCTGCCGGGGCGACCGACGGACCCTCAGTCGGGGCGGCAGGAACAGGAGTTGGTGGCCGCGGGCGAGTGAGGCGACGGTGACAGCGTGGGGGTCGGTGGCCGAGCCGGTCGGCGGAGGCAGCGGGGCCCCGGGTCGAACCAGGGCCCCGGCCACCACCCCGGCCACCGAGAACCCGGGCCGGACCACGGACCCTCGGTGCCCCGGATTCCCGGGGAAGGTCCCCGCGGCCCGAGCGGTCGGTGTGGGGATCCCCGGGGGACGGCCGGACATGGTCCTCCGAGACCGTCGTACGCCAGGGAGAATCACCTCAGACCACAGAGAGGACGGAGCGACGTGAGCGGCCTCGCCGAGAGTCAGCCCAGGCAGATGGGTCCCGTGCGGGGCCGGCCCCGCAGTGAGGCGGTGGAGCGGTCCATCGTCGAGGCCGTCATCAAGCTGCTGGAGGACGGCGTACCGCTTGCCGAGCTGTCCATCGAGCGCATCGCCCGTACCGCCGGCGTCGGCAAGGCCACCATCTACCGCCGCTGGAACGGCAAGGAGGAGCTTTTCGTCGACGTCGTGCGCAACGCCGAGCCGCCGGACCCCCGACTCCCCGGCACCTCGATGCGCGACGATCTCGTGGCGCTCCTGGAGCAGTTGCGCCAGCGCGGACTGATGACCCGTTCCTCGGCGCTGCTGCACAGTGTGTTCGCCCAGATGAAGAGCAGCCCGAAGGTCTGGGACGCCTACCAGACGCTCGTCATCGCGCCCCGGCGACAGCAGCAGGTCGACATCCTGCGCCGCGGCCAGGCCAACGGCGAACTCCGCAGGGATGTCGATGCCGAACTGCTCAACGACCTGTTCGTCGGCCCCATGCTGTTCCGCACGGTCATGCAACCCGAAGCGGACCTCCCCGAGGGGCTCTCGGAGCAGATCGTCGACAGTCTGCTCGAAGGTCTACGGCCCGTCAGTTCCTAACCTCCTCCGCCTTGCAGCTGCACACACCACACCCCGCTCACCTGGGTTGACGAGGCGCCGTTGCCTGAAGCCTGCCTGATCCGGCGGACGGGCCCTGGCCTCCGCGGTCCGAGTGTGCGCGTTTGGTCACAGAGGGCGCTTTCCCCGCCGGGATCCGGAACTCGGGAAGCCGACTTGTACGTCATCGCCCCCGTACGGTCGTCATGCGACGACGAGATGAAAGCCGATCATCCCCTAGGGTCTTATGGGGTGTCTGACACCCCACGGCAGCGGGGCGAACGGTGTGTACGGCAGGTAGTGAGGCGACGGTATGGCGCAGCAGGCGTACGTGAAGGAGACGGCGGACGGCGGCTCGGGGTCCGAGCGCCAGAGAGGCCGGTTCCAGCGCCTGCTCGGTCGGACGGTCTCCGGATGGCGCGGTGACCGGCGGATCTGGCGCCGCGGGATCGTCCTCGCCACGATCGCCGTGATCGTCGCGCTGGTCATGCTGCTGCACGCACAGATCCCGAACGCGGTCGGCAACCTCGGCAGTCTCACCGAGACGTTCCTGCCCTGGCTGGGCCTGTTCGTTCCGCTGCTCCTCGTGCTCGCCCTGGTGCGCAAGTCGGCGACCGCCCTGATCGCGGTGCTGCTGGCGACGGCCGTGTGGCTGAACCTCTTCGGCGGGCTGCTCTCCGACAAGGACGGCACCGGTGGCGACCTCACGGTGGCCACCCACAACGTCAACGCCGAGAACGCCGACCCGTCCGGCACCGCCCGCGACGTGGCCGCCTCCGACGCGGACGTGGTGGCCCTGGAGGAGCTGACCACGACGGCCGTACCGGTGTACGAGAAGGCGCTGGCGTCGACGTACAAGTACCGCGCGGTCGAGGGCACCGTCGGGCTGTGGAGCAAGTACCCGCTGACAGGCGTCAAGGCGGTCGACATCAAGCTCGGCTGGACGCGGGCCATGCGGGCCACGGTGACCGCTCCGGACGGACAGGTCGCGGTCTACGTCGCCCATCTGCCATCCGTACGGGTGAAGATGGCGGCCGGGTTCACCGCACGGCAGCGCGACAAGAGCGCCAACGCGCTCGGCGAGGCCATCTCGGACGAGAAGCTCCCCCGGAAGATCCTGCTCGGCGACCTCAACGGCACGATGAACGACCGTGCGCTGAACGCGGTCACCGCCCAGATGCGCTCCACGCAGGGCGCCGCGGGCAGCGGGTTCGGGTTCAGCTGGCCGGCGTCGTTCCCGATGGCGCGGATCGACCAGATCATGGTGCAGGGCATCGACCCGGTGAGCTCGTGGACGCTGCCCGCCACCGGCAGCGACCATCTGCCGGTGGCGGCCCGTGTGAACATCGCCACCTCGTCGTAACCCCCCGGAACCCCGTTGGAATACCGAGCACGGGAGTCTTTGTTCCGTACTTGAACATAAACGCGTACGGAACTCCGCTCTCCCCTGAAAGGCTCGGCTCTCCCATGCCCTTGGCCCTGCTCGCACTGGCCGTCGGCGCTTTTGGTCTCGGCACCACCGAATTCGTGATGATGGGCCTGCTGCCCGACGTCGCCGACGACCTGAACATCTCGATCCCCACCGCGGGTCACCTGGTCTCCGCGTACGCGCTGGGCGTGGTGATCGGCGCCCCGCTGCTCGCCGCGGTCACCGCCCGGATGTCCCGCCGTACGGTCCTCATCGGTCTGATGGGACTCTTCGTGATCGGCAACGCGGCCTCCGCCTTCGCCCCCGACGAACACACTCTGCTGGCGGCGCGCTTCGTGAGCGGTCTGCCGCACGGTGCCTTCTTCGGCGTCGGCGCGGTCGTCGCCACCGGCATGGTGGCGCCGGAGCGCAAGGCCCGCTCGGTCTCCCTGATGTTCCTCGGCCTGACCCTCGCCAACATCGCGGGCGTGCCCGTCGCCACCGTCATGGGACAGCACCTGGGCTGGCGCGCGACCTTCCTCGGCGTCAGCGCGATCGGCCTGGCGGCGATAGCCTCGCTGGCCCTGCTGATCCCGCACGACCACGCGCACGCCCCCGCCGTGGGCCTGCGCCGCGAACTGGTCGCCCTGAAGTCGGTCCCGGTCTGGCTCGCCCTCGGCACGACGGTCGCGGGCTTCGGCGCGCTGTTCGCCGCGTACAGCTACATCACGCCGATGCTCACGGACGCCGCCGGATACGCCGACTCCAGCGTCACCCTGCTCCTCGCCCTGTTCGGCGTGGGCGCGACGGCGGGCAACCTGCTGGGCGGACGGCTCGCCGACCACTCGCTGCGCGGCACCCTGTTCGGCGGTCTGACCTCGCTGGTCGCGGTCCTCGCCCTGTTCCCGGTGCTGATGTCCGCGCAGTGGAGCGCGGTGGTCGCGGTGGTCCTGCTGGGCACGGCGGCCTTCGTCACCGGCTCCCCGCTCCAGCTGATGGTCATGGAGAAGGCCTCGGCGGCCCCCTCCCTGGCCTCCTCCGCCAACCAGGCCGCCTTCAACCTCGCCAACGCCGGCGGCGCCTGGATCGGCGGCCTGGCCCTGGCCGCGGGCCTCGGCGTGACCTCCCCGGCTCTGACGGGCGCGGGCCTGGCCGTACTCGGCCTCGGGGTCGCCGGGGTGGCGACGGCCGTGGACCGACGGCGCGGTGGCATGTCGTCCGGCCGCGAGCGGCTCGTGGCCGGCCATGTGCCCGAGCACGTGGAAGCCGTACGGCACTGAGCGGTCGTACGACGAAGGGGGCGCCCGGTGATCACCGGGCGCCCCCTTTCGCTGCCGCACACACGCCCTGCCGGACCTGTCGGCGGTCTGTAGGTGCCTGTCGGCGGCCTGTAGGCGGTTTGTCGGTGAGGGCTGACACCGTCCTCGGTATGACGCGAATCGACAAGAACCCCAAGGGCGGGAACACCGCCGTATCCGTGCGGGGGCTGGTCAAGCACTACGGCGAGACCAAGGCGCTGGACGGTGTCGACCTGGACGTGCGCGAGGGCACCGTGATGGGTGTGCTCGGGCCGAACGGCGCCGGGAAGACCACCCTCGTACGCATTCTGTCCACCCTCCTCTCCCCCGACTCCGGGCAGGCGACCGTCGCCGGTTACGACGTGCTGCACCAGCCCCGCCAGCTGCGCCGGGTGATCGGGCTCACCGGCCAGTACGCCTCGGTGGACGAGAAGCTCCCGGGCTGGGAGAACCTGTACATGATCGGGCGGCTGCTCGACCTGCCCCGCAAGGACGCCCGCGCCCGGGCCGACGAGCTGCTGGAGCGGTTCTCGCTGACGGATGCCGCCAAGCGGCCCGCGAGCACCTACTCCGGCGGTATGCGGCGGCGGCTCGACCTCGCCGCCTCGATGATCGGACGGCCCCAGGTGCTCTTCCTGGACGAGCCGACCACCGGTCTCGACCCGCGCACCCGCAACGAGGTGTGGGACGAGGTCAAGCGGATGGTCGGGGACGGTGTCACCGTCCTGCTGACCACCCAGTACATGGAGGAGGCCGAGCAGCTCGCCTCCGAGCTGACCGTCGTGGACCACGGCAAGGTCATCGCCGACGGCGCCATCGAGGAGCTCAAGGCGAAGGTCGGCGGACGCTCCCTGCGGGTACGGCCCGTCGACCCGATGCAGCTGCGGCCGCTGGCCGGGTGGATCGACGAACTCGGCATCACCGGGCTCGCCACCAGCACCGTGGACACCGACAGCGGCACGGTCGTCGTCCCGATCCTCAGCGACGAGCAGCTGACCGCCGTGGTCGGCGCGGTCACCGCGCGCGGCGTCACCCTCTCCTCCATCACCACCGAACTGCCCAGCCTGGACGAGGTGTTCCTGTCCCTCACCGGCCACCGCGCCAGTGCCCCGCAGGACCCCACCCCCACCACCGACACCCGCGAGGAGGTCGCCGTATGAGCGCCGCAACCGCCACCATCGACGCCGACGCCCGGATCCCGCTGCGCGGCCATCTGCGCCACACCGGCGCCCTCATCCGCCGCAACCTGCTGTGGATCCGGCAGGACCCGGAGTCGATGATGGACGCGGTGCTGATGCCGGTCATCTTCACCCTGCTGTTCGTGTACGTCTTCGGCGGCTCGATCGGACAGGCCCTTGGCGGTGGACAGGACGGATACGTCCAGTACGTCATCCCGGGCATGATCGCGATGATGAGCATGACTCTGTCCCAGGGCGTCGGCACCGGCTTCAGCCAGGACTTCAACTCCGGTGTCATGGACCGCTTCCGGTCCCTGCCGATCGGGCGTGGGTCGGTGCTGTTCGCGAAGATCTCCGTGGAACTGCTGCGGATGCTGTTCGCGACCACCGTGCTGATGGTGGTCGCCGTCCTGGTCGGGTTCGACATCGACCACTGGGGCGGTCTGTTCGCGGCGGTCGGTCTGTCCGCCGTGTTCGCCTCCTCGATCATGTGGGTGTTCCTCACCCTGGGCGTGATCCTGAAGAACGCGCAGTCCGTACAGGCGATGGGTTTCCTGGTGCTGTTCCCGCTCCAGTTCGGCTCGTCGATCTTCGCGCCGACGAACTCGATGCCGGGCTGGCTCCAGCACTTCACCGACTACAACCCGCTGTCCACGCTCGCCGACGCGGCCCGCGGACTGATGGTGGGCGGCCCGGTCGCGCACGACCTGTGGGTGACCCTCGGCTGGTCCGCGGCCATCACGGCGGTGGCGGCACCGTACGCGATCCACAAGTTCCGTACGAAGAACTGAAGTTCGGCGTCGGTGCGCGTCACACCAGGGCGGCGGCCTCCTCCGGGGAGAGGCCGTCGCCCTCCGCGTACGCCGACTCGTAGGCGGTGTCGCCGAGTGCCTCGCGCAGCGTCCGCTCGGCCGTGGTCCGCACCTCGCGCTCGATGGTCGTCGGCACATGGCTGGACGGCAGCAGCGCGTCCCCGGCCCTCAGGCAGCGGGCACCGTCAGCGGCGCGGGCGCCGCCGTCCACCGCGGCCAGGGCGAGCGCGGCGGTGTGCAGATACATGGTGCGCATATGCGGGGCGATGGTCCGGGCCAGCGGGTCCTCGGACTTCTCCAGCGCCCGGCGGGTCAGCGTCAGGCACTCCTCGTAGCAGCCGTCCATCGCCTCCAGCCAGGCCTCGGAGCCGAGGATGAAGGCGTCGAAGATGACGAAGTGGGCGATGCCGAACTGCTGGCGCAGCAGCCGGAGTTGCTCACGCGCCTCGGGAATGCGGCCGGTCATACCCAGTCGGCCCGCGAGGAACATCCGGGAGGCGGGCATCGCCTCGTTGCGGGCACCCTCCCGGTCGGCGATCACCTCGCGCAGCAGCAGCTCGCCGCGCTCGGCCTCCCCCGTCTCCAGCAGCGCGCTGCCCAACCGGGCGTTGAGCACGGACTTCTGGGCGCGGGCACCGAGCTGTTCGGCCCGCTCGATCGCCCTCTCGTAGTCGTCGGCGGCCGCATGCCACTTGCCCTTGCGCTCATGGGCCTCGGCGCGCGCCGAGAGCGCCTCGGCGGTGCCCCACAGGTCACCGAGACGCTCGTAGATCTCCAGCGCCTCCTCGGCGTCCTGGATGGCGTCGCCGGCCCAGTCGGAACGGTTGGCGAGCAGGTTGGCCCGCCACTGGAGGGAGGCGGCGAGCTCCCACTCGTAGCCCGGGGTGGCCCGGCAGGTGTCGACGGTCGCCTGGATGACCTTCCGCAGCCGGTCCATGTCCCCGGTGAGCATGACGGCGAAGAACCACAGGGAGCCCGGCATCCGGCAGGTCTGTGCCATGCCGGGCTCGTAGGTCGCGGCGATGGTGCGCAGCTTGGCCTGTGCGTGCTGGTTCTGCCAGGCGTCCAACTCGGTGTCCATACAAGCCAGATGGACGAGGTGGGCGCCGCGCCGGGCCTCCTCCAGCACCTCGCCGGTCCACGGCGGCGGGCTGTCCGTGCAGCGCTCCCGCACCGGTGCGGCGGGGCGGACCGGCTCGGTGAAGGGATCGGGACCCAGGCCCTGGACCTCGCGGGACCAGTTGCGGGCCTCGATGCGCAGGTCACGCATCTGCCAGTACCAGGCCAACGACAGGACCAGACACAGCCCTTCCTGCTCGTCACGCCCGGCGACGGCCCGGCGCAGGGCGGTACGGAGGTTCTCGTACTCGCGCTCCAGGCGCCCGATGGCGTCGAGTTGACGGGGCCCGCGCAGCAACGGGTCGGTGGTGCGGGCGAGTTCGCGGTAGTACGTGAGATGCGCGCGCTCGGCGTCGGCACGCAGCCCGCCAGCCTCGCCAAGTCGCTCGCCGGCGTACTCGGCGACGGTCTCCAGGAGCCGGTAGCGCATCTCGCCGTCCCCCGAAGGAGCGGCCACGACAAGGGACTTGTCCACCAACGAGCCGAGCGAGTCCAGGGCGGCGGGTCCGCACACGGCCTCGGCGGCGGCCAGCTCGCAACCGCCGGCGAACACCGAAAGGCGCCGCAGTACGTCCCGTTCCTCCTCGTCGAGCAGGTCCCACGACCAGTCGACGACGGCCCGCAGGGTCTGCTGCCGGGGCAGGACGGTACGGCTGCCGGAAGTGAGCAGCCGGAAGCGGTCGTCGAGCCGGTCGGCGATCTGACGTGGCGTCAACATCCGTAGCCGGGCGGCGGCGAGCTCGATACCCAGGGGCAGCCCGTCGAGGCGACGGCAGATCTCGGCACAGGCCGCCGCGGTCTCCTCGTCGGCGTCGACCCGGAACCCGGGCCGGGCGGCGGCACCCCGGTCGGCGAGCAGCCGCAGCGCGACCGGCTCGGGCAGAGGCTCCACGGGCCGCAGCAACTCCCCCGGCACACCGAGGGGTTCACGACTGGTGGCCAGGACGGTCAGTCCCGCACACCGCTCCAGAAGCGTCTCCGCCAGTCGGGCGGCAGCCTCGACGACATGTTCACAGTTGTCGAGGATCAGCAGCATCCGACGCCGACCGCAGTGCTCAGCGAGCCGCTCGACCGGATCGTCGTGCCGCTCGCTCCCGGCGGCACGGATCGCCTCGGCACCGGCGCCGTACAGCACGGTCTCACGGGCACCGACGGCGGTGAGCACGGCCTCCGGCACGGCGTCCGGATCATCGACCGGCGCGAGCTCGGCCAGCCACACCCCGTCCCGCGCCGCGTCCCGCACGGTCTCGGCGGCCTCCTGCGAGAGCCGCGTCTTCCCGGCCCCGCCAGGCCCGAGCAACGTGACGAGCCGCGCGGCCGCGAGGTCGCCCCGGATGGCTTCGATGTCGGCTTCCCGGCCGACGAACGAGGTGAGGCGGGCGCGGAGGTTGCCGGGAAGAGAGGGGCCGGAGGAGTCCGCGCCGGGAACCCAGGGCGTCACGGAGACAGCCTCCGGCCGCAGCAACTCCCCGTGCAGCGCCCGCAGTTCCGGTCCCGGATCGGCACCCAACTGGTCCGCGAGAACCTGCCGTACGGACTCGTAGGCGGCCAGCGCCTCCGCCGTACGGCCCGTGTCGCGGAGGGCACGGAGGCGGAGGGCCTGGAGGGGCTCGTCAAGAGGGTGGGCGTCGCACAGGGCGGTCAGTTCGGGAAGAGACAGATCGGCGTGGCCGAGGGCGAGCGCGGCCGTGTGACGGGCCCGGAGAACGTCCAGGCGACGCGCTTCGGCACGGGCCGCCTCGGCCGTACGGTCGGGCAGGTCGGCCAGGGCCGGACCCCGCCACAGGGCGAGCGCGTCGTCCAGGACCACGGCCGCCTTCGCGGGGTCACCGTCGCCCAGGGCCCGCACCCCGTCACCGGCGAGCCGCTCGAAACGGTGCAGGTCGATGTCGTCCGGCACGGCGGTCAGCCGGTAGCCACCGTCCACGGAGGCCACCGCGTCCGACCCGAGCGCTCGCCTGAGCCTCCCCACCAGTGCCTGCACCGCACCCATGGCGTCGGCGGGCGGGTCACTGTCCCACACCTCGTCCACCAGCACACTCACCGGAACGGTGCGGCCGGGCCGCAGAGCGAGAACGGTCAGCAGCGCACGCAGCCGCGCCCCGCCGACCGGGACGGACGAACCGTCGGGACGGAGTACCTGCGTGGTGCCGAGGATGCGATAGCGCACGGGGTCCATTGTCTCCGGTGATGTCGGGACGGGTCACGGGGTTCTGGAGGAGGGGTGTCGGCTGCGCCCCGGTGGGGGCTGATCGCGCAGTTCCCCGCGCCCCTGGGGTGGGGACGGTGGACGCACCTTTAGCCGCGTACGGCGCGAAGGGGACGGGGTGGGGGGTGTCCGCCCGCA